>CAITOL010000175.1 GCA_903893975.1 uncultured Rhodospirillales bacterium | reverse complement strand
TCGTGCAAAATCCGATACATGGTGCGTATCGAGCAGTGGTAGAGGCCCTCGTCGAGCAGGGTGGCATAGACCTCGGCCGGCGCTTGATCCACGAACCTGTCCTGCCGCAACAGGTCAAGGACGCGTCCGCGTTCCTCCGCCGCCAAGGCGCGCGCGGGTTTGCGCCTGGGGGGTGGGGGTGCGGCTGGCCGGCTCGCCGCTGCCTGGCGGCGATGGAAACTGGCGCGCGACAGCCCCACCGCGGCGCAGGCGGCGGCGATCACGCCGGGCTCATGCGCCGTGGCGGCCACGGCATCCATCAGGGCGCCTCGTCGGTCGGGAAGGGGGTGCCCAGCAGCGAAGCGACTTTTTTTTGGATGTCGATGACCGCCTCAGCGCGGCGAAGCTGGAGGGTCAGGCGCTTGTTATCGCGCAGCAATTGGGCATGTTCGGCCGCCAGCGGATTGGGGGGCGCGCGCTTGGGGCCGCGCTTGACCGCCTTGAGCGCCTCATAGGCGCCAGCGTCGCGCTGGCGACGCCAATCGGTGAGAGCCGAGGAATAGAGCCCCTCGCGCCGCAGGATGGCACCGCCGCCGCCGGGCCCGGCGCGGTCGACTTCGGCCAGGATCCGGAGCTTGTCGGCCGCGGTAAATGTCCGTCGGCGGCGCGGCCGGTCCGGGAGTTCGGGCGACGCCGCCGGTGGCGCTGAAACCAGCGTCGGCCTGCGGCCTTGCTCGCTTTCAGCGCCACCGGCGGATAGGGGAGTTAGGGCTGTCGTGCGGGGCATGACCATTTCGATGTTTTACCTGTCGCCCTCAAGGGTAAACTTCCGGGGGGTCGATGTCTCATCGGTGTTGGCACGGAGGGGCCAAGATAGACGAAATTGCCACCAAACTCGCGCAAGGCATTGGGGCAGCTAAAGTCGGCTTTTGGTTGGGGCGCGGTCTCGCGGCTGTCATTGGCTTTGCCATGGCCCATTTTCTCGGGCTTTAGTCACAAGCCACAGCGGCTTTTGACGCCACGAGCGGAACCGGCAACACTCCCCATCTTGTAATTGCCTTGGGGAGTGTCGCTATGGAGTTCCGCAATCTCGGCCGATCCGGCCTGCGCGTGTCCACAATTGGCCTTGGCTGTAACAACTTCGGCGGTCGCCTCGACCTTGAGGCGACCCGCCGCGTCATCCACAAAGCCTTCGATCTCGGGATCACCCTGTTCGACACCGCTGATGTCTATGGCGATCGTGGTGGGTCGGAGACGCTGATGGGCGAGGTTCTGGGCGATATGCGCAAGCACATCGTCCTGGCGACGAAATACGCCATGCCGATGACCGACAATCCGGACAAGCTCGGCGCGTCCCGGAACTATATTGTCGAGGCGGTGGAAGCCAGCCTGCGGCGCCTGAAGACCGATTATATCGACCTCTATCAGCAGCACCGCCAGGATCCCCGCACGCCGATCGAGGAAACTCTGCGCGCGCTGGATGATTTGGTGCGCGCCGGCAAAGTCCGCTACCTTGGCTGCTCGAACTTCCCGGCCTGGACCATGGTGGAAGCACAATGGACGGCGAAGACCGCCAACCTGAATGCGTTCGTTTCCTGCCAGGATGAATATTCGCTGGTTGTCCGCGACGCGGAAAAAGACCTCATTCCCGCAGCACGCAGCTATGGCATGGGGTTGCTGCCGTATTTCCCCCTGGCGAGCGGCCTGCTCACCGGCAAATATCGCCGCAACGCACCGATGCCGGCCGATGCCCGCCTGACCCAAACGCAACGCCTGGCTGACCGCTATCTCAATGATCGTAACTGGCAGATCAGCGAGCGCTTAATCGACTTCGCTGAGGCGCGCGGCCACACCGCCTTGGAACTCGCGTTTAGCTGGTTGCTGGCGCAATCCCCGGTCAGCAGCGTGATCGCCGGCGCAACGAAGCCGGAGCAGCTGGAACAAAACGTCCAAGCGGGCACCTGGGTGATGAGCGCGGAAGAACTCGCCGAAATCGACCAGATCACCCGTTCCGCCTGAACCGGGGCTGTAGCTCCTTGGTGCATCGCGCCGATGCACCAAGGACTGCGGCATCAACCGCCTTTGCTATCGTCGCGCGTTGCCGTGCCTTTGGCCTTTTGCGCCGCCATCATATTGCCGCGCAGGTCAGCGAGAAAATCCTGCCCCTTGCGGGTTCGGGTCACCAAAACAGAGCGGCGGTCGCGGGGGTCCGGCGCACGCTTGGCGAAGCCCAGTTCGGCCAGCCGGTCCAGCGAACGGGTAATGGCCGGTTTGGACACTTCCAACCGCGCCGCCAGCCCACGCACAGTATGCGGCCCCTCCTCCAGATAGCTAATCAGGAAGACGCCGAATTGGCGGGCCGACAAATCCGGACCGTCCCGGCGAACCGCACCGATGATGGTATCGCGCAGGATGCCGAGCAATTTTTCCGGTGTAATTTTGGCGGCCATGTGTGGCATCCTCCTTGTGGTGGCGTTGTAACGATCCGCACACGTCATTGACCTGCGCTTTTAGCCTTCACCAATTCGTAACAACAAATTATCGTCAATTCAACGTAATTCAACCGCAAGAGGCTTAATTGCAATCCCCAGTTGCAGGATGCAAAAACTGAACGTGATCAGCACGACCGCCCCAATCGGCGCCACCAGCCTGCACGAACTCAAGATGGAGCTGGAACGAGCGATGCGGGCGCGGCCGGGTGATGCCGCCCTGCGTGCTGACTATGCTGCCTGCCTGCGGCGCCTGTCGGCCGGGCAAACCGGGCTCGGCTTCGCGCTCTTCCCCGAATATCCTGCACCGATCTATTTTCGATGTGGCACCGCCGATTTAGAAAATATGACGAGTATTTTGATGGATCGGTGTTACGAAGTAGAATTGAGCTGTGCGCCTAATCGCATTTTAGATTTAGGCGCATATGCCGGATATGCGGCAATTTATTTAACCAAATGGTTTCCGGATGCGGAAATTATTTGTGTTGAACCGATGTCTGATAATTTTCGCCTGCTTTTGCTGAATACGTTGCCCTATCAACAGATCACCTGCCGCCAGGCAGCCGCCTGGCGCCACCCGGCCGTGCTGTCGGCGCGCACGCGGCACGGCGGCGATGCGATGGTCCAATTAATTGCCGAGCCAGCCCCATTCGGTGAGCGAATTGTTGCGTATAGTATCAAGCAGCTCCTGCGGGACGCGGACTGGCCCCATGTGGATCTCATCAAATGCGATATCGTTGGGGCGGAGGCCTATATTTTCGCCGACCCGACTGCGGATTGGCTGAATACGCTCGATGCGCTCCTCATCGAAACCTACGACGACCTCGTTCCCGGTGCGGGGGCCTATGTTGCCGCCTGTTTCGAGTCTCGCCTGTTTCGCCATGCCCAATTCGGTCGCAAGCAGATCTATGAGCGTATGCCACCGCTCACCGCCAAAGGCGTCAGCCAGCCAGCCCCGCTATGGGTTTTCAGCCCCGGCCCCGGGTTGGCCGCAGTGATGGTTCAAGATGTCGCACCGGTGCCCTGGGTTTTTTTCATCTACGCCGGTACCTGTTGCCAACTGCATCCCAATCCGCCTGGGGATACCCCACCCGCTTGTGCCTATGTCGTGTTGGAATTGGCAGGGCATACGCGACTGAGCGGAGCCATTTGGCACGCCGGAGAGCAGTCAGCCCCAGTATGTTTCAATCTGGAGATCCAAACCACCGCCGGCGAAGTGCGTGCGCGGCGGTCCCATTGCCTGTTTGATGGGCAAACGCGGGACATTACGGTGGAATTCCCCCCGCTACAGGGTCCGCATCGGATCGTGCTGCAGACAGAAATGGCGCCTGGCCAGCCCGCGAATGCGAATGCCTGGGCGCGCTGGCTTAACCTTCGCCTGCATTAAGCGCGGGCGGCGGCCTTACTGGCTGGCCCAGATGATCCGATGGACCCAGGTAACCTCGGCCAAGTCGAAATTATAATCCGGATGCGCCGGGTTCAGGCTGCGCAACTCAATGCGCCGCGCCGATCGCCGCGCCAGCTGTTTCGCCATCACCTCGCCCGCCGCCGTACGCACCACCACGCGGTCGCCGCGGCGTAACGGTGCGGCGGGGGATACGATCACCAAATCCCCATCGCGAAAGACCGGCTCCATCGAATCGCCACTGATTTCGAGCGCATAGGCGTGCGGGTCGCCAACCTCCGGCAGGCTCACCTCGTCCCAGCCGCCGCCCACCGGATAGCCGCCATCATCAAAAAAACCTTCGCCCCCGGCCTGCGCCAGCCCGATCAGGGGGATGCGCCGCGCGGTATTCACCCGTCCGCTGCCGGGCAGGGCGCGCGCGCCACTCACCAAAGCGGCAAACGCCTCAATTGTCACATTCGTGGCATCCAAGGCCTTCGCCACGCTTTCGGTGCTCGGCCAGCGCGCACGCCCGTCCGGCATGGTGCGTTTCGATGGATTGAAGGTCGTCGAATCAAGGCCGGCCCGTTTGGCGAGCCCGGACGGCGATAAGCCATGCTCCTCCGCGAGCGTATCAAGGGCGCGCCATACCTCGTTATGTTTCATACGATTCTCGCCTCTTCGACCTGATCCGGCGCGCGCCGTTGATCGCGCCATGCCTGTGATTTTTACGTTACAGGAAAGTTGGCAGAGTTAAATAGGAAAAAATTGCCATTTCTGAATTGCAGCGGGGATCCGGGCATGTTTTTATGTTCGCGATTTGTTCTTTTTGTTTGCAAAACTACCTTCGATAAGGATGATGATCATGGTCCATGCCGCACACCGCCTGCCGCCGTCGCCTGCGACCCTCCGCCGTGCCGGGGGCGGTGGCGTGCCCCGATCGGTTCCGTTCCGCAGTGTTGAGCAAGCGTGGCACTGGACCATGGCCGCGCTTTCAGCCCGCCGCGACGGCACCCGCCGATCGGGATCGGGGCCAGTCCGCCCGTGTGATCCCGATGACATCGTTCGTTGTTTGGAGCAGTTGTATCACCAGCAGCGGGTCGGCTTGCTGCATGCCCGGGTCCTGCGCGTCTGGGGGGAGCGCCAGGGCACGCCCGACGCCAATTATCCCGGAGAACGGGAGGAAGCGCGCCTATGGCGCGAGGCGTTGGACCGGTTGGAATGGCCGCTCCGGATTAAGGGCATCGTTGTATAGGAAAAAATAGATAATATAGGAAAAAAAACATTGACAGGCTTTCCCGTATGCCGCACTCTTCGGGCTATCGGGGGGCGGACTCTGTCCACCCTCCGCCAACGCCTCCCTCAAAGGGCCGCTTCCACTCGGAAGCGGCCCTTTTTTTGTGCTTCAGAAGGAACGTCATCATGGGTGTTACGATTCGCAGCCTCTCGGTTCTGGCCTACGCGCAGGGCTTCACGCTGTGGCACTACAAGGCCCCGGGCAACGCCCTCGCCGAGGTGGTGCGCGACGGCTATTTCGATCCGGCGAGCGATATGTTTGCCATCGGCGACATGATGATGATCTCGGCCAGCGATGGCGGGCGCCTTGTCTGCGTCACCCAGACCCGTGGGCCAGGTGCGGACGGGAACGTGGCGGTGGCGAATTTGGCCTGACCTTCACCCTTTCCAATCCGGCCGGATTGCGGCAGGAAGTCGGTATGACCATGTTGCTCGCATCGACCCTGCTGCCTCTCCTGCGTTGGATGGACCCCGAACGTGCGCATTCTCTTGCCTTGCAAGGGCTTGCCCTGAGCTTAGCGGGGCGGGACCGCACCACCGATGACCCGCGATTGCAGGTGACGGTGCTGGGCAAGCGGTTCAGCAACCCGCTGGGGCTCGCGGCCGGCTTCGATAAGAATGCGGTCGCCATTGCCGGTCTGTCGGCCATTGGCTTTGGCTTCGTGGAAACCGGCACCGTCACGCCGCGCCCGCAAGCCGGCAACCCCCGACCGCGGCTGTTTCGGCTGACCGAAGATCGAGCGGTCATCAACCGCATGGGCTTCAATAATGCCGGCCTGCAAGCCTATGTCGCCCGCCTCAAGGCCCGTCGAATGGGGGGTGTTCCGGTTGGGGCGAATGTCGGCATCAACAAAGAGGGCGCCGAACCGCTGCGAGACTATCCCGCATTGGTGCAGGCGGTCGCCCCGCATGCCGATTATGTTGTGGTCAACGTATCCTCCCCCAATACCCCGGGCCTGCGGGATTTGCAGGGCGAAGATCGGCTGCGCGACATATTGCAGGCGATCAACGCAGCCGTGCCCAATCGCCCGCCCTTGCTGGTCAAACTCGCCCCAGACCTGGCGGATGCCGGTTTGGCGGCGATCGTGGAAGCCTGCATTTCGGAACGGGTGGACGGGCTCATCATCTCCAACACCACCATCTCGCGGCCGCCAGGCTTGAAGTCGCCGCAAGTCTCGCAACCCGGCGGGCTGTCCGGGGCGCCCTTGTTCCCGCTATCTACCGCGGTATTACGGCGTGTGGCGGAAATCGCGGCCGGCCGGCTGGTGCTGATCGGGGTTGGCGGGGTGTTTTCCGGCGCTGATGTGCTCGCCAAACTCCGCGCCGGCGCCAGCCTGGTGCAGTTGTATTCCGGGTTTGCCTATGGCGGCCCAGCGATGATCCCGCGGCTGAAGCGGGAGTTGCTGACCGCCTTGCAAGAGGCCGGTTTCCCTGATGTGACGGCCGCCATTGGCGCGGATCTGAGGTCCTGACATGCAGTTTTTCCCAGGAATGTCGGCACTGGCGGATGATTATGACGGCTTTATCCTCGACCTCTGGGGCGTGATCCACGACGGCGTGCAGCCCTATGCCGGTGCTGCGGATTGTCTGCGCCGCCTGCGTGACGCGGGGAAAGCGGCGGTGATGCTGTCCAACGCACCGCGCCGTGTCTCGGTCGCGCAAGCCAGTCTCCGCGGCATGGGCATCAGCGACGATCTCTACACCGGCATCATGACCAGCGGGGAGGCAACGCATCTTCTGCTACGCGATCGGGACGATCCCTGGTTCGCTTCCCTCGGCCGGCGGGTCTATCATCTCGGTCCGGCGCGAGATCACAACGTGTTCCAGGACCTCGACCTCGAACTGGTATCGCGGCCCGAGGACGCAGATTTTGTGCTCAATACCGGCCCCGATGATGCCGGCGGCGCGACTGACTTGGCCGATTGGGAAGGGCTGTTGCAGGAATTTCGACGCCACAACCTCAAGATGATCTGCGCCAATCCAGACCTTGAGGTGATGCGCGGGCCGTTGCGGCTGATTTGCGCGGGCCTGCTGACCCAACGCTATGAAGCTCTGGGCGGTGAAGCGCGCTGGATCGGCAAGCCCGATGCTGCCGTGTATCAACCGGTGCAGCAGATGCTGGGCGTTCCGAAATCTCGCATCCTCGCCGTGGGCGATACGCCGCGCACGGATCTGGCGGGGGCGGCTTCGGTTGGCATCGCCAGTTGTTGGGTTCTCGGCGGCATTCATGCCGCCGATTTTCCCAATCCAGATGCCGCCGTGGCCCATGCGCGCGCGGCGGGATTTGCCCCGCGCGCGTTGGTCCAATCCTTCAGCTGGTAGCCAGCATCCGGCCAGCAACTGCGTCCAACTTGGCCATCAGCGCCGGGTCGCGACGCTCAGGGGCGGTAATGATAGCGTATTCCAGGGCCCGATCGCAGCCAGCCTCGCAAGGCGGGCGCGGGGCGCTGATGCGCGGCACCAAATTCCGCACCAGGCTGCGCGCATTGTCGGCATTGGCGAACAACGTCTTCACCACCATGTCCACCGACACCGCATCATGGTCAGGGTGCCAGCAGTCATAATCCGTCACCATGGCGACGGTGGCGTAGCAAAGCTCGGCTTCCCGCGCCAATTTCGCTTCCGGCATGTTGGTCATGCCAATCACCGAGCAACCCCAGCTGCGATAGAGCTGGCTTTCCGCTTTGGTCGAAAATTGCGGGCCTTCCATCACAAGATAGGTGCCGCCGCGGGTCACCGGCAGGCCAAGCTCGCGGGCCGAAGCCTCCAGCGCATCTCCCAGCCGGGAACACACTGGATCGGCCACCGACACATGGGCGACGCAGCCGTCGCCGAAGAAGCTTTTTTCCCGCGCGAAGCTGCGATCAATAAACTGATCGACAATCACGAAATGCCCAGGCGGCAGCTCTTCGCGCAGACTGCCCACCGCGGACAGAGAAATCACGTCCGTGCAGCCAGAACGCTTCAGCGCATCGATATTGGCGCGATAATTCAAATGGCTCGGTGACAGCGGGTGCCCGCGACCGTGGCGCGGCAGGAAAACGCAGCGCGTGCCGTTGAGCGTGCCTTCGAGCAATTCATCCGATGGATCGCCCCAAGGCGTCGTCACCTTGCGCCAGGCCTTATTTTCCAACCCATCGATGTCATAGATGCCCGATCCGCCGATGATGCCGATAACGGGGGTGATGAGGGAGGTGTCGGTCATAGTTGGGTCTCTCAGTGCTTGAAATAGAACCGCCGCGTTCCTTGCGGAAACGCGGCGGTGTTTAGAGTGGGGCGTGGTGGGCGCGATCAGTGATCGACGTCAGCCCAGACCTTGCGCTTCACGGCGTAGGTCACGCCGGTCATCAGCACCAGGAACAGCACCAGCTTTACGCCGAGGCGCTTGCGGGCTTCCATCTCCGGATTGGCGATGTAGCTCAGGAACGTCACAACGTCCTTCGCCATCTGTTCGGTGGTGGCTTTGGTGCCATCAGCATATTCCACCTGCCCGTCATTCAACGGGCGCGGCATACCGATCTGATTGCCGGTAAAGGCTTTGTTATAGTTCATCCCATCGCCCATCTTCATGGACGACGGCGCTTCGCCATAGCCGGTCAACAGGGCGTAGATATAATCCGCACCGCCGTCGCGCGCCTTGACGATCACCGAGAGGTCGGGCGGCAACGCGCCACCATTCGCACTCCGTGCCGCCTTTTCATTGGCGAACGGCGAGCGGAAATGGTCGGACGGGCGCGCCGGACGTTCGGCGTTGGAGCCGTCATCGGCGACCGTCGGCACATTGAACCCGGCCGCGATGGCGGTGATCGCCTCGTTTTCCAGACCAATGCCCTTCAGGTCACGATAATAGGCCTGCTTCAGCGAGTGGCAGTTGGAGCACACCGCGTTGAAGACCTGCGACCCACGCTGGGCGGCTGCCCGGTCGAAGGTTCCGAACGGGCCATCGAAGCTCCATTTCTGCTTCGGATAGCTGATTTCTTCCTCAGCAATGGCCGGCGCAAGCGCGACGGCACCAAGCGCCGCGGCGAGGGAGAGGATTCGGACGATACGCATCAGATTTTCTCCATCGGCTTGGCTGCGGCACCGCCGGGCAAC
The DNA here is from genome assembly GCA_903893975.1 of uncultured Rhodospirillales bacterium. Classification (GTDB taxonomy): domain Bacteria; phylum Pseudomonadota; class Alphaproteobacteria; order Acetobacterales; family Acetobacteraceae; genus CAITOL01. Next base: position 8,577 of record CAITOL010000175.1, on the reverse strand, counting down.
GGGCCTCCGCCCCCCGCCATCACCGGGCGGCTGATGCTTTCCGGCAACGGTAGCGGCCGCTCCAGCTTGCCGAGCACCGGAAGCAGAATGAGGAAGTGGAAGAAGTAGTAGAACGTCGCCAGGCGGCCGAGCACCACCCAAACGCCTTCAGGGCGATGCGCACCAACCAGGCCCAACACCACAACCGCGACCAGCAACACCCAGAAGAAGTTGCGGTAGATCGGGCGGAACTTGGAGCTACGCACCGGGGAGGTGTCCAGCCACGGCAGCACGAACAGCACCGCAATGGCGCCGAACATCAGCAACACGCCACCCAGCTTGGACGGCACCGAGCGCAGGATCGCGTAGAACGGCAGGAAGTACCACTCCGGCACGATTTCCGACGGTGTGACCAGCGGATTGGCCGGAATGTAGTTCTCCGCCGCCATGAACAGGTTCGGCGCGAAGAACACCAGGGCCGCGAACACCAGCAGGTAGACGCAGATGCCGACGCTGTCCTTCATCGTGTAGTACGGATGGAAGGGTAGGGTGTCTTGCGGCGACTTCACGTCAATGCCCAGCGGGTTGTTGGACCCGGTGATGTGCAGCGCCGCAACATGCAGGAACACCACGCCAACCAGTACGAACGGCAGCAGGAAGTGCAGGCTGAAGAAGCGGTTCAGCGTCGGATTATCCACCGAGAAGCCGCCCCAGAGCCAGGTCACGACCGATTCGCCGACCACAGGAATGGCCGAGAACAGGTTGGTGATCACGGTCGCACCCCAGTAGGACATCTGGCCCCACGGCAGCACATAACCCATGAAGGCGGTTGCCATCATCACCAGCAAAATCACCACGCCGATCATCCACAGCAGCTCGCGCGGCGCCTTGTAGGAACCGTAATACAGGCCGCGGAAGATATGGATATAGGTGACGATAAAGAACATCGACGCGCCGTTGGCGTGCACATAGCGCAACAGCCAACCGTAATTCACATCGCGCATAATGCGTTCGACACTGTCGAAAGCCATGCTGACATGCGGCGTGTAGTTCATCGCCAGGAAAATGCCGGTGGCGATCATGATCACAAGATTGATCATCGCCAACGCGCCGAAGTTCCAGAAATAGTTGAAGTTTTTCGGTGTCGGGAAAACACCATATTCCTTCTGCATCATCGTAAAGATGGGCAGTCGGGTATCGATCCAGTTTACCACTGGGTTTGCGAATTCGCTCTTATGCAGGCCGGCCATCGGTATGCTCCCGCGGGGGAAGGTGGGTTGGCGTAAGCGGAACCGCTCAGCCGATCTTGATTTTGGTGTCGCCGTCGAATGCGTAAGGCGGCACGGCGAGATTTCCCGGCGCAGGCCCATGGCGCACGCGGCCGGAAACGTCGTACTGGCTGCCATGGCAGGGGCAGAACCAGCCACCGAAATCACCGCGCGCTTCCGTCGGCTTATTGCCAATCGGCACGCAGCCCAGATGGGTGCAAATGCCGACCACAACCAGCCACTCTTCCTTGCCGGGCTTCACCCGGGCAGAGTCGAGCGCCGGATCGGCGAGGGTGTTCTGCGCCACGCTTTGCGCGGTTTTGATCTCGTCCGGCGTGCGGCGACGCACAAACACCGGCTTTCCGCGCCAAACCACGGTAATGGCTTGCCCCGCCTGAATGGGGGCAAGATCGACCGTAGTCGATGAAAGCGCCAACACGTCGGCGGACGGGTTCATGCTGTCAATCAGCGGCCAGGCAATCGCACCAACCCCGACCGCGGCACCTGCACCAGCGACGAGTTTCAGGAAGTCCCGTTTGGTGACGTCGCCGCCGTGGTGTCCAGCTTCAGTCGCGGGCATCGAATTGGCCATCAGTTCCCTCGATCCACCCGATCTCGGGCGGGAAGTTGCAAACGCGCCGTTAGCGGCAGCCGGCACATCTGTGCCGGACGGCAGGCAAATAGCGGACCGGACGTGGTTTGACTAGACAATGCCGGCCATGCGCATTCTACGGGCCGTAAGAATCGACTGCAACCGCTGCCGGGCATACTAATCGCCTTGAATGACAAGAAAGCTGGATTCTAGACCATGGCCGACACGCTCCCGCCCCATGCCGCCTTGAAACAGCAGGCTCGCGCTTGGTTCGAGTCGCTACGCGACCAACTTTGCGTGGCGTTTGAAGCCATCGAGGACGCGCAGACCGGCCCCCTGGCCGACCGCCCGGCCGGCCGCTTCGTGCGCACGACATGGGAACGCCCGACCGAAGACGGCAGCCACGGCGGCGGCGGGGTGATGAGCGTGATGCGTGGCCGCGTGTTCGAAAAAGTGGGCGTGAACGTCTCCACGGTGGCCGGCGTGTTCAGCCCGGAGATGCGAGCCCGTATTCCCGGCGCTGACGAAGATCCGCGGTTCTGGGCCAGTGGCGTGTCGCTGGTCGCGCATATGTGCAGCCCGCTGGTTCCTGCGGCCCACTTCAACACCAGGATGCTGGTGACGACGCGCGGCTGGTTTGGTGGCGGCGGGGATCTGACACCCATGCGGCTGAACACCCCGCCGGCCGTCGCCGATGCGGCGGATTTTCATGCCACTTTCCGCACCGCCTGTGATCGGCACGACCCGGCCTACTACCCAAAATTCAAAGACTGGTGCGACCGCTACTTTTTCCTGCCGCACCGCAATGAGCCACGTGGCGCTGGTGGCATCTTCTTCGACCAGCTGGCCACGGGCGATGTCGAGCGCGATTTCGCCTTCACGCGCGATGTCGGGCTCGCGTTTCTGGACGCTTTCCCACGCATCGTTCGCCGCCGCATGGCCGATGCCTGGACCGATGCCGAGCGGGAGCATCAGTTGATCCGCCGTGGCCGCTATGTGGAGTTCAACCTTATCCACGATGCCGGCACGTTGTTTGGTCTGAAGACCGGCGGCAATATCGAGGCGATTTTGATGAGCCTGCCGCCGGAAGTGCGCTGGCCCTAGCTGATCACGATCCGCGGCCCGGCTGCGGTCGCGCCGCCGCCAACCTTGTCCCACAACCGCGCCGCTACCTTGGCGAAGGCCTGCGCCGGCGCGCTGTCGGGTGCGGCCGCGACAATGGGCGTGCCCGCATCGCCGGCCTGACGAATATCCAGCACCAGCGGAATTTCGCCGAGGAATTCCGAGCCCATCGCCTCGGCTTCCTTGCGCGCACCGCCATGGCCGAAAATTTCCGCCCGATGATTGCAATTCGGGCAACAGAAATAGCTCATGTTCTCGACCAGCCCGAGCACCGGCACGCGGGTACGCTCGAACATCTTTACCCCGCGTCGGGCGTCGATCAGTGCGATATCCTGCGGCGTGGACACGATCACCGCACCCGCAAGGGCCACACGCTGCGCCATGGTCAGCTGCGCGTCCCCCGTGCCTGGCGGCATATCGACAATCATAATGTCGAGTGGCCCCCAATTGACCTGCCCCATCATTTGCTCCAACGCGCCCATCACCATCGGGCCGCGCCAGATCATCGGCGTGTCGGCATCAACCAGAAAGCCGATCGACATCGCCTTCAGCCCCCAGGCTTCCAGCGGGATCATCCGGTCACCCTGAACCTCCGGTTTACGGTTCAGGCCCAACATACGCGGCAGGCTGGGGCCGTAAATGTCTGCATCCAGCAACCCGACCTTGAGCCCCTGCCGCGCCAAGGCAACCGCCAGGTTCACCGCAACCGTGGATTTGCCAACACCACCTTTGCCAGAGGCGACGGCGACAATGGCTTTCACGTCCGGCAGCAATTTCGGTTTGCCGTCGGCAGCGGTTGCGGCCGGCGCCGGCGGTGCCTTGTGCGCGGTGAGCACCACGGTAGCGTTTTGAACGCCCGGCTGTCCGGCGAGCACACGCTCGGCTTCACGTCGCACCGGTTCCATCGCCTGGGCATGGGCACGATCGGTCAGCAGACTGACTTGCACCAGCCCGGCTTTGACCTGCACCCCTTCCACCAATCCGGCGGCGACGATGTCGCGCCCGCTCGCCGGATCTTTGATGGCCGCCAGGGCCTGACGCAGGCTGTCCGCTGTCGGTTCGCTCATCCGCTTGAAAACCTTTCTAAGCCAAGCAATATGCTTACGTGCCATGCTGGCGCATATGGCGTAGGTTGCGCCGCATGCCAATGGTCCATCCGGTCTGACCAGCCTTTCTGGCGTGTTTGAATTTTAGGAGCGCTCCCTCTCGATGCCTTGGAACACTGGCGGCCCCGATGGTCCCTCCTCCGATAATGGGAGCGGCGCGGGCGGCGAACGGCCTCGGCGTCCCGGGCCCTGGGGCGTGCCGCCAAGCGAGGAACCAGGGCCGCGTGAGGCGCCGCGCAATCCGAACCGCGGCAACGACCGCGGCCCCTGGGGTGGAGGCAACGGTCCGCGTGGCAGCGGCGGCCCGCCAGACTTCGACGAGTTGATCCGTCGGGCGCAGGCCTATTTGCGTGGCATCCTGCCTCCCGGTTTCGGCGGTGGCGCCGGCGGCGGCGGTGGCCTGGCCTTTCCGTTGGGCGCGCGCGGTCTGGCGCTTATTTGCGTGCTGGTTCTCGGTGGCTGGCTATCGACCGGGTTTTATCGGGTGCAGCCGGACGAACAAGGCGTGGTGCTGCGCTTCGGCGCCTTCAATCGCACGACGTTCCCAGGGCTGAATTACCATCTGCCCTGGCCGGTGGAAGCCGTGCTGCGTCCACCGGTTACCCGGATCAATCGGGTGGAAGTTGGCTACCGCACGATGTTGCAACCCGACGCCCGCGTGGTCCGTGGCCGTGATGCCAATCTGCGCGACGTGCCGGAAGAAAGCCTGATGCTCACGGGTGATGAGAACATCATCGACATCGATGTCGCGGTGTTCTGGCGGGTTCGTGACGCCGGCGCGTTCCTCTTTAACACCCGCAACCCGGATCTGACGGTCAAGTCCGCCGCCGAAAGCGTGATGCGAGAGGTGATTGGCCGCACCCCCATTCAGCCCGCACTGACCGGCGCGCGCGGTGAGATTGAGGTCGCCGTGCTGAAGGGCGTGCAGGCAATTCTGGATCAGTATGGCTCAGGCGTGGAAATCACCCAGGTGCAAATGCAGAAGGTGGATCCGCCAGCTGCGGTCATCGACAGCTTCCGCGATCTGCAACGCGCCAGCACCGACGCTGACCGCATGCGCAATGAGGCGCAGGCGTACCATAATGATATAGTACCGCGCGCGCGTGGCGACGCGGCCCGCCTCGTGGCGGAAGCCGATGCCGCACGCCAGGTTTCGACCACCGAGTCGACCGGACAGGCCCAGCGCTTCCTGTCCGTGCTCAAAGCCTATCAGGCCGCCAAGGACGTGACGATGCAGCGGCTTTACATTGAGACGATGCAGGAAATCCTGACCAAAACCCCCGCCACCATTGTCGATGATCGTCTGCAGGGCGTGGTGCCGTTTCTGCCGCTCACCGGGGATAACGCCGCCACACCTGCCGCCCTGCGCGGAGGGCCGGCGAAATGAGGAACACACCTGTTGTCGCCCTTGCGGGCCTGCTGGTTGCGGCCGTGCTGGCCGGCGCCTCGCTGTTTACCGTCGGCCAGACCGAGCAAGTGCTGATCACCCAGTTCGGTGAGCCCCGTCAGGTCATCACCGAGCCGGGGCTGCACGTTAAAATCCCCTTTATCCAAACCGTTATCAGCTTCGACCGCCGCCTGCTGGATTACGCAATCCCGGCGGAGGAGGTAATTCTGGGCGACCAGCGCCGCCTGATCGTGGATAGCTTCACCCGGTTCCGCATCGTCGACCCGCTGCGCTACTATCAGGCAGTCGGGCCGATTGAAGCGGGCATCCAGGCGCGGATGAACTCCGTCGTATCATCCGCCCTGCGCCGCGTGCTCGGGACGGAGCAGTTGCTGAACGTGTTGTCGTCCAACCGTGGCCATATCATGGGGCTGATCCGCGACCAGGCGAACGCGGAAATGAAGGGCTTTGGCGTGCAGGTGGAAGATGTGCGCATCCGGCGTGCCGATCTGCCGGAGGAAAACACCCAGGCGATTCTGTCGCGCATGCAATCCGAACGGCAGCGCCTCGCGGCACAAGCCCGCGCGGAAGGCGCCGAATCGGCAGCGCGCATCAAGGCGGACGCTGAACGCGAACGTACCGTATTGCTGGCCCAAGCCCGCGCGGAGGCCGACCGTTTGCGCGGCACCGGTGAAGCGCAGGCGATTGCGATCTACGCGGACGCGTTCAATCGCGACAAGCAGTTCTTCCAGGTGTGGCGCACCCTGCAAGCCTATCGGGACGCGTTTGCCGGCGGCACATCGCGCCTCGTCCTTACACCCGGTGATGGCTTCCTAGACCTGTTGCGCCACGCACCCGTGCCGGACGCGACCAAGCCTGCGCCCTAACCAAAGCGTAACCGGCGCGCGGCTTTGCGACAGCCAACCCGCGCCATATTTGCTGATCTCGATCTTCCAGGACCAGGCCCATGCCGAAAATGAACGCTCGTTTTGTCCGGGTTTCCGCGCTCTCTCTGGCGGCGCTTCTGGCGCTGCCCCCGGCAACCGCTTGGGTTGCCCCGATGTTGATTGCCCCGGCGTACGCCCGCGGCACCCCGGACAGCTTCGCCGACCTGGCCGAGCGTCTCGCCCCCGGTGTGGTGAATATCGCCACGACGCAGACTGTAAAGGCGCGCAACGAGCAGCGCGGCCAGCCGGGCGTGCCGCCGGATTTTGACGAGTTTTTCCGCAACTTCATGGAGCGTGGCCGCCCTGGTCCCAATGGCGCGCCCGCGCCGGCCCCCACGCCGCGCAAGATGCAAAGCCTCGGCTCGGGCTATATCATTGATCCGTCTGGCATCGTGGTCACCAACAACCATGTGATCGACGGTGCCGATGAAATCACCGTCACCACGCCCGACGGGCTGAGCCTGAAAGCCGAGTTGATCGGCCGCGACGAAAAGAGCGACGTCGCCGTGCTAAGGGTCAAGCCAGACAAGCCGCTGCCGTTCGTGGTGTTCGGGGACTCGGACAAAGCTAGGGTGGGGGATTGGGTGTTGGCGATCGGCAATCCGTTCGGCCTCGGTGGCTCGGTAACCGCGGGCATTGTCTCCGCCCGCGGCCGCAACATCGATAACGGCCCCTATGACAGCTTCATTCAGACCGATGCGGCGATTAATCACGGCAATTCGGGCGGCCCATTGTTCAATATGGACGGCGAGGTGATCGGCATGAACACCGCCATCTACTCCCCCAGCGGCGGATCGGTCGGCATTGGCTTCTCCGTGCCTTCCAACATTGTCAAAAATGTCGTCACCCAATTGCGTGATTTCGGCCGCGCCCGGCGGGGTTGGCTCGGGGTGCAGATTCAAACCGTGACCCCCGAGATTGCCGAGAGCCTCGGCTTGAAGGATGCCGTCGGTGCGATGGTCGCCGGAGTGACCTCTGGCGGGCCGGCCGAAAAGGCCAAGTTGCACGGCGGCGACGTTATTCTGAAGTTTGACGGGCACGAGATTAAGGAACTCAAAGCCCTGCCACGCGTGGTGGCCGATTCCGGCATTGGCAAAACCGTCCCGGTGGTGGTGTGGCGGGATGGAAAGGAAGTGAGCTTCGACGTGGTCGTCGGCGAAATGCCCGATGACGCCAAAATCGCCGCCGCCACGCCCGGCAAACCGGCTGCGGCGACCGAACTGACCGCACTCGGGCTCAAAATTGCCGCCCTGACGCCCGACCTGCGCAGCCGCTATCAGTTGAGCGACGACCAGAAGGGCGTGCTGATCACCGACGTGACCCAGGGTACCCCTGCGGGTGATAAGGGGCTGAAAGCCGGGGACGTGATTGTTGAGGTGCAGCAGGAAGAGGTCGCCAGGCCGGCTGACGTGCAAGAGCGCGTCGAAAAACTGCGCAAAGCCGGCCGTAAATCAGTGCTGATGCTGGTGCAAACCGGCGACGGCCTGCGTTGGGTTCCGTTGGCGCTGACTGCAACGCCTGGACGGGCGCCGGGCTAGTCGCGGCGGTTATCGCCGCGTGCGGTCAGTTGTCGGCAAGATTTACATTTTCAAATCGGTGCAAAGCTAGTCATAAAAAAAGGGCGCTCCGGTATCGGGGCGCCCTTTTTTGGATTTGCCTGCCGAACTACCGGCTTTTAGACCGGCGACGCATCACACCGAGGCCAATCAAGCCGCTGCCAAGCAGCGCCAACGTTACCGGCTCGGGAACTGCCGTGGAGGTTGAGGCAGATTCGTTATATGTCACTGTTATATTACCCATAACGGCGTAAGCATCGGTCAGCTGGATGAAGCTGATCGCGGCTGGGTAGATAAACCCATAAACCGCGCCGCCATTGGGGTCGCCAGATACGCTTGTGATAACATCGGACCCAAGCAACGAGCCATCGTTTGCCAATGCCGAGATCGTAGGTGTATCGCCATATGACGGGTCATAGTTGAACAAGGCCGCAAAACCTGAAATCGGCTGCGAGAAATACAGATAAACAGAATCTGTCTGGCCATCGCTCGTGGTGCCAGAGTTCACGCCGATATACGGGATTGTTCCATCCCAAGTCCCGTTAGATCCCAACGCAACAGGATTCGTGGACGCTAAAATCGAGTAATTGCTCACCCCACTCCTGCGATCGGCCCGGCGG
>CAITOL010000174.1 GCA_903893975.1 uncultured Rhodospirillales bacterium | reverse complement strand
TCAAGCATATGGCTCACAATCTGCTGCGAACCGCATCCACCAAGGACTCCTTGCGCCTGAGGCGCAAGGTTGCAGCATGGGATGATGATTTCCTGGTCAGCTTGATCGCAGCATGAAAATTTCACCCGATTCCCCTGGGGGGCGTGCGGTGTAGGATGCTGCGATGGGTGCGATGGGGGAGTGTGCCGCATGTTGATTTTCCGCCCTGCCCGCGCGGCAGATGTCGATGCGGCGGTGGGGTTGATCCATGCCAGCGGGCCGGCGGATTTCGATTACGTGCTGCCGGATGCGCAGGGGTTTCTGCGCTACGCGTTCGTGCAGGGGACGGGGCGACTCGGGTTTCGCCGGCACAGCGTGGGGGAGCGTGACGGGCGGGTGGTGGCGGTGGGGGTTGGCTGGAGCGGGCGGGAGAATGGGGCGATTGCGCTGGCGGCGGGGTGGCAGTTTGTGCGGTTTTACGGGCCGGTGGCGGCGATCGGGGTGATCTGGCGCGGGCTGCGGGCCGAGCGGGTGATGCGGCCGCCGGGCCGGGATGCGTTCTACATCGGGCATCTGGCGGTGGCGGAGGATGCGCGGGGGCAAGGGATTGGGGCGGAATTGGTGGCGCATATGCTGCGCCGGGCCGGGGCGTGCCGGGCGGTGCTGGATGTGGCGACCGGTAATGCGCGCGCGGCGGCGTTGTATGCGCGCTGCGGCTTTGCGGTGACGGCGACGCGGCGGGGTGGGGCGCGGAACGGCCGCGGGCAGATTAGCGACCATTACCGGATGGAACGGGGGCAGACTGGTCCGGCGCAGTATTCCGCCGTATGACAATCTGACACAGGATACGATTTAAGCCATGGATGAGCCGAAGGTTGTCTACCGCGTACACGACAGTTGGCTGGCGGCGGCCGAGCGCCGGCTGCTGGTCTGGATCGCCAGCCGGCTGCCGGGTTGGGTGACGCCGGATGGGCTGACCGGGTTCGGTCTGGCCGGTGCGGCGCTGTGCGGGTTGGGCTATCTCGGGACGTATTGGTCGCCGACCGGCCTGCTGGTGGCGTGCCTGGGCATTGCGATGAACTGGTTTGGCGATTCCCTCGATGGCAGCCTTGCGCGGGTGCGCAAGATCGAGCGGCCGCAATATGGCTTCTTCATCGACCACAACACCGACATCATGTCCCAGGTGTTCATTTTCTTCGGGCTGGGGCTGTCGCCGTATATGCGGTTCGATACGGCGTGTTTGTGCTTGCTGAGCTACTGGGTGGCGTCGCTCTACACCTTCATCCGCGCGGTTTCGATTGGGATGTTTCAGATCAGCTACTTTGGCATCGGGCCGACGGAAATCCGTATTGCGCTGGCGACCTATACGCTGGTGATGCTGGGGGTGGGGAACTTTAAGCTCGATCTCGGGTTAGGGCCGCTGGCGGTGATCGATATGTTCAGCGTGGTGTTGTTTGCCGGCGTGTTCGGGCTCTACCTCAATATGGTGTGGGTGGAGAGCCGGCGGCTGGATGGGTTGGACCGCGCCAGCCGCGCCCAGCGCCAGGATTGACCTTGCGCCAGGCGGCCCCTGCCACGCCGGCGATTATCTATGACGCGACGCGGCTGTTTATCGGCGCCGCGTCGCGCACACCGCGCGGCATCGACCGGGTGGATTTCGACTATGCCAGCCATTTGCTGGAGACCTGGCCGGGGGAGGTGTTTGCGTTGCTGCCGACGCCCTGGGGGGTGCGGCTGTTCGACCGGGCGCGCAGTGCCAGGGCGTTGTCGTTTCTGCAGGCGCATTGGCGGGAGCGGGGCGATGCGGATCACGATCCGGCGCTGCGGCTGGTGCGGAGCCGGCTGAGTGGGGAAGATCCGGGGCCGGCGCCGTCGCGGCGGGCGCAAGGTGGGCTGCGGGCGGCGTGGCGGCAGTTCGGCATGATCCGGGCGACCGGGCCATCGGTCGGCCGGTCCGCCCGCCGGGCCGCGCCGCACGGGTCGATTTATCTGAATGTGGGGCAGATCGGCTTTGCCGCCGCGATGACGACGCCGTGGTTGCGGCGGCGGCCGGATATGCAGGCGATCTTTCTGGTGCATGATGTCATCCCCATCGAGCATCCGGAATTTGTGACAGCAGCCGGGCTGCGCAGTGCGCGGCTGATGCTGGAGGTGGTGCGGGAGCATGCGACCGGGTTGATCCTGAGCACCGAGGCGGCGCATGGCTCGGTGCTGCGCACGCTCGGACGGGTGCCGCCGCCGGCGACGCTGACCGTGCCGCTGCCGATTGCGCCGGTGTTTCTGAGCCGGGAGCCAGCGGACCCGGGATTGCTGGCGCAGCGCTACTTTATCTATTGCGGGGCGATTGATCCGCGCAAAAATCATCTGCTGCTGCTGGAGGTGTGGCGGCGGTTGCAGGCGCGGCTGGGGGTGGCGACGCCGAAGTTGGTGATTGCTGGGTCTGCCGCGGCGGCGGGTGGGGCGATTATGCAGCAGTTGCAGGATTGCGGGGCGCTGCGGCCTTACGTGATTGTGGCCTCTGGGTTGAGTAGTCCGGCGCTGCGGCGGCTGTTGGCGCATGCGCGGGCGCTGGTGTTTCCGTCGCTGGCGGAAGGGTTCGGGTTGCCGGTGATCGAGGCGCTGACCTTGGATACGCCGGTGATTTTGTCTGATCTGCCGGCGTTGCGGGAGGCGGCCGGTGGACGGGGGATTTACTTGCGCCCGGACGATGTGGACGGCTGGGCGGCGACGATTGAAACCCTGGCGCAGGACGACACGGCGCTGGCGGGGCTGCGAGAGGATATCGACGGGTTCCGGCCGATGACGGCGCCGGCGTATTTCGAGACGGTGCGCGACTTCCTGCTCAGCCTTGGGCCGAGGCGGGTGGCATGAACATTGTGATCACCGGTGCGTCGCGCGGGTTGGGGGCGGCGTTGGCGGAGCGGTTTGCCGCGCCGGGATGCGATATTGGCCTGATCGGCCGCGATGCGGCGGCGTTGGCGGCGGTGGCGGCGCGCTGCGTGGCACAGGGGGCGACGACGCGGGTGGGCCTGGTGGATGTGCGCGACGGCGCGGCGATGGCCGGATTGCTGGGGGAATGGGATGCGGCGAAGCCGATCGACCTCGCGATTGCCAATGCTGGGGTGACCGGTGGGCGGCAAGCGGATGGGACGATGGATGGGATTGCTGGAGCGCGGCGGCTGGTCGAGACCAATCTGCTCGGCGCGATGCATCTGGCCGAGCCGCTGATCCCGCTGATGCAGGGCCGCAGGCGGGGGGCGATTGGCTTGATCAGTTCGCTGGCGGCTTTGCGCGGCATGCCCGACCATCCCGCGTACTGCGCCAGCAAGGCCGGGGTGCTGGCCTATGGCGAGGGGTTGCGGGCAGCGTTGCGGGGCGACGGCATCACGGTGAGCGTGGTGCTGCCAGGCTATTTCGACACTGCGCTGGATGCGCATTGGACCGGGGCCAAGCCGTTGGCGCTGCCGCTGGCGGTGATGGCGGATCGGGTGGCGGCGGCGCTGCGGGCCGGGCGGGGGCGATGTTTTATCCCCTGGCGCCTGGGGTTGTTGCTGCGTCTGCTGGCGCTGTTACCATCGCCGTTGGGTGACCGGCTGATCGGGCTGCAACGGCTGACCTATCGCCCATAAGAACAACGAGGAACCGCCGATGAAAGTCAAAGCTGCTGTTTTGTGGGAACAAGGTCGCCCGCGGCCCTATGCCGAATCCCGCCCGATGACGATTGAGGAAATCGACCTCGACCCGCCCGGGCCGGGGGAGGTGCTGATTGAGGTGGGCGGCGCCGGGCTGTGCCATTCTGACCTGTCGAGCATCGAGGGGTTGCGCACACGGCGGCTGCCGACCGTGCCGGGGCATGAGGGTGCGGGCACCATTCGCGCGGTGGGGGAAGGCGTGCGTGGCCTGGCGGTGGGCGACCATGTGGTGACGGCCTTTGTCGCCAGTTGCGGGGAGTGCCGGTACTGCAATGGCGGCCGGCCGAATATCTGCACCGGATCGGCCGCCAGCCGGGCGGATGGCACGTTGCTCTCGGGCGCGCGGCGGATGCGGTTGGGCGGCGAGCCAGTGCATCACTATAGCGGCCTGTCGCTGTTCGCGCAGTATTGCGTCGCCTCCGCCAGTTCGGCGGTGAAGATTGATAAGGATATCCCACTGGCCGATGCGGCGATTTTCGGCTGCGCGGTGCTGACTGGGGTGGGCGCGGCGCTGAATACGGCGCGCATTCATCCCGGCAGTTCGGCCGCCGTGGTCGGGTTGGGCGGCGTGGGGATGAATGCGTTGCTCGGCGCGGTGGTGGCCGGGGCGGAGCGGATTGTCGCGGTGGATACCAACCCGGACAAGCTGACCCTGGCGCGTGAGTTGGGGGCGACCGACACGTTCCTGGCTGGCAATGCCGATGTGGTGCAGGCGATTATCGAGGCGACTCATGGCGGGGTGGAATATGCCATCGAGACCGCTGGGGTGGCGGAGGCGATGAACCTGGCCTACGCGATCACCGCGCGAGGCGGCACCACGGTGAGCGCCGGGTTACCGGCGCCGAACAAGCTGGTGTCTTACCCACATGCGGCGATGGTGTCGGACGAGAAGACGATCAAAGGCAGCTATATGGGCAGTTGCCTGCCGCAGCGCGACATTCCCGCCTATCTGGCGCTGTATAAGCGCGGCAAGCTGCCGGTGAACCGGCTGCTGAGCGGGACGATCGGGCTGGAGGAGATTAATGCCGGGTTCGACCGGCTGACGGCGGGCAGTGTGCTGCGCCAGGTGCTGGTGCCGAACGGCTAAAACGCAGCACGGCGAGGGTTGCCCCTCGCCGTGCTGAAGCCGTCGCCGGGTATGCCGGGGCTATAGCGTGTCGGTCGGGTCCGCGTAGGGTTCGGCCGGGGTCATCCGCACCGGCGGGCGGGCCGGGCGCGGGTCCATCTGGCGGCGGGTGAATTCGGGGGCAATTTCGGCCAGTTCCAGGAACTGGTCCGCCTGGCGGCGCAGTTCGTCGGCGACCATCGGCGGGGAGGTGCGGATGGAGGAGACGACGGAGACGCGCACGCCCTTGCGTTGCACCGCTTCGATCAGGCGCCGGAAATCGCTATCGCCGCTGAACAGCACGACGTGATCCACATGATCGGACAGTTCCAGCATATCGACGGTGAGTTCGATATCCATATTGCCTTTGACGCGGCGGCGGCCGGTGGCGTCGGTAAATTCCTTGGCGGGCTTGGTGACCAGGGAATAGCCGTTATAGGCGAGCCAATCGGTCAGCGGCTTCAGCGGCGAATACTCTTCGGTTTCCAATACCGCCGAATAGTAATAGGCGCGAATGACATGCGCCTTTTTACGAAAGAATTCGAGCAGGTTACGGTAATCGACATCGAAACCGAGGTTGCGTGACGCCGAGTACAGGTTTGCCCCGTCAATGAAGAGCGCCACACGCTCGGTGGGCAAAAAGTTCATAAAACCGCGGCCTTTCAACAGCGACCTTGCAAATCAGGCGGACCGCGCCCAATCAGATCACGATAATTTCAATGTCCTTGGAATGTGGCGATTTGCGCCATAAGTCAAGAGACAGACGGGGTTGGGGATATCCTTCAGGCATGAACGAACCTTCGCAGGCTCGGGCTCCAATTATTATCGCCATTGGCGGCAATCTGCCAGATGCGGCAGGTCGTAGTCCCGTCATGATTTGTCGGGACGCCGTGGCGGCGCTGCGGGCGCTGGGCGGATGTGAGGTGCTGGCGGTATCGCGCTGGTATACGAGCCCGGCCTGGCCGCCTTCGGACCAGCCGGATTATGTCAACGGCGCGGTGCTGCTGGCGACGACGCTGCCTCCGATGGCGCTGTTGCGGGCGTTGCAGGCGATTGAGGCGGCGGGCGGCCGGCAGCGCAGCGTGCCCAATGCGGCGCGCACGCTGGACCTGGATATCATCGATTATGACGGGCAGATGTGCGACACGCCGGCGTTGGTGTTGCCGCATCCGCGCGCGCATGAGCGGGATTTTGTGCTTTTGCCGCTGGCGGATGTGGCGCCAGGCTGGCGGCATCCGCGGCTGGGGTGCAGTGTCGAGGCATTGAGCGCCAGGCTGCCGGGGGTGGCGGCGCGGCCGCTTTAGCCAAACCGGCGTCCGACGCATCTGTGCAGCGCAGCAATGTGCCTTGCTTTTGCGGGGCCCAGGCCGTAGGTAGCGGGTTCGGCTGACGTTCGGCCAAAGCGTATTCCCCAAAGGGTATTCCCCTAGACCACGGAGCTTGAGCGCATGGCGCGCGTGACCGTCGAAGACTGCGTTGAACGCATTCCCAACCGCTTCCAACTGGTTTTGCTCGCC
>CAITOL010000173.1 GCA_903893975.1 uncultured Rhodospirillales bacterium | reverse complement strand
CGGAACGTGTCAACGACTTTGATACAGCCGGGTTCGGAATTTACGCTCGGTTACGAGCGTTGATTGAGCTTCGAGGTGCTGTGCGAGTCCGGCAGCGCTTGGTGTTGGCCGGGGCCATTCGAGGATCGGCGCGTCGTCGTGCGGGGGGCCGCTTGGCGTTACGTAACGGAGCGCAGTGGAGGCAGCCCTTGTAGTACCGGG
This sequence comes from uncultured Rhodospirillales bacterium, assembly GCA_903893975.1. Classification (GTDB taxonomy): domain Bacteria; phylum Pseudomonadota; class Alphaproteobacteria; order Acetobacterales; family Acetobacteraceae; genus CAITOL01. The sequence goes on along the minus strand of CAITOL010000173.1, from coordinate 1,946 downwards.
CGGCGGACACTGTCGATGCCAGTTGCGATGCCAGGACGGAGGAAGGCACGGGACGGTTTGATGAGCTCGAAAGAACCATGGCCAGCATTCAGGCGGTGCTTTTTGGCGTGGGGGGGTTGATCCATGCGGCGGTCGGTTTGGCGGGCGGCGTCGGCGCTTTTTTGACGAAGCGCTCGGGGTTTTCGCGGAACGCCCGATCGAGTGTGGCCTGGCGTGCGGCGTGAACGGCGTCGGTCTGGCCGTAATGCACCTGGTCCGGGGTCATCAGGCCGATGCCGGCATGGTGATGGTCCTGATTGTACCAGTGGAAGAACGTGCGGCAGAAGCTCCTGGCGTCCTCGATGCAGCCGAAGCGTTGGGGGAAGCGTGGCTGATACTTGAGGGTCTTGAAGTGGCTCTCGGAGAACGGGTTGTCATTCGAGGTGTGCGGGCGGTTGTGCGAGCGGGTGACGCCGAGATCGGCGAGCAGCAACGCGGTCGCCTTGGCCTTCATCGGGCCTCCGCGGTCGGCATGCAGGGTGAGTTGGCCAGGCGGCACGCGGTGTTTGGCGATGGCATCGTCGAACAGCGGGCGGAACAAGGTGGCGGTTTCAGCGTCGGCGACACACCAGCCGACCACGCGGCGGCTGAAGATGTCGAGGATGACATACAGATAGAAATAGTTCCACTTGGCGGGTCCCATCAGTTTGGTGATATCCCAGGACCAGACTTGGTTGGGGCGTTCGGCGAGTAGTTCGGGCTTCTGATAGGCGGGATGGCGGAGTTGCTTGCGGCGTTCCCGCACCTCGCCGTTCTGGTCCAGCATCCGATACATGGTGCGGATCGAGCAGTGGTAGACGCCCTCGTCGAGCAGACTGGCGTAGATTTCGGCCGGCGCCTGATCGGCGAAGCGTTCGGCATGCAGCAGATCGAGTACGACTTGCTGCTGTGCGGCACTCAGCGCCCGGGCTGGGGCTGGCCGCGGACGCGAGATCGCTGGCGGCGCGCTCAGCCTGGCACGCCGGCGTTGCACCGTGGCGCGCGAAACCCCGAGCGCTGCACAGGCTGCGGCGGCGGTGATGCCGCTGGCGCAGTCGAGCGCCATGACAGCGTCGGTCATGGCTCGCCGTCGCTGGATGTCAGCGGGCTGCCCAGCAACTCGGCCACTTTTTTTTGGAGTTCGATGATCGCTTCGGCGCGTATCAGCCGCAGCGACAGGCGGGCATTCTCTCTCTGAAGAAGTGCCAGTTCGGCGGTGAGCGGGTTGGGTTTGGCGGCTTTCGGTCCGCGCCTGGCCGGCGCCAACGCACTGAATGCCCCGGCGTCGCGTTGCCGGCGCCAGTCGGTCAGGGCAGAGGAGTAGATGCCCTCGCGGCGCAGGATAGCGCCGATGCCGCCGACGGCCGCGGCGCGATCGGCATCGGCGAGGATGCGCAGCTTGTCTTGGGCGGTAAAGCTCCGCCGGCGCGGACGAGCCGACAATTCGGGTGATGCGGCGGCCGGCGCCGGCACTACCGTCGGCCTACGGCCTCCGTTCGTGCCGTCACCGGCCGCCGCATCGATCTGTCTCGGGAGCATGGGCATGACTCAGATGATCCTTCCGCGCCCTCAAGTCTAAATTCCCGGGGGGTAAATGTCTCATCTTCATTGGCACGGAGGGACGATGATTTAAGGTCTGGACCATATCTAACCAACCGAAATAACACGAAACTTGCGGGGCAAATGCCATGAACCAATCTGCGCAAACGGCACGCAGAACCGCATCAAGCCGCGCACCAACCCGCCGAGAAGTGCGCAACGCAGTTCCGCTGCGTGATGCAACGAAACTAGCTTCGTGATTTTTCGATATCTTTAGGTTCGGATGGTAGCGGTGGGCGGATTTGAACCACCGACCAAGGGATTATGATTCCCCTGCTCTACCGCTGAGCTACACCGCCATACCATCTGCACGGCATCCGGATACGCTG
>CAITOL010000172.1 GCA_903893975.1 uncultured Rhodospirillales bacterium | reverse complement strand
GATGAAGTTTTTTTGGTTCTTTTTGTTCACAAAAAGAACGCCTTCCCATGTTTAAAGGCACCGCAACCGACCCCGGCGTCTGGCGCGACAGCCTGTTCATCGACCACGCGATTCTGCGCTTGGCCTGGACCAATTTCGGCACCGTCATCCCCGGCAAACTCTATCGCGGCAACCACCCCACCCCAGCCCGGCTGCGGCGGCTGCATGACCGTTACGGGCTGCGCACGCTGATCAATCTGCGCGGCAAGCGGGATTGTGGGTCCGACGCGCTGTCGCGCGATGCGGCGGCGCGGCTGGGCATGGCACATGTGGACATGGCGTTCGAAAGCCGTGGCGCGCCGCAGCGGGACCGGATTTTGCGCTTCTATGACCTTTATCAGTCCATCGCCTTTCCGGCGCTGATGCACTGCAAGTCTGGCGCGGACCGCACCGGACTGGCGGGCGGGCTGGCGCTGCTGTTTGAAGGCGGCACCGCGGCGCAGGCGTTGGGGCAGCTTTCGATGCGCTTCGGGCATTTCAACCGCTCCCCCACCGGGGTGCTGGATGCGTTCTTCCTGCACTATCAGGCCACCGCAGAAGGGCGGGTGCCGTTTATCGACTGGGTGCGGGACGAATACGACGAGGTGGCAGTGCGGACACGGTTTCGGGCGCACGGGCTGGCCACCTTCCTGAACGACGCGGTATTGCGGCGCGAGTGATTTGGGCGTTGCCGGCAGCCCCCCGGCGCGCCTAACCTTTCCCGGTTCGACATGAAGTGGCCGCAGTGCCGCAGGGAACAGGGAAACACCAAGATGCAGCGTAAGACTGCCACCGGCGTTCCACTTTCACGGCGCGGCCTGATGGCGGGCGCGGTGACCGCGGCGGCGACCCGCCCCGCCCGCGCCCAAGCGCGCGACCCGCGTGAGCTGCGTTTTATCACCGCCGTGGGGCTGACCGTGCTCGACCCGGTATGGACCGCGTCGCTGGTGACGTTGAACCACGGCTACACCGTCTATGACACGCTGTATGGAATTGGGCAGGACTTGCAGCCGCGGCCGCAAATGGTGGCCGGGCACAGCGTCTCCGACGACGGGCGCAGCTGGACCTTCACCTTGCGGGAGGGGCTGTGGTTCCATGACGGCACCCCGGTGCTCGGGCGGGATGCGGCGGCATCGCTGCAGCGCTGGTGGAAGCGGGATAGTTTTGGCCAGTTGGTCGCGGCGGTGGCCGACGCGGTGGAGGCGCCGGATGACCGGACCTTCCGGTTGAAGCTGAAAAAGCCGTTCCCGCATTTACTGGCCGCATTGTCGCGGGTTGGGGCGCTGCCGTGCTTCGTGATGCCGGCGCGCCTGGCGGCGGCGGATGCATATACGCAGCTGAAGGAAGCGGTAGGCAGCGGGCCGTATCGGTTTCTGGCCGATGAGTTCAGCCCTGGCAGCCATGTCGGCTATGCCCGCTTTGATCGCTATCAGCCCCGGCCAGAGCCGGCGGAGCGGACGGCAGGCGGCAAGATCGCGCATTTTGAGCGGGTGACCTGGCACACCATCGCGGACGCCACCACGGCGGCGGCGGCGATGCAGACCGGGGAGATGGATTGGTGGGAGCAGGTGCCGGCGGATTTGCAGGACATGGTGGCCAAGCTGCGCGGCGTGGCAGTGCAGTCCAAGGACCCCTACAACTGGTACGGCATTGCCCGCTTCAACCTGCTGCAGCCGCCGTTCAACAACCGCAAGCTGCGCCGCGCCGTGCTGGCGGCGGTCAGCCAGGACGACTACATGCGCGCCGCGTTCGGCGATGACCGGTCGATCTGGCAAGGGTGCCGCGCGATGATGCCCTGCGGCGTGCCGGATGTGGCCGAGCTTGGTCAGGCGGCGATGCCGCAGCTGCCAATCGCCGCCGCGCGCCAGGCGGTGGCGGAAAGCGGCTATAACGGGGAGCGCACGGTAGTGCTGGCGCCGATCGACTATCCGCAACTGGGCACGTTCGGCCAGGTGACCGCCGATCTGTTGCAGCGGCTGGGGATGAATGTGGATTTCCAGCCGATGGATTCCGGCACCATGATCGCCCGCACCGCCAGCCGGGAGCCGGTGGAAAAAGGCGGCTGGAGCATGCTGCACACCTCCGGCTCCAAGCTTTCGATGCTGAACCCGGCGCTGAACAGCTATATCCGTGGGCAAGGGGCGAAAGGCTGGACCGGCTGGTATGCAAACCCCGAGATCGAACGGCTGGCGCAGCAATGGATCGATAACGACGACCCTGCCGGCCAGCGCGGGTTGTATGACCGGATGCAGCAGATCCTGTTCGACGATCCGCCGTTTCTGCCGCTGGGCCAATATGGCGTGTCCACCGCGCGGCGGGCCAATATTACCGGGATTCTGGACGGGTCGGGATCGTATCCGTGGAACGTCCGGCGCATGTAGCGCCGGACGTTGCAGGTGGGCTTACAGCCCGAGCAGCAGGCGGCGCGGGTCTTCGACGTTTTCTTTCACCCGCACCAGGAACGACACCGCTTCCTTGCCGTCGATGATGCGGTGGTCGTAGCTGACGGCGAGGTACATCATCGGGCGGATTTCGATCTTGCCGCCGACCACAACCGGGCGATCCTGGATTTTGTGCATGCCCAGGATGGCGGATTGCGGCGGGTTGAGGATCGGGGTGGACATCAGGCTGCCGTAGACGCCGCCATTGGTGATGCTGAAGGTGCCGCCGGTCAGTTCTTCCAGCTTCAGCTGGCCATCGCGGGCGCGGCGGCCGAAATCGCCGATTTTGGCTTCGATCTGCGCCAGATCCATCTGGTCCGCATCGCGGATCACCGGCACGACCAGCCCATTGGCGCCGCCAACGGCAATGCCCATGTGCACGAAGTGCTTGTAGACGATGTCATCGCCGTCGATTTCGGCGTTCACCGCCGGGAATTCCTTCAGGGCGGCGACGCAGGCGCGCACGAAGACGGACATGAAGCCGAGGCGGACGCCGCCGTGCTTCTTTTCAAACGCATCCTTGTATTCCGCGCGCAGGGCCATGATCGCTGACATGTCCACCTCGTTAAAGGTGGTCAGCATCGCCGCGGTGTTCTGCGCTTCTTTCAGGCGGGCGGCGATGGTGCGGCGCAGCCGGGTCATCTTCACCCGTTCTTCGCCTTCCTGGGCGCTGCGCGGGGCTTTCGGCGCGGCCGGTGCTGCGGCAACCGGGGCCGGGCGGGCGAGGAAGTCCAGCACATCGCCCTTGGTGATGCGGCCGTCTTTGCCGGTGCCGGCGCCGATCTGCGCCGGAGCCACCTGGCGTTCTTCCATCATTTTGGCAGCAGCCGGCAGCGGCGCATGCGCGACGACATCGGCCGGCGGGGTGGCGGGGCGTGCGACCGGGCCCGACGGGGTCGGCGGCGGGTTGATGCCGGCGGGCGGGTTGGCGGCCGGATGGGCGTGCACGCCGTGGCCAGCGCTTTCGCCGATGATGCCGAGAATGGCACCAACCTCAACCTCAGCGCCCTCCTGGGCGACAATTTCGCCGAGCACGCCAGCGCTGGGAGACGGGACTTCAACCGTGACCTTATCGGTTTCCAGTTCCACCACCGGCTCGTCCGCGGCAACGGCATCGCCCGGCTTTTTCATCCAACGCGCGATGGTCGCCGTGGTCACACTCTCGCCCAGGCTGGGAACTTTAATCTCGATTGCCATCGACCACGATCCTTACAGTCAAAAAATTTGTGCGGCGTTGGCGCAACGCCACGCTGCCTCAAGCCTTAGCCAACGGTCAGCGCCGCCCGCACCAGCGCCGCCTGCTCGGCCGCGTGCACCTTGGCCAGGCCGGTGGCCGGGCTGGCGGCGTCCGGGCGGCCGACATAAGACGGGCGCTTACCGGCAATTCCGATCTCCGCCAAGACTTTCTCGATCCGGCGGTCGACGAAATGCCAGGCGCCCATGTTTTCCGGTTCTTCCTGGCACCACACGACTTCAGCGTTCACGTAGGGCGCCAAAGCCTTGGGCAGGGAGACGACGGGGAACGGGTAGAGCTGTTCCACCCGCACGATGGCGACATCCTTGATGCCCTGGGCGCGGCGTTCGGCCACCAGATCGTAATAGACTTTGCCGGTGCACAGCACCACGCGCTTGACCTGCTCGGCAGGCGCCAGGGTGTCGGTTTCGCCGATCACGGTCTGGAAGCGGCTGCCGGTGGCGAAATCGGCCAGTGGGGAGACCGCGAGCTTGTGGCGCAGCAAGGATTTCGGCGTCATCAGCACCAGCGGGCGGCGGAAGTTCCGCTTCAACTGGCGGCGCAGGGCGTGGAAGTAGTTGGCCGGCGTGGTCAGATTGCCGACCGTCATGTTGTTTTCGGCGCAGAGTTGCAGATAGCGTTCCGGCCGGGCGGAGGAATGCTCCGGCCCCTGGCCCTCATGCCCGTGCGGCAGCAGCATCACCAGGCCGGACATGCGCAGCCACTTGGTTTCACCGCTGGCGACGAATTGGTCGATGATGACCTGGGCGCCGTTGGCGAAGTCGCCGAACTGGGCTTCCCACAGCACCAGGCTGCGCGGATCGGCCAGGGTGTAGCCGTATTCGAAGCCGAGCACGCCGACTTCGGACAGCAGCGAGTTGTAGATTTCCATCTTCGCCTGATCAGGCGCGATGTTGTTCAGCGGCACGTATTCGTTCTGGTTGGTCTGGTCGATCAGCACGGCGTGGCGCTGGCTGAAGGTGCCGCGCTGCACGTCCTCACCGGACAGGCGGATGCGGTGGCCTTCCAGCAGCAGGCTGCCATAGGCCAAAGCCTCACCCGTGGCCCAGTCGATGCCTTCGCCGGTGTCGATCATCGCCTGTTTGGCGTCCAGCTGGCGGGCGATCTTCGGGTTGACGGCGAAATCCGCCGGCACGCGGGCCAGAGCGCTGCCGATTTTCTGCAACACAGGCAGCTCAACCGCGGTCTGGCCGTCGGCACGCTCGGCGGCGTTATCGGGGGTGGACAGGCCGGACCAATGGCCTTCCAGCCAGTCCGCCTTGTTCGGCTTGTAGGATTGTGCCGCCTGGTACGAGGCTTCCAGCGTGGCGTTGAACGCATCCACCATCGCCTTGGCGTCTTCATCGGTCAGGCTGCCTTCGCGCACCAGCCGGTTGGCGTAGAGGGTGCGGGTGGTCGGCAGGTCCTTGATGGCCTTGTACATGATCGGCTGGGTGAACGCCGGCTCATCGGTTTCGTTATGGCCGTGGCGGCGGTAGCAGACCACGTCCAGCACGATGTCGGTGGCGAATTCCATACGGAATTCGGCGGCCAGACGGGCGCACCACACCACGGCTTCCGGATCGTCGCCGTTGACGTGCAGGATCGGCGCCTGCACCGATTTGGCGATGTCGGTGCAATAGAGGCCGGAATAGGCATGCGCCGGCACGGTGGTGAAGCCGATCTGGTTGTTGACCACCAGATGAATGGTGCCGCCGGTGCGGTAGCCGATCAGCTGGCTCATGCCCAGGGTTTCGGCGACCAGGCCCTGGCCGGCGAAGGCCGCGTCGCCATGCATCAGGATGCCCATGACCGAGCGGCGGGCCGAGGTGTCGCCGGCCATATCCTGGCGGGCGCGCACCTTGCCGACCACCACCGGGTCCACCGCTTCGAGATGCGAGGGGTTGGGTTGCAGCGACAGATGCACCTTGTGCCCGGCGATCTCCACGTCGGTCGAGGTGCCGAGATGATATTTCACGTCGCCGGAGCCTTGCACGTCGTCCGGCTTGAAGCTGGCACCGCCGAATTCGCTGAACAGCTGGGTGTAGGGCTTGCGCACCACGTTCACCAAGGTGTTCAGCCGGCCGCGATGCGGCATGCCGATGGCGATTTCCGACACGCCGGATTTGGCGGCGGTTTCAATGATGGCATGCAGCGCGGGGATGGTGACCTCGCCGCCTTCCAGGCCGAAGCGCTTGGTGCCGACGAAGCGGCGCTGGCAGAAGGCTTCCAGCCCCTCGGCCTCGGTCAACTGGCGCAGGATGGTTTTCTTGCCGTCGCGGCCGAAGGCGCTGGCCCAGGGCGCGCCTTCCACCCGGCGCTGAATCCAGGCCTTCTGGTCCGGGTCCTGGATGTGCATGAATTCCACGCCGATCGGCCCGCAATAGGTCTGGCGGAGGATTTGCAGGATCTGGCGCGGGGTGGCGGTTTCCAGGCCGAGCACGTAGTCGATGAAGATCGGCCGGTCCATATCGGCTTCGGTGAAGCCGTGCGTTGCCGGGTCCAGTTCCGGATGCGGCTTGGGGACTTGCAGGCCGAGCGGGTCCAGCCGGGCTTCCAGATGGCCGCGCACCCGGTAGGTGCGGATCATCATCAGCGCATGCAGGCTGTCTTTGGTGGCAGCGCGGACGCGGTCGGTATCCAGCGGCGCATCGGTGGCGCGGCGCTTCGGGGCCTCCGCCGCTTCGGCGGCTTCGGCGCTGCGCAGACGCGGGGCCCAGGAGGCGCCGGAGGCATCGGTGAGGATGGCGCGGGTTTCGTCGTTCATCGCCCCGAACAGCTCGGCGAAGCTGCTATCGACCCGGGTTGGGTCTTCGACCCAGCGCGCATACATTTCCGCGATAAAGCTCGCGTTGCCGCCGTTAAGCGCAGTTGCCAGAATGTCGACACCAGCCATGAGAAGTCCTCGTCGGAATGGGGCGTTTCGCCGCGCGGGAGCCATATCGCAACCGCACGCCGCGCGCTACCTTCGTGCCGTGCGTCTGCCCTGCACCAAAAAGGGGCATCAACAGGATATGCGCACGGAACAGGCAGCCGCGGGCCAGACTATTGCGGTCATATGGTTAAACAATGGCTGCCGGCCAGGGGGAAAGTGGATGTTATCGCGCAGCGATATCGGCGCGGTGCATTCGCGCCGGCCCAAACGTTGCGGCGCCCCCCAGAAACGGCATCAATTCCTGAACGGCGCCGTACATTCGCGGGTTAACGGGTGCGTATGGACCCAACTTAGAAAAGTTTTTCGCTCCTTTTTTTCAAAATAAGGAGTGCTTCCTTTTATCTCAGATCCGAAACCGCCTCAAAATAAGCCTGCATCGCATCCAGATGCGCCTGCATCGTCCGCCCTTCGATCCGTTTGCGCACCCCCCGGGTGAAGGTGTTGTTGAGCGTGATATGCGTCACCCCCAGCGCCTTCCACGCCTTGAACTCGGCGCGCCAGTCATCCGGCGTGCCTTCCCCGGCGGAGGTCCAAACTTCCAGGCCCACGCTGGCGGGGTCGCGCCCTTCGGCTTCCACCATCCGGCGCAATTTGTCCCATTCCGCCTGCGCCGCATCGCCGGGCGGGTGTGCCAGCATCATCCAGCCATCCCCCATGCGGGCGATGCGCTGCAAGGTCACATCCATATGCCCGCCGAACCAGACCGGAATGCGCCGGCCAACCGGCAGCGGGTTGATCCCGGCATCGGGGATGGTGTGATATTTGCCGTTGAAGGTCACGTGTTCCTGCGCCCAGAGCGCCTGCATCACCTGCACCTGTTCTTCGGAGCGTTTGCCGCGATTGCGGAAATTTTCGTTCAGCCCGATGAATTCCGCCTCGTTCCAGCCAATGCCCACCCCCAGCCGCAGCCGGTTGCCGCCGGCCAGCACATCCACGCAGGCCGCCTGCTTGGCCACCAGCGCCGCCTGGCGCTGCGCCAGCACCAGCACCTGGGTGGAAAACTCGATCGTCTTGGTGCAGGCCGCCAGAAACCCCATCAGCACGAACGGATCGTGGAAAAAATCGGCCGACGTGTTGCGGTTGCCCCAATCCGGCCGGCTGGTGGCGTTCACACCCAGCACGTGGTCGGTGAGGCACAGATGATCGTAGCCCATCGCCTCCGCGGTTTGCGCATATTCCCGCACGATGGCCGATGTGCCGCCAATGTCGCCGAACGGCGTGCCAATCCCGAGTTTCATCCGCATTCATCCCTGGCTGTTTGTCGCTTGCGCCCAATCCTATAGACTGTGGCGCAACAGGCAACGGAGACGCGCAGTGCTCAAACTCGGATACAAGGCTTCGGCCGAACAGTTCGCGCCGACCAAATTGCTGGATTTCTCCGTCTACGCCGAGGAATGCGGCTTCGAATCGGTATTCGTCAGCGACCATTTCCAGCCCTGGAAGCATACCGACGGGCATGCGCCGTTCTCCCTCACCTGGCTCGGCGCGCTCGGCGCCCGCACCAAGCGGGTGGTGATGGGCACATCGGTGCTGACGCCGACCTTCCGCTACCACCCCTCCATCGTCGCCCATGCCTTCGGCACGCTGGGCGCGATGTTTGAAAACCGCGTCATCCTCGGCATCGGCACTGGCGAAGGGCTGAATGAGGTCCCCTCCACCGGCCAGCCCTGGCCGGAATTCAAGGAACGCTTCGCCCGCATGCGTGAAGCCGTCACCCTGATGCGGAAGCTCTGGACCGAAGAGCGGGTGACGTTTGAGGGGCAGTATTACAAGACCGAAGCGGCGACGATTTACGACAAGCCGAAAACCCCGGTGCCGATCTACGTCGCCGGCGCCGGCGCGATGGTGGCGAAATATGCCGGCCGCATGGGCGATGGCTTCATCTGCACCTCCGGCAAGGCGGAAACGCTCTACACCGAAACCCTGCTGCCCAACGTCGCCGAGGGCATGACACTCGGCGCGCCGAAATCCAGCCCGTATGACCGGATGATCGAGGTCAAGGTCAGCTTCGACACCGACCGCCAGCGCGCGCTGGAGGACACCAAGCACTGGGCCGCCCTGGCGTTGACGCCGGAGGAGAAAATGACGGTGGAAGACCCGGTGGCGATGGAAAAGCTCGCGGATGCGCTGCCGCTGGAACGGACCGCCAAACGCTGGATCGTCTCCGATGACGCGGATGAGCATGTGGAGAAAATCGGCTGGTATGTCGGCCTCGGCTTCAACCATCTGGTGTTTCACGCCCCAGGCCCGGACCAGGCCCGCTTCCTGAAACTCTATGGCGATGAGGTACTGCCCCGCCTGCGGAAGCGCTTCGGATGACCGCGCCGTCGCTCTCCCTGCACGCGCTGCCGGGCATCCCGATGGTGCAGCCGGGCGACGACCTCGCCGGCCTGATCGGGGATGGGCTGGCGCGCGCCGGCCTCACCCCGCAGGCCGGGGATGTGTTCGTGCTGGCGCAGAAGATCGTCTCCAAATCCGAGGGGCGGACCGTCCTGCTCGATACCGTCACCCCGGGGCCGGAGGCCGAGGAACTGGGCGCCCGCATCGGCAAGGACCCGCGTATCGTGCAGGCGATTTTGGGCGAGGCGGTGCGCGTGGTGCGCGCCCGGCCGGGCCTGTTGATCGTCGAACACAAACTCGGCTTCGTGATGGCCAATGCCGGGGTGGACCAATCCAACGTCGATGGCCGCGATGGCCAGGCGCGGGTGCTGCTGCTGCCGGAAGACCCGGATGGCAGCGCACAGGCGATCCGCACCCAGCTCACCGCCCGCTTCGGCGTGCCGCTGGCGGTGGTGATCAACGACAGTTTCGGCCGGGCCTGGCGGCGCGGCACCGCCGGCATCGCCATCGGCGTCGCCGGCCTGCCGGCTTTGGTGGATCTGCGCGGCAATCCGGATCTGTTCGGCCGCATTCTGGAGGTGTCCATCATCGGCTTCGCCGATGAAATCGCCGCTGCGGCATCGCTGCTGATGGGCCAGGCGGCGGAAGGCCAGCCGGTGGTGCTGGTGCGCGGCCTGCGCTGGACGGCGGAGGAAAGCACCGCCCAGGCGCTGGTGCGCCCAGCGGCGGAGGATCTGTTCCGGTGACCGTGCTGGCGCTTTCCGGCGGGGTGGGTGGTGCCAAGCTGGCGCTGGGCCTCAGCCACGTGGTTCCGGCGGCGGATCTGCTGATCGTCGCCAATACCGGCGATGATTTCGACCATCTCGGCCTGTCCGTCTCACCGGATCTGGATACGCTGATGTATGCGCTGGCCGGGCTGGATAATCAGACCCTCGGCTGGGGCCGGCGGGATGAAACCTGGTCGTTCATGGAAACCCTCGGCACGCTCGGCGGCCCGTCCTGGTTCCGTCTGGGCGACCGCGATCTGGCGGTGCATGTCGAACGCACCCGCCGGCTGCGGGCAGGGGAAACCCTGTCGCAGGTCACCGCCGGCTTCTGGCAGGCGCTCGGCATCGGCCCGCGCGGCATCCCGATGTCCGATGATCCGGTGCGCACCCGCGTGCTGAGTGAGACCGGCTGGCTGGATTTTCAGGACTATTTCGTCGGCCAGCAATGCAAGCCGGTGGTGCGGGAACTAGCCTTTCACGGCGTGGAACACGCGCGCCCGCATCCGGATTTCCTGGCCGCCCTGGCAGCGCCGGACCTGGAAGCGGTGGTGATCTGCCCGTCCAACCCGTTCATCTCCATTGAACCGATCCTGGCCGTGCCCGGCGTGCGCGATGCCCTGCGCGCCTGCAACGCGCCGATCATCGCCGTCTCCCCCATCATCGCCGGGCAAGCGGTGAAAGGCCCGACGGCCAAGATGATGCAGGAACTCGGCATGATCCCGTCCTCGGCCGCCGTCGCCGCGCGCTATGGCGATTTGCTGGATACCATCATCCTGGACAGCGGCGACGCGGCGGAGGCCGATGCGATCGACTGCCGGGTGCTGCTGGCGCCCACTTTGATGAAAACGCTGGACGACAAAATCGCCCTCGCCCGGCTGGTGCTGGACGCCGCGCGCACGTGATGACGCAGACAATCTGGGCCGTCGTGCCGATCAAAGACTTCGCCCACGCCAAGCAGCGCCTGTCCGGCCTGCTGACGCCGGCACAACGGCAGCAACTGGCGCGCACCATGGCCACCGCCGTGCTGACCGCGCTGGCCGATGTGCCGGACCTCGCCGGCATCGCCGTCGTGACCGTGAATGCGGAGGCCGCCGCGCTGGCGCAGCGTTTCGGCGCCCGGGTGATCACCGAAGGGGCGGAAGACGGCCATACCGGCGCGGTCGATGGCGCCCGCCGCGTGCTGGCCGCCGAGGGGCAGGCCGGTATCCTCACCATGCCCGGGGACATCCCGCTGGTCACGCCGGATGAAGTTCGCGCCGTGCTCGCGGCCACCCAGCCGGCGCCGGCCTTCACAATCGTGCCGGCGCATGACGAACTCGGATCGAACGCGGTGCTGTGCGCGCCGCCTTTGTCAGTCAGGCTGCGCTTTGGCGAGGATAGCTACTTCCCGCATCTCGACGCCGCCCGCGCGGCGGGCATCGCGCCCAGCATCGTGCCCTTGCCCGGCATTGGCATGGACATCGACCACCCGGTGGACCTGCTGCGGTTTCTCGGCATGGCGCAATCCGCCGGCACACCGACCGCGGCGCTGCTGCGGTCCTGGGGCGTAGGCGCCGGGCAGTGAAACGCTGGCTGCAACGGCCTGGGGTGCAGGCGATGCTGGCGCGCGCGCTGGTGGCGTATCTGCGCTTTGCCCTCGGCACCACCCGCTGGACCCTGGTCGGGCTGGAACATCTGGCGCTGCCCGACCACCGGCCCAGCGTGCTGGCGTTCTGGCACCAGCGCCTGGCGCTGATCCCGGCGCTCAAGCGCCTGTCCCGCCGCAGCGGAGTAGACCCCGCCGTCACCGTGCTCACCAGCCGGCACCGCGACGGCCGCTTTATCGGCGCGGTGATGCAGGGCTTCGACCTCGCCGTGGTCAACGGCTCCACCGCCCGCGATGGGCAGGACAAAGGCGGCACCGCCGCGTTGCGGCAACTGCTCGCCCGGCTGGCGGCGGGGGACGTGGTGGCACTCACCCCCGATGGCCCGCGCGGCCCCGCCGGGCAGCCGGCGCCGGGTCTGGCGCAGTTGGCCGCATTGTCTGGCGCGCCGGTGGTGCCCTGCGCGGCGCAACTGCGCTGGCGCATCACCCTGCCGAGTTGGGACCGGATGGTGCTGCCGCTGCCGTTCGGCCGTGGGGTGATGCTGTGCGGCGCCCCGATCAGCGTGCCGCGCGCCGGCTGGGTCGAGTGCCTGCCGATGCTCAAAGCGGCGATCGACGCCACCACCGCCCGCGCGGACGGAATGCTGTGATGCTGGCAACGCTGTACGCCGCCGCCACCCGCCTCGCCGCCCCGCTGCTGCGGGTGCATTTGCGCCGCCGGGCGCGGCGCGGCAAGGAAATCGCCGCCCGCCTGCCAGAGCGTGAGGGCATCGACCCCACGCCGCGCCCGCCTGGCCGCCTGCTGTGGCTGCATGCGGCCAGCGTCGGCGAATCGCTCTCCCTGCTGCCACTGCTCCAGGCGCTGCCGGCAGATCTGGCGGTGCTGCTCACCACCGGCACCGTCACCTCGGCGGGCCTGCTCGCCACCCGCCTGCCGCAACTCGGCCTGGCCGACCGGGTGCGGCACCGCTTCGTGCCGCTGGATGTGCCGGCCTGGGCGGCGCGCTTTCTGGACCATTGGCGCCCGGACGCGGCGGGCTTCGTGGAAAGTGAAATCTGGCCGAACCTGCTGCGCGGCTGCCAGCGGCGCGGCATCCCGACCATGCTGATCAACGCCCGCCTGTCCGCCAGCAGCTTCGCCCGCTGGCAGCGCGCGCCGCGCACCGCGCTGGCGTTGTTTGGCGGGTTCGCCCAGGTGCAGCCGCAATCCGCCGACGATGCCGCCCGCCTCGCCGCCCTCGGCGTGCGCAATCTGCTGCCGGTCGGCAATCTGAAATTCGCCGCCGAGCCCTTGCCGGCGGCGCCGGAGGCGCTGGCGGCGCTACAAGCCCTGCTGGGCGACCGCCCTGTCTGGCTCGCGGCCAGCACCCATGCGGGTGAGGAAGCCCTGATCGCCGCCGTGCACGCCGATCTGGCCGCCACCCGGCCGCGGCTGCTGACCATTATCGTGCCGCGCCATCCGGAGCGCGGCGCGGACCTGGCCGCGCGCCTCGCGGCGCCACGCCGCAGCCTGCACCAGCCACCGCCCGAGGACGCCGGGCTATGGCTGGCGGACACGATGGGGGAATTGGGCCTGCTCTTCCGCCTATGCCCGGTGGTGTTCGTGGGCAAATCCTTGCTGCCCCCTGGCGGCGGGCAAAATCCGCTGGAACCGGCCCGGCTGGGCTGCGCGGTCGCGGTCGGCCCGTACACCGGCAATTTCGACGCCGCCTGCGCAACCTTGCAGGCCGCCGGCGCGCTGGCGGTGGTGGCGGATCAGGCCACGCTCAGCCTTTGGGTCGCCGATATGCTGGACCACGCGAACGCCCGCGCCGCGATGGGGCACGCCGGGCAGGCCGCCGCCGCCGGTGCCGCCAGCCTGCCCGGGCAACTCGCCGCCACCTTGCTGGCGTTGGTGGCGGCATGAAGGCGCCGGATTTCTGGTGGCAGCCGCGCGCCAACTGGCAGGCGCGCGCGCTCGCGCCGCTGGGGGCGCTCTATGCCGCCATCACCGCGCGGCGCATGGCCCGCCCCGGCTTTCGCGCCAGCGTGCCGGTGCTGTGCTGCGGCAACCCGACGGTCGGCGGCAGCGGCAAAACCACGTTGGCGCTCGACCTGGTGGCCCGGCTGCGCGCACGTGGCCGCCACCCGGCTTGCATCACCCGCGGCTATGGCGGCACCCAGCGCGGTACGGCGCGCGTCACCACCCAGGATGCGGCCACCGTGGGGGATGAAGCGTTGCTGCTCGCCGCCGCCGCGCCGACCTATGTCGGCGCCGACCGCGCCGCCAGCGCCCTCCGCGCCATCGCGGATGGCGCCGATGTGCTGGTGATGGATGACGGGCTGCAAAACCCGAGCCTGATGAAAGACGGCACGTTCCTCGTCGTCGATGGCGCGGTCGGGTTCGGCAATGGCCGCCCGATCCCCGCCGGCCCGCTGCGGGAGGCCCTGCCCGCCGCCATTGCCCGCTGCCAGGCGGCGGTGCTGATCGGAGCGGACCAGGTGGGGGTGCACGCCCAGCTTGCCGGGCTGCCGGTGCTAAGCGCGCAGTTGCAAGCCGACGCGAGCGATCTGGCCGGGCGCAAGCTTTATGCCTTCGCTGGCATTGGCCGCCCGGCGAAATTCGCTGAAACCCTGACGGCGGCCGGGGCGCAGGTGGTGCGGCTGCACGGCTTCCCCGATCACCACCCCTATACCGATGCCGATATCCGCCTGGTGCTGGCCGCCGCGGATGGGCTGGGGGCCACGCCGGTCACCACGCCGAAGGACGCGATGCGGCTGCCGCCGTCGCTGCGCCACCGGATCAACACCGTCGGGGTGCGGCTGGTCTGGTCGGATGAGGCAGCACTGGACACGCTACTCGACGCCATGCTGGCGCGTGTGCTTGGGTCATCGTCATGAGCGCCAGATCGCTGCTGTTCCAGTTGGAAGCCGCCGTCGCCCGCCTCGCGCTGGCGGCGTTGCGCCGCATGGGGCCGGTCCGGGCCAGCAATTTCGCCGCCGCCATTGCCCGCACCCTCGGGCCGTTGCTGCCGGTCTCCAAAATTGCCGACGCCAATCTGCGCCTCGCATTGCCGGAGTTGGATGCGCCGGCCCGCCAGCGCATCATTCGCGGCGTGTGGGACAATCTGGGCCGCAACGTGGGCGAGTTTCCGCACCTCGCCGACCTCACCATCGATATCGTCCACCCGGAAATCCCGCGCGCCATTGCCAGCGCTGGCAAGCCGGCCATCCTGATCACCGGCCATATCGGCAATTGGGAGGTCATGCCGCAGGTGCTGGCGCGCTTCGGCATGAAGCAGGGCAATTTCTACCGCCCGGCCAGCAATGCCGCGATTGACGGCATGATCCAGGCCATGCGGCTGCGCGCCGCGCCGGGCGTGCCGTATTTCCCCAAAGGTGCGGCCGGCGCCCGCGCTGGGGTGGCGCTGCTGCGCAAGGGCGGCGTGATCGGCATGCTGGTGGACCAGAAACTGAACGACGGCATCGCGGTGCCCTTGTTCGGCCACATGGCGATGACCGCCCCGGCCCCGGCGGCGCTGGCGCTGCGCTTTGATGCAACCGTGGCTTTCGCCTGCTGCGAGCGCGTCGGCCCGGCGCATTTGCGCGTGGTCTGGGAACGGTTGGACCAGTTGCCTGCCACCGGCAACCGGGACGCCGATGTTCTGGCGCTGACCACCACCATCAACGCCACGCTGGAACGCTGGATCCGGGCGCGGCCGCAGGAATGGCTGTGGCTGCACCGCCGCTGGCCGAAATCATCGCAACAGGGGGCCTGATGGCTGATATCGTTCTGCTGGACCTGGATGGCACGCTGGCCGATTCCCGCCCGGGCATCGTCGGCAGCATCCACGCCACCTTGCGCGAACTGGGGCATAACCCGGATGCCGCCGGGGACCTGACCTGGGCGGTCGGGCCGCCCTTGGCGCAGGTTTGGGCCAGGCTGATGGCGCAATTCGGCGACGACCGCGTCGACCACGGCATCACCCTCTACCGCCAGCATTACGGGCTGACCGGGCTGTATGATGCCACGCTCTATCCGGGCATCGCTGCGGCGTTGGAAGCGCTGTATCAGTCCGGCAACGACCTGGTGCTCGCCACCTCGAAACGGCGGGACTTTGCCGCCCGCATCATCGAACATTTCGGCCTCGCCGCCCGCTTCCTGGGCATTTACGGCAGCGAACCCGGCGGCGCGCTGGATAGCAAGGCGGACCTGATCGCGCATATCCTGCGGCAGGAAAACCTGTCCGCCACCGGATGCGTGATGGTCGGCGACCGGCTGCATGATGTGGGGGGCGCGCACGCCAACGGCATCAAAACCATCGGCGTGCTATGGGGCTATGGCGGGCGCACCGAGCTTGCCAAATCCGGCGCAGCGGTGATGATTGACAGCCCGGACCTGCTGCCCGCCAGCGTGGCGGCGCTGCGCAAGGCGGGCGGATAGGCAAGGCAAACGCGGTTTCAGGAGGCACGCAATGGCAGACCTCGTCGTTCACGGTGTTCTCGGCAGCCCCTATGTGCGGGCGGTCCGGCTGGCGTTGGAGGAAAAGCGCCTGCCCTATCGCGTCGCCCAACTCGCGCCGGGCAGCACCCGCACCCCGGAGCATCTGGCTCGCCATCCGTTCGGCCGCATGCCGGTGCTCGAGGATGGGGATTTCACACTCTACGAAACCCAGGCCATCCTGCGCTACCTCGAACGCCGCGCGCCCAGCCCGCATTTGGTGCCGGCGGACAAGCAGGCGGAAGCGCGGATGAACCAGCGCATGGGCGTGGTGGACTGGTATTTCTTCCCGCAGATCAGCCGCCCGATTGTCTTTGCCCGCGTTGTCGCCCCGGTGCTCGGCCGGCCGGTGGATGAAGCGGCGGTGGCGGCGGCGCTGCCGGACGCGCAGCATTGTCTGGCGGTGGTCGCGGCGCTCTGGCGCGACCGCAGCGCCGATGCGCTGGATTTGAGCGACCTGATGCTGGCGCCGCAGCTGGGCATGGCCCTGCGCGCGCCGGAAGTGGCGACAATGCTGCGGGCGCATCCGCAGCTGACCGACTGGCTCGCCGCCGTGCAGGCGCGGCCAAGCATGGTCGCGACCAAATCCCCGTTCGCGGATTGAGGCGTTAGTTCCGCCGCTGAAACGCGGTTTTATCGTCGGTGAAGCCGCTCTGGCGGTAAAACCTCAACGTCGCTTCCTGCTTGGAGCCGGTCATCAACATCACCTTGTAGCACCCGGCCGCCCACGCTCGCGCGCAGGCGGCATCCAGCAGCGCGCGCCCCAGGCCCAGCTGGCGATGCCCGGCATCGGTCACCACGTTTTCAATCAAGCCATAGGGCCGCCCGCCCCGGGCGAGATGCGGGATAATGTTCAACGTGCAGGTTGCCACCGCCCGACCATCGCGGTCGGCCACCAGCACGGTCATGCCGGGCATGGCCAGCATGGCGCGCCAGATCGGCTCCGGCAGGTCCAACGGCGGGTCATCGGTGTGCAGTTGCTGCATCAGCGCCAGCATCGCCGGCAGGTCGGTCCAGATCGCCGGGCGAATATCCATCGGCGGGCTAACCGGTGCCAAGCTGGCGCACCAGCCGGTCGAACTCCGCCACCGACAGGGTTTCCGCCCGCCGATCGGGGGCAATCTCCGCCCGCGCCAACAGCTTCTCGCCGCCCAGCGCCTTGAGCGAACCGCGCAGCATTTTGCGTCTCTGGCCAAAGGCCGCAGCGGTCAGACGCTCCATGGCGACAAACAGATCCGCCGGCGGCTGTTCGGCGCGCGGGGTCAGGCGCACAATCGCGGACGTCACTTTCGGCGGCGGCACAAATGCCTCCGGCGGCACCCGCATGGCGATATCGGTGTGGCAAATCCACTGCGCCAGCACCGAGAGCCGCCCGTAATCCGGCGTATCCGGCGCGGCGCAAATCCGCTCGGCGACTTCCAGCTGGAACATCAGCGTCAGCCGTTCCCACGCCGCCGCCTGCCGCAGCCAGCCCACCAGCAAGGGCGCGCCGATATTATACGGCAGATTGGCGATGATCTGGCGCGGCGCCGGCACCAAGGCCGTCAGATCGCGCCGCAGCGCATCGCCGGTGACCAGGGTGAAGCGGCCGGCTGCGGCCACAATCACATCCTGCAACGCCGCCACGGCGCGGTCGTCGAGTTCCACCGAGGTGACCGACACCGCCGCACTGCCCAGCAACGCCCGGGTCAGCCCGCCCGGGCCGGGCCCGACTTCCACCACATGCCGCCCGGCCAGTTCACCGGCGGCGCGCACGATCCGGTCCAGCAGGTTAGGGTCGAGCAGGAAGTGCTGCCCCAGGCTGCGCTTGGCCGCCAAGCCATGCTGCGCGATCACATCCCGCAGCGACGGCAGGCCCTCCAGCATGGTCACGCCCGTTGGTCGATCACCGCCCGGCGTTGCAGGCTGCGGATCAACTGCCGCGACAGCAACTCCATGCGCTCAACAAACAACTGCGATTCCAGTTCCTTCTTGCTCGGCAGGCCGACATTGCGGGTGTCGCGGCTACACACCATCATCACCGCCACGCCGTCCTGGGCAATCAGGGCTTCACTGGCGCGCTCGATCGGCAGGGTGGCGACCAACTGCCGCAAAGCGGGGTTGCCGATCCCTTCCACCCGCACATCCGGGGTGGCAGAGTATTTGGCGCCCGGCACTTTCGCCGCCGCCGCTTCCATGCCGTCGCACGCATGCAGCGTGCCGGACAGGGTCCGCAGCGTGTCGATTGCCTTGCGCTGTTCATCGGTCGGCGCATTGGGGTTCAGCGCGGAGGCGAAGGGCAGCAGCACCTGACGAATGCTTGCCACCATCGCCATTTCCTTGCCGATTTCGCGCCGCCCACGCAGCGCGACAATCGACACCCCTCCGGGCACGCGGACCGGGTTGCTCACCGCACCGACCGGCATTTGATTGACCACCGGCACGACCTCATCATCCAGCTGCGGTGCCTGCACCCAACCGAGATCGCCGCCTTGCAGCGCCGTCTGTGCCTGGCTGAACTGGGCCGCCACCACGGGGAACGGGGCGCCAGCGCGCAATTGCTGGATCACCAGATCGGCAAAGCGTTGCGCTTCGGCCGCCTGGTTCGGTTCGGCAATCGGGATGAAGATTTCCCCGACCTCATATTCGGTCTGGCCGATCACCGCCTTCAGCCGCGCCTCGCGTTCGGCAACGTCACTCGGGGACGGCTCGGCCGCTGGGCCCAGCGTATCGTGCAGCACCCGGGTCCAGCCGATTTGCACCCGGTACTGGTCGATCATGCTGCGCAGGTTCAGGCCCGCGCCGGCCAGTTGGCGCTTCAGCGTGCCCGGCGGCATGTTGTTGCGCCGTTCGATGCCGATAATCGCCTCCGCGATCTCGGCATCCTGCACCACCACCTTGCGGCGCTGCATTTCCTGCAAGCGCAGCCGCTCGTCGATCAACGAGCGCGTGACCTGCGCGGTCAGCCGGTCGAGCACATCCGGTGACATCGGCAGCCCGACGGAGACCGCGAACAGCCGGCGGCGGGCATCGATATCGCCGTAGCTGATCACATCGCCGTTCACCACCGCCGCGATGCGGCTGGCATCGGCGGCAGACATGATACGCGGCAGCGGCGCGGCGGTTTGTGCCGACGCTGCGCCCGCGCCGCCGAACAGGGCGGCGAGCACAAGGGTCAGTTGGCCGGCTCGGCGGAAGGTAAGCGAACGCAGGCAATCAGTGGGCATTGAAGCCGAACTCCCCGACGGTCTTGAGGGTGACCTGGAACAGGATTGTGGTGGCACCGTGGTCACCGTTGATAGACGTATAGCGGCGGAACGCCGTGGCGTCGAAGGTGAAGCATTCGTCTTCATAGGCGGCCCCGAGCCCAACCGCCACCATCTGCCGCGTGCGCACGTCCTGGCGGGCATTGGCGCTGAACTGCCAACGCGCCTGCTTGGTGCTGACGCCCAGCGAAACCTCGTTGCGCGGCGAGGCCAAAGCGGGCGGCGGGGTCGCGCTGTCATACAGCAGATAGGGGTTGTTGAAGGTGTAGATATAGCCCGCATTCACCCGCAGCGGATCGCCGCCGGTGCTGGCGATGGCATCGGCAAAGCGGATCTGCCCGCTGCGATGGTCGAACCGTTCCCGCGTGGTGAGGTCGAAAAACGCGTTGGGGGTGTAGGAAACATGCCCGACCACATCGGACACAGTGTTGGCCAAGCCCGAGCCCTGGCCCAGTCCTGGGTCGGGCACGGCGCGATAGGCCTGGCCGATTTGCGCGTCCACCACCCCCGCAGTCGGGAAATGCCAGGCCCCGTGCAAGGCCAGATTGGCCCGCATCCCGCCTTCGAGCCGATCCACCCCAGGGTAGCGGTTCAGCGCGAACAAAGTGGCATCGGTGAAGTCGAGATCCAGGCTGTCCTCGTTCGGGATCAGCGTCACCCCGCGGGCATAGGCGCTGCCGCGCGGGGCGGCGATCACCTGGGCAATCGGCTCTAGCAGTTGATAGCCGTCGCCGACCGCGCGGGTCAGCGGCCAGCGCAGTTCAACCGCCGCGGTCGGCATCGCCTGACCGGCGGAGACATTGCTGCGCAGGCCATAATTCGGCTGATCGTCAAACCGCTGCGCCTGATAGACCGCGCTGTCGACATGCAGCGTGGTTTTCCACACATCACCGGCGGCGCCGATGAACGGCCGGTCCCATCCGGCGCTGAGATGCACGCGCTGGGTGTTGGTGCCTACGGTCCGCAGGACGTTGAAGGCATCGAAATCCACCGCCACCCGGCCGCCCAGCGTCGGCACCGGGGTCATCAGGCTATAGGTGTAGCGCGGCAGCACCGATGGGATTTCCGAGGATGTCGTGCTGCCCGTCAGCCCCTGATACGCGCGGGCATCCAGCCGTGTGTAGGCGCCCTGGCCGAAGCCTTCGAGGTAGACCGAACTGGTGAGGATGTCGCTCCAGTTATGCACCTTGAAGTCACGCAAATAGGTCGAGGAGCTGGCGCGGTTGATATCAAACCCCCAGCGCCAGACATCGTCGATACTAAACTGGCCTTTGGCGAACAAATGCCCGCCGAGGTCCGAACGATCATTGGCAAGCGAGGTATCAATGCTCAGGAAGCCGCTGTTGAAGCGGCGGCGATAGGCCAAATCCACCGCCGGCCCGTTATTGCTGCCGACCAGCGGCTCCACCTGTAAATCGGACTGGGCATCAATCGCCCAGTAATAGGGCAAGCCGACATAGGCGCCCAAATGCTTGGAATAGCCGATGGTGGGTGCCAGCAAGCCGCTGGCCCGCCGTTCCGTCGGGTCCGGATGGGTCAGGTAGGGGAACCAGGCGATCGGCACACCGAAGAAATCCACGACCGCATCACGGTATTCCATGCGCTTGTTATCGCGGTCCTGCACCGCCTCGGTCGCACGAATTTGCCAGAGCGGCGCCTGGGTGGGGTCGTCGGCGCATAGATCGCAAGTGGAATAAACCACCCGGCTGAGTTCGTTGATATTGGCATCGGTGCGGCGGGCGCCGTTGGCGACCATCCGGCCACCCTCCGGCAGTAAAGCCCGCATGCCGGCCATCACCCCGTCCTTCAAGCCGCCGGATAATTCGGCATAGTCGGAAAACAGCGTCTGCCCGCCTGGCTCCATCAGCACCACATGACCAGAGGCGGCGGCAACATTGCTGGTGCGGTCATAGGTGACGCGGTCGGCCAGCAACACCCGGTCGTTCTGCCAGAATTCGACGTGGCCGCTCAGGGTGACAATGCCGCTCACCCGGTCATATTCACCTTGGTCCGCCTGATAGAATGCCGGCTGATCGCGATCCACCGGCGCTGTGACCAGTGACGGTGGCGCGGTTTTGCCACCGGCCGGCACGCTGCTGGGGGGGACGACACCGGGTGTGGCGAAGCTCGGCGCCCGCACCCCAGGGGTCGCCGGGGCGGGGGCACCCTGGCCGTGCGCCAACCGGCTGGGGGACAAGGCGGCCAGCAGCACGGCGATGGCAAGCCACGCCGCCGGGGGGGTGGACCGGGTTGACATCTAGCCATCTTCCAAATGCAGCAGCAGCGCCACCGACAGCATCATCCCAGCGCCGGCCGGCGCCCAGGCGGCCAAAACCGGCGGCAATTCGCCGGATTGACCAAATTCCTGGGCAATTTTCGCCACCAGAAACAACAGAAAACCGGCACCGATGCCGCTGGCGATCATTTTTGCCACCCCGCCGCGCCGCGTCGGCCGCATGGAAAACCCGGCCGCCAGTAACGCCATCGTGCCCGCCAACAGCGGCAAGGCCAGCAAGGACTGGAAATGCAGCTGCTGGCGGATCGACGAAAACCCGGCGCGCTCCAACTCCGCGATGAAGCCGGGCAAGGTCCAGAACGATAGCGCATCGGCCGGCGCGAAACTATCGGCCACGCGGTCGACCGTCAGTTCGGTCGGCAGGCGCAAAACCGGGGTTTGCTCCGGCAGTTTGCCGGGCTGGCTGATGCGGGCGTCGCGCAGCACCCAGGCGCCGGGTTCCAGCACCGCACCGGTGGCTTCCACCCGTTCTAGCAGTCGGTCGGCCCGGCTTAACCGCATCACGCTCAGCCGGCCGCTGACCAAGGTACCATCGCGGGCCGACACGCCATAGGCATGCAGCACGGCGACGCCTTGCTGGTCCAACTGCCGGTCACTTTGCCGCAGCCACAACTGGCCGCCGTTCAGGGCCATCGGGCCGCCATTGGTTTTGAGGTATTGGGTGTCCAAGCCATCGGCGCGGGCATACATCGCCGCCGCGATCGGGCTGCCAACCATGGTGGCGAAGCCCCCCAAGGCGATGGCACACAGCACCGGGGCGGCCAGAAATTGCCAGGCCGACAGGCCGGCAGCGCGCGCCACCACCAGTTCTGACGACCGGGTCAGCTTTTCGAAGGCAAACATGCCGCCGAGCAGGACCGCGAAGGGCAAGGTTTGCATGGCCACCCAGGGCAGCCGCAAGCCAGCGATTTCGAACACGAGATGCAACCCGACCGTTGGGCGCGGCGCGGCGCGGCGCAGTAGCTCGATAAAATCGAACAGCGAAAACACCAGCGTCAGCCCAGCGAGCATCGCCATCATGAAGAAGGAGAACACCCGCGCGACATACAGCGACAGCGTGACCGCAAACGTCATGCGCGGCGCTCGCATCGGCGCGGGCACATGGCGGCAAGGTCGGTCGGGGCTTGGGTGTGCAACGGCATTGCGCGCAGTCTAGCGGGCCGTGCCGCGTCGGTAAAACCTTGCCATCACGATGCCGTCGGCAGCACTTTGCCGGGATTGAGCAGCCCGGCGGGATCAAGCGCGTGCTTGATCGCCTGCATCAGCGCCAGCTCCGCCCCGCCGCGCCACTCGGGCATCATATAGGGCTTCAACTGGCCGACACCGTGCTCGGCGGAAAAGCTGCCATCTAACGTCCGCACCACCGCGTTCACGGTGTCCATGATGGCGTGGTCCTGGGCCAGGAAGGCCGCCGGGTCCATGCCAACGGGCTGTTCGAGGTTGAAATGGATGTTGCCGTCGCCCATGTGGCCAAACGGGACGGCGCGAATGCCGGGCATCAACGCCTCACACGCCGCCGTCGCCAGCCGGATGAGCTCCGGCACCCGCGAGACCGGCACGGAGATATCGTTCTTCACGCTGGCACCTTCGCGTTTCTGGCCCTCCGAATGCTCTTCCCGCAGGCGCCAGATGGCGGCCCGCTGCGCCTCGCTCTCGGCAATGGCGGCATCGAGCACCTCGCCGCTTTCCAGCGCCGCTTCCAGCACCGCCTCCAGACTATCGCGCAATCCGGCGTTCATCCGCGGGGTGGCGAGTTCCACCAGCACGTAATGCGCGGCGGACGCGGCCAGCGGCAGCACCGCGCCGGGGATGTGGCGCAGCACGAAGTCCGTGCCCAGGCCGGACATATACTCGAACGCCTGAACCGCCGCCGGGTCCTGCGCCTGGAAGCGCGCGAACAGCGCCAAGGCGGCCTCGGGGGAAGCAACGGCGCAGAACGCCACCGCGACCTCACGCGGGCGGGGGGCGAGCTTCAGCACGGCGGCGGTGATAATGCCCAGGGTGCCTTCCGCGCCGACGAATAACTGGCGCAGACAGTAGCCGGTATTGTCCTTGCGCAGCCGGCGCAGACCGTTCCAGATCTGTCCATCGGCCAGCACAACCTCCAGCCCCAACACCAGATCGCGCGCGTTGCCATAGCGGACGGTATTATTGCCGCCGGCATTGGTGGCCAGCACGCCGCCGATCTGCGCCGTGCCTTCGGAACTGATGGACAATGGCAGCAGGCAGCCCGCCGCCGCCGCCGCATCCTGCGCGGCCCGCAACGTGGCCCCGGCTTCCAGGGTCAGGGTGAGGTCCACCGGGTCCACCGCGCGGATGGCCTGCATGCGCGACAGGCTGATGATCAATTGCTGGCCGTCCGCCGACGGCGTGGCCCCCCCAACCATGGAGGTGTTGCCCCCTTGCGGCACCACCGCCACCCCGGCGGCGTGGCAAACCCGCATGACGGCTGCGAGGTCCGCCGTATTGGCCGGTCGCGCCACCCCGAGCGTGGCCCCGCGATACAGCCGCCGCCAATCTTCGACATAGGCGGCGGTATCTTCCGGCCCGGTCAACAAACCACGCGGCCCGACGATCGCGGCAATTTCGGCGAGCGCGGCGGCATGGGGGGTGGCGTGCGGCATGGTGGCAACTCCGGGCCTGCGAGAAGATCGGTCGACGATGGCTGGTTTTGCGCGGGATTGCGGGTTCGTGCAATTCGCTGTGCTGGGCACGGTCTGCGCGCGTCGGAATTTTTTACAATTCGCCCATCATCACTATCGCAAGTTGCTGAGATTCAACGCTGGCATGGCGATTGCTTTGTGGTTTGTGAATTGATGTGCTCGGGGCTACGCCATGCCGACCCGCCATTTGCCGCTGCTGCTAATCGCCTTGCTGACCGCGAGCGCACCATTGGCCGCGCACGCCGCGCTGATGCACGCGGCCCAGGCGGATAGCGTGAGCCCGATTACCCGGCCACTGCCCAACCCGGATGGCGCGCCCATATCAACTGCGCTTGATGCCGGGCGGTTCGACCAACCGATATGTGGCGATGCGGTGTTGTGCCAGGAATGGAGCCATTTGGCGGACGACGCGCAAGCGGCGCTGGCCACCGCACGTGCCAGCCCGTTCCAGCGGGCGACATTCGTCGTCAATCTCGCCGTTGTCGGGCTTGGCCTGCTTTGGGCCATCCTCACCCGGCGGCGCCTGCGCAGCACCGGGCTGATGCCCGGCCGGGCACGCGGCTGACGGCTATCCGCCCCAATCTGTGAGCAACGCGGCGATATCCTGATTGGCGACGCTGGCCTGGATCGCCGATGGGGTGCGGGAAAAACGCGGCGCAGGCGCGGGCTGGCGCACGCCATCCACCTCCACGAAACTGCCACGCGCCCGCAAATGCGGATGCTCTGGCGCTTCGGCCAAGCTCAACACCGGGGCCACGCAGGCATCGGTGCCTTCAAGCAAGCGGGTCCATTCATCACGGGTTTTGGTGGCAAAAATCGCCGCAGCCTTGTCCTGCAAGTCGGGCCACGCCGCTTGGTCCCGCTGGGCATCGAAAGCCGCGTCCGCCATGCCGGCAATCTTGCGCAACAGGGCATAGAATTGCGGCTCGATCGCGCCCACCGACAAATGCTTGCCGTCTGCGCAACGATAGGTGCGATAGAAATGCGCGCCACCATCCAGCATGTTGGCCGCCCGACGATCCTGCCAGCCACCGCCGGCGCTGATGCCGTAGAAGGTGGCCATCAGGTTCACGACGTTATCGGAAATGGCGCAATCGACCACCTGGCCCTGGCCGGAACTGCGCGCTTCCAACAAGGCGGCCAGAATGCCGACAATCAGATACAGCGAACCGCCGCCATAATCGCCGACAAGGTTGAGCGGCGGCACCGGGGTATCTGGCGTGCCGATCGCATGCAGGGCGCCAGTGATGGCGATGTAGTTGATATCGTGCCCCGCCGCCTGCGCCAGCGGACCGGTTTGGCCCCAGCCGGTCATGCGACCATAGACCAGGCGCGGATTGGCGGCCTGCACCACATCAGGCCCCAGCCCAAGCCGCTCCATCACCCCGGGGCGAAACCCCTCGATCAGCACATCAGCCTGACGCAGCAGCGCGAGCGCCTGCGTCACGTCCGCCGGCTGCTTCAAATCCAGCGCCACACTGCGCCGGCCGCGCCCGGGAATATCATTCGCGCGCCGCGTCGCGCCCGGCCGGTCAATCCGCACCACATCGGCCCCCATGTCCGACAGCAGCATGGCGGCAAACGGGCCGGGGCCAATGCCGGCAAACTCCACCACCCGCAATCCAGTCAGCGGACCGGCCGCAGGGCGGGCCTGGGGGCGAGGGGAAGAAAGATCGGTCATGGCGCGTCCTCGTTGGGTGTTGTTGATCAAAGCTTAGGGCGCACCGCCGAGACGGGGAAGCGCCCAACCGACGATTTCGCCCACCTGCCATGAAGTTTGTTGAAGGGCCTTGCGCTCGTTCAGTCTGCTGCTATTTTGCGCCGCTTCGTGCTGGAGAGATGGCCGAGTGGCTTAAGGCGCACGCTTGGAAAGCGTGTGTGCGTGAAAGCGTACCGTGGGTTCGAATCCCACTCTCTCCGCCAGAAAGCCCGGATTTCTGCGGTTTTTTGAAGCTATTTTTCAAAATTCCAACTACTAGACCAACTACCGGCGGCGGTTGCCAGCGAGCATTGGCGACGGTTGGCAGCCTATCGGATCGGCGGCGCCGTGCCTCCCGCTATGGGCTGGCCAGTCTCAATCGGCGCGTGCGGCCGCTCAGGACCGCGCCAGCAGGTTGCGCACGGTGGACGGGTGCCACTCACCGCCGCGCGCCGTGGGGATGCCACGCAGGTTCAGCGCGTCGGCGATGCCGGCCAGCGTGCTTACGCCAGCCGCTTGCAGTTCGCGCACCATGGGCAGCACGTTGGATGCGAAGCTATCGGCATTTGCCCGGCCAGCGGCGGCGCCTAGGGCGGCTGCCTCGGCAAGATTGGTGGGGTTGCCCAGCCGCGCGCCCTGCGCCTTCTTGGCTGCCAGGGCGGCGCGGGTGCGGTCGGCAATCATGGCGCGCTCTTTCTGGGCCAGGGCTGCATATACGTGCAACATAAACGGATCGGCGTCCGCGCCCAACTCGGCAACGATAAACGGCACCCGTTGCGCCATCAGGCCGGCCACGAAAGCCACGTCGCGGCTCAGGCGGTCTAGCTTGGCCACCACGACGGCGGCCTTGTTGCGGCGGGCCAAGGCAAGGGCGTCGCGCAGCTTGGGGCGGCGGTCCAACGCATCGCAGCCCTTGCCGGTCTCGACCTCGACAAACTCGCCAAGCACCGCCAGCCCCTCGGATGCGACGAACCGGCCAACCGCCTCGCGCTGCGCCTCGATGCCAAGGCCTGACTTGCCTTGGCGGTCGGTCGATACGCGGAGATAGATTACGACCTGTTGCATTGGATTAGCCTTGCGCTCTCGATATACAAACACTAATCGTTCATATGGTATTTGTAAATCACAATCATTCATCAGCCGCCGCATCTATTCGCATGTCTGCGGCGCGGTTTTGCATGGCCATTTGACCAGGTTTGCATTTCGCAAGCATGGGTGCGCCAAATGATGGAAACTCGGCCGGAATGCAGATTGTTTACTTTAATGACGACAATGTTAGTTTGTTAGTTTGGCCTAATTGCTGCGCTTCATGCCGCCGGGGCGCGGTCATCCACGCCCGTTTCTAAGTGCCGGAACCGGCGAATGGATCGACGACAACATCGCCGCGAACGCTGGCATCAAGCAAGATGTCGCAGATCAACGTCAGCGGCTTGACGGTGGGGTGCATGGCAAGGGGATTCCCTTCCTCGCTGGTGCGTGCCAGGCTGCTGGTTATTGGGACGGCCTGATGTGTCCGAACCCCGCTGGGCCGCCCGCGGGGTCGCGAGCAGTGGACAAACCCAGCAAAGCCATCACAATTTATCGGCACTTAATGCCATCATAGCCAACGCGCGACCTGGCCGGTTACCGGCATTGGAATGCGCCGATGGGGATTGGGAGGACGGGATGATGCTGAGCGGACGAGCAACGGGACATCTCGGCCGGGCACTGCGCGCGCTGCTGATCGCGAGCGGTCTCTGGCTGATGGCGAGCGCAGCCCAGGCACAGCTTCGCATTGTCGCGGTGGGCGATAGCAGTTTTCGGGGTGGCCCGTCGATGCGGGACCCGCAGGACGCGTTTCCCGCGCGGCTGGAATATGCCTTGCGGCAAAAGGGCTACAACGTCACCGTCAGCAATGAGGGCGTGAACGGGGAGCTGTCGTGGCAAACGCAGCGGCGGCTGGACAGCGCGGTGCCG
>CAITOL010000171.1 GCA_903893975.1 uncultured Rhodospirillales bacterium | reverse complement strand
TTCTTTTTGTGAACAAAAAGAACCAAAAAAACTTCATCAATTCCTGGGCTTCGCCGTATTTTCCCTGGCGGCCGTGTGCGCACGGCGCCAAAGGATAAAAGTTTTTTGCTCCTTTTTTTCAAAAAAGGAGCGCGTCCCTTCCTTCCCACTCCAAGGACCCGCATGGCCCACTTCCCCGCCGACAGCACCGTGCTCGGCACCCTCTACGGCTCCGACCCGATGCGGGTGGTGTTCGATGAAAACGCCTGGTTCCAGGCCATGCTGGACGTGGAAGCCGCCCTCGCCCGGGTGCAGGCCCGGCTCGGGCTGATCCCGGCAGACGCCGCGCTGGCGATCACCGCCGCCGCGCGGGTGGAAAACCTGGAGCGGTCGGAACTGGCCGCCAGCGTGCGCAATGTCGGCTATCCCGTCGTCGGCGTGGTCAAGGGCCTGTCGCGCGCTGCCGGGGCCGCCGGGGCGTGGACCCATTGGGGCGCCACGACGCAGGACATCATGGATTCCGCCACCGTGCTGCAAATCCGCGCCGGGCTGGACCTGATTGCCGAGGATCTCGCCGCTATCGTGCGCGCGCTGGCCGCGCAGGCGCAGGCGCATCGCCGCACCGTGATGGCCGGGCGGACGCATTTGCAGCACGCTTTGCCAGTTACCTTCGGGCTGAAATGCGCCATCTGGCTGATGCCGCTGCTCGACCATCTCGACCGCATCGCCCAGCTGCGGCCGCGGGTGCTGCGGGTGCAGTTCGGCGGCGCTGCCGGCACCTTGGCCTCGCTCGGCGCCGATGGCCCTGCGGTCATCGCCGGGTTGGCGACCGAACTGGGCCTGGCCGCCCCGCTGGCACCCTGGCACGTCGCGCGCGACGGGGTGGCGGAAACCGTCGGCGTGCTCGGCCTGATCTGCGGCAGCCTGGCCAAAATCGCCACCGATGTGATCCTGATGGCGCAGAACGAGGTGGCGGAACTGGCGGAGCCCTATGTCGCCGGGCGCGGCCAGTCCAGCACCATGCCGCAAAAGCGCAACCCGATCGCCAGCGAGTATATTCTCGCCAGCGCCCGGCAGGTGCAGGCGCTGGTGCCGGTGATGCAAGGCGCGATGGCGCAAGACCACGAACGCGCCACCGGCCCGTGGCAGGCGGAATTGCTGGCGCTGCCGCAGGCCTTCGTGCTCACCCACGGCGCGTTGCAGCATGCCCGCGCCATTGCCGAGGGCATGGTGGTTGATGCCGCGCGCATGCGCCGCAACCTCGACCTGACCGGCGGGCTGATCGTGGCGGAGGCGGTGATGATGGGCCTCGCCCCCAGCCTGGGGCGGGAAGACGCGCATCACGTGGTCAAACACGCCTGCGACCGGGCGCTGGCCGAGGCGATGCCGCTCGCCGACGCCCTGGCGCTGGAACCGACGGTCACCGCGCGGCTCGATGCCCCGGCCATCGCCGCCTTGTGCGACCCGGCGGCCTATCTCGGCAGTAGCGATACTTTCATCGATGGCGTGCTGGCGGCGGTGGTAGCGCGCGGCGAAGTGATAGACTAGGCTTCCCCCGGCTGAGGGTGGCGAAACAAAAGGTAGGGTGGAATGGCGCAGGTCTCAATTCGCAAGGTCGTCAAGGAATACGAAGGCGGCGTGCAGGCCGTTAAAGGCATCGACCTCGAAATCGCCGATCATGAATTCGTCGTGCTGGTCGGCCCGTCCGGCTGCGGCAAATCCACCACCTTGCGCATGGTTGCCGGGCTGGAGGAAATCAGCGGCGGGGAGATCTGGATTGGCGGCGATGTCGTCAACGACGTGCCGCCGCGCGACCGCGACATCGCCATGGTGTTCCAGAACTACGCGCTCTACCCGCATATGTCGGTGTTTGAGAACATGGCCTTCGGCCTGAAGCTGCGCAAATTCCCCAAGGACGAAATCAAGCGTCGGGTGGATGAAGCGGCCAAGATGCTGGACATCGCCATGCTGCTGGACCGCAAGCCGAAGGCGCTGTCCGGCGGCCAACGCCAGCGCGTCGCCATGGGCCGCGCCATTGTGCGCAACCCGAAAGTGTTCCTGTTCGACGAACCGCTGTCCAACCTCGACGCCAAGTTGCGGGTGCAGATGCGCACCGAAATCAAAAAAGTGCACCAGCTGGTGCCCACCACCACCGTCTACGTGACGCATGACCAGGTGGAGGCGATGACCCTGGCCGACCGGGTGGTGGTGATGAACCACGGCGTGATCGAACAGGTCGGCCCGCCGCAGGAACTGTATCACAACCCGAAAACCCGCTTCGTCGCCGGCTTCATCGGCTCCCCGGCCATGAATTTCCTGCCGGTGCGGGTGGTGAACGAGGGCGGGCTGGCGGTGCAGCTGGCCAATGGCGTCCGCCTCGCCGTGCCGCCGCAGCGGGTGGACCGCTACGCGCCGTTCACCGGCAAGGAGATGACGCTCGGGCTGCGGCCGGAGCATCTGACCGAAATCAAGGACCAGGAAAAGCCGAACGTGGTCCGCTTTGATGCCACGGTGGATGTGCTGGAACCGATGGGCATGGAAACCATGGTGCATTTCTTCATCGACGGCCAGCCGGTCTGCGCCCGCATCGACCCGAACACCCCGGCCGCCCCGCGTGAAATCCTGCCGCTGGCGGCGGATATGAACAACATGCACCTGATCGAGAACGACAGCGGCAAGGTGGTCTGACCCCGCCCCGCCTGCCGTCCCGACCCACCCAGCAAAATCCAGGAAACCTGCAATGGCCGACCTGCCGACGCATGTCATCGCCGCCGATAAACTTGCCAAGTTCATTGGGGACATCTTCACCGCAGCCGGCACCAGCCGCGAAGAAGGCGACCGCATCGCCCATCATCTGCTCGGCGCCAACCTGACCGGGCATGACAGCCACGGCGTGATCCGCGTGCCGCGCTATGTGCAGAATTTGCAGGATGGCGACGTCAAAGCCGGCCAGGGCCTGACCGTGGTGACCGAAGGCCCCACCCATGCGGTGCTGGACGGCAATTTCGGCTTCGGCCAGACCATTGGCCCGCTGGCGGTGGATTTTGGCATCGCCAAAGCGCGGGGGGAGGGCATGGCGATCATCGCGCTGCGCCATTCCGGCCATATCGGCCGCATTGGCGACTGGGGCGAACGCGCCGCCCGCGCCGGGCTGATTTCGCTGCATTTCGTCAATGTCGCCGGCGGCCAGCTGGTCGCGCCGTTTGGCGGCGTGGATCGACGGTTTTCCACCAACCCGGTCTGCATCTGCATCCCGATGGAGCCGGGCAAGCCGCCCTTGCTGCTGGATTTCGCCACCTCCGTGGTGGCCGAAGGCAAGGTGCTGGTCGCCTCCAACGGCGGCAAACCCTTGCCGGAAGGGGCGTTGATCTCCCCGGACGGCAAACTGTCCACCGATCCGGCGGTGCTCTACGGCCCGCTCACCCCCGGCGGCCCGCGCGGCGCCGGCAATGGGGATGGGGCGATCCGCGCCTTTGGCGAACACAAAGGCTCCGGCATCGCCTTCATGTGCGAAATCCTTGCCGGCGTGCTGACCGGCGGCCCCACCTCCGGCCCGGTGCCCGAAGGCCGCCGCCGCATCACCAACGGCATGCTGTCGATCTACCTGGACCCGAACCATTTCGGCACCCAGAACTTCGTCGCCGAAGCCCGGGAATACGCCAACTACGTCAAGGCCTCACGCCTCGCCGAAGGCACCGACGAAGTGCTGGTGCCCGGGGAGCCGGAAGCGCGCACCCGCAGCGAGCGGATTAAGAACGGCGTGCCGTTGCAGCTCGATACCTGGAACAGCATCGTCGCCACCGCCCGCGCGCTCGGCCTGTCGGAGCCGAACTAGCCCTTTACTGGGCCAGCGCCGCCGACCAGGGCGACACCGCATCGCTCACCCCGCGCTTGCTGCCATCGGCGTCCATCAGGATCACGTTCGGGCAGGCGAAGTTGATCGGCATCACCCCGTGCTCGACAATTTCGGTCGGCGCGGTGGCGGCCAGTGCGGCGAGCACATCGGCGGGCAGGCGCCGGTCTGCCGTGATTTCATCGGCGCTGGACACATCGATGCGCGGGAAATGCGCGGCCGTGTCGATATCCATGCCGAAATCGGCCAGATAAGTCATCAGCTGGAACACCGCCGCCATAATGCGCCGGCCGCCGGAGGCCCCACCGGCCAGCACCGGGCGGTCGCCGTCCTTCATGATGATCGGGCACATATTGGTCAGCGGCCGGCGGCCCGGGGCGATGGAATTGGCCTGCCCGGGGCGCGGATCGAACCACATCACCCCGTTATTCAGCAGCACGCCGGATTGCGGCAGCACCACCCGGCTGCCGAAGGACGACATCAGCGTCGTCGTCATCGCCACCATATTGCCGTCCGCATCCGCCACGGTCAGATGCGTGGTGCAGGTTTCCGCGGCGTCCTTGTCCGCCTCCCCCAAGCCGGCCAGCCGGTCGGCATAGGCTTGCATCAGGCTGCCGGCCAGGGTGGTGAACCAGGCCGCATCCGGCTGCGCGCCATAAGCGGCGTCGCGCATCTGCTTCAGCACCTGGGTGAGCGTCGGTGCCGCCGTCAGCCCGGTGGCGAGTTGCAGGGTTTTGCCGTTGCGCCAGGGCACCTCGGTCGCCGGCACGATCAGCGCCCGGGTATTGGCCAGATCCGCCGCATCGATCACCCCGCCGACGCTTTGCACGTCGCGCACGATCGTCGCCGCCAGGTCGCCGGTGTAGAAGTCCCGCAGGCCGGCATGTTGCAGCCGTTCCAGCGCATCCGGCAGGTTGCCCTGGCGGATAAACACCGGCGCCCCCTGATACGGCGGCAGCGGCGGCAGCCCGTTGCGCAGATAGACGCTGGCCGAGGCCGGATAGCGCGCCAGCACGCTGGCCGAGTAAGCGATTTTGAGGGTGGAGTACCAATCCACCGGCAGGCCGCGCTGGGCCAGCGCCACCGCCGGCGCCATCACCTCCTTCAGCGGCAGCCGGCCCCAGGTGGAGTGCACCTTCTCGTAGCCGGCGACCGAGCTGGGCACCGCGGCCGAGAGCGGGCCGTGGATGTTGCGGTCGTCCTGCACCTCTGGCCAGCGGAACAGATCCTCCGTCATCCGCCCGGTCAGCGGGAACTGCGCCTGGTGCAGGTTGCGCGACGCGACCGGGCCGAAATTCACCACCTCCGCCGATTTTTGCCCGGCGCGATGCACCAGCGCGAAGCCGATGCCGCCAATGCCGGAATTCCACGGCTCCGCCGTGGCCAGCGCGAAGGCGGTGGCCACCGCCGCATCCATCGCGTTGCCGCCCGCATCCAGAATGGCAATGCCCGCTTCCGCCGCATCCCGGCTTTGGGACACCACCATGCCGCGCTTGCCGCTCGCCGAAGGCTTGGTTTGCAGCCAATGTTCGGTCACGTGCGGCTTCAGGGGGAAGGTCATGCGCGGCTCCATCCAGCGTTCGGGTTGCTGCTAGCTCACACCCGGTTGGACGTGGATGCAAGGGGGGTAGGGTTCGCAATAGAATTGCCACAGTTTAGAGGTGTAGATTATCCGCTCATTTCCAGGACCATGCCGTGACCGCCAACATTCTGATCGTCGATGGTGCGCCGTCTGAATCGCAAGACCTGCTGGTGGCCAGTGGCGGCCGCCGGCACGGGCCGAATTACGCCGCCGCACTGCAATCGCAGATCGCGGAGCATTTG
The DNA here is from genome assembly GCA_903893975.1 of uncultured Rhodospirillales bacterium. GTDB lineage: Bacteria > Pseudomonadota > Alphaproteobacteria > Acetobacterales > Acetobacteraceae > CAITOL01. Next base: position 4,908 of record CAITOL010000171.1, on the reverse strand, counting down.
CGCGGCATCGAGGTCTTCGTGCTGGCGGCGGCCGATGGCGCGGACCTGCCGCAAGGCATGCAACTTAGCGATTTTGACGGCATCGCCTGGACCGGCTCGCCGCTGAACGCCTACCACGACACGCCGCAGGTCAAGCGCCAGGTGGATTTCGCCCGCGCCGCCTTCCAGTCCGGCGTGCCGTGCTTTGGCAGTTGCTGGGGCTTGCAGGTGATGATGGTCGCCCTCGGCGGCAAAGTGCGGCTGAACCCGAAAGGCGCGGAAATGGGCGTCGCCCGCTCCATCGTGCTGACCGAGGCCGGGCGGGCGCACCCGATGTACGACGGCAAACCCGCCGTGTTCGACGCGCTGTGCGTGCATCAGGACGAAGTGTGCGACCTGCCGGACGGCGCGGTGCTGCTGGCCGGCAACAGCGTCAGCGACGTGCAGGCCGTCAGCGTGCATGACGGGGACCGGTCTTACTGGGGGGTGCAATACCACCCGGAATACGACCTGCTGCAAATGGGCGCGATGTTCAAACGCAGCGCCAAACGCATGACCGATCGCGGCCTGTTCAAAACCCAGGCGGAAGCCGAAACCTTCGCCACCGACCTGCGCGCCTTGCACGACGACCCGAGCCGGTGGGATCTGGCCTGGCGCTATGGCATCAGCGCCGACATTCTGGAGCCGGACCGGCACCGGCGGGAGTTTGCCAATTGGTTGCGGGTGGAGGTGGCGCCTCGGATGGGGAAGTAGGGGGAAGGTGTTCTTTTTGTGAACAAAAAGAACCAAAAAAACTTCATCACGTCCTGGGCTTCGCCGTACATTCCCTAGCGGGGCGGGTGCGCACGGGACCAAAGCGCAAAAGTTTTTTGCTCCTTTTTTCCAAAAAAGGAGTGCTTCCTACCTTCTACGGCGCACCCGCATCGCTGCGCGTGCGCCGTAGTTTAGCAGCCTAGCCCGCCGCGAGCACCGCCCGCTTGGTCACCACCCCGACCAGATGCGCCCGATACACCGCGCTGCCGTGGATGTCGCTCATCATATCATCCGCCGCAACCGTGGCCCCGGCCAGCGCATCCGCCGACCAGTTGGCCGCCAGCGCCTGTTCAGCGGCGGTAAAGCGGAACACGCCGCTTTGGCCCGACCCGGTCACCGCCACCCGCACGCCCGCCGGCCCCTTGGCCACGAACACGCCGACCATCGCGTAGCGCGACGCCGGCTGCTTGAACTTCACATACGCCGCCTTCGCCGGGATCGGGAAGCTAACCGCGGTGATCACCTCGCCCTCGTCCAGCGCGGTGGAGAACATGCCGGTGAAATACTGGTCCGCCGGGATGGAACGCTTGTTGGTGGTGATGGTCGCACCCAGCGCCAGCGCCGCGCTCGGGTAGCAGGCCGAGGGGTCGTTATTGGCCAGCGAGCCACCAATGGTGCCACGCGCACGCACCTGGTTGTCGCCAATGCCGCCAGCCAGTGCCGCCAGCGCCGGAATGGCGCGCTGGATCTCGGCCGAGCGGGCGACGGTGGCATGGGTGGTCATGGCGCCGATGGTCACCGTGTCCCCGGTTACCGTAATGCCGGACAGGCCGAGCTTGCTGAGATCGACCACCACCGAAGGCTGGTTCAGCCGCTGCTTCAGCACCGGGATCAGCGTCATGCCGCCGGCCAGCGCCTTGGCGTCATCCTGGCCGAGCGCCGCGATGGCGTCCGCGAGGGCGGCGGGTTTCTGATATTCGAAGTTGTACATGTTGTGTCCCTCGCTTACTCGGCCGCCGCGCGTTGGCCGCCGTGGATGATGTTCCAGACCTTTTCCGGGCTGGCCGGCATATTCATATGGCGCACGCCATAGGCACTTAGCGCGTTGACCACCGCGTTTATCACCGCCGGCGGGGAGCCGATGGCCCCCACCTCGCCGCAGCCCTTCACCCCGAGCGGGTTATGGGTGCAGAGCGTGTTTTCGGTGCCGACGCTGATGTTCACCAGATTATCGGCGCGCGGCATGGTGTAATCCATGAACGAGCCGGACACGAGTTGCGCCTGGCTGTCATAGAGCGCGTTTTCCAGCAGCGCCTGGCCAATGCCCTGCGCCACACCGCCCTGCACCTGGCCTTCGACGATCATCGGGTTGATCACCCGGCCCACGTCATCGACCGCGACGAACTGGATCACCGAGGTGACGCCGGTTTCCGGATCGATTTCCACCTCGCAGACATGGCACCCACCGGGGAAGGTGAAGTTCGCCGGATCGTAGAAAGCGGTTTCGTCCAGGCCGGGCTCGATTTCGGTGATCGGGTAGTTATGCGGCACATAGGCGGTCAGCGCGATTTCGCCGAAGGTCTTGGCCCGGTCGGTGCCGGCCACCGAGAATTTGCCGCCGGCGAACTCGATATCCTCCACCGAGGCTTCGAGCAGATGGGCGGCGATTTTCTTGCCCTTGGTGATGATCTTGTCCATCGCCTTGACCATGGCCGAGCCACCCACCGCGAGGCTGCGGCTGCCATAGGTGCCCATGCCGAACGGAATGCGGTCGGTATCGCCGTGCACGATTTCCACCTGCGCGTGCGGCACGCCGAGCTGTTCCACCACCAGCTGCGCCAGCGTGGTTTCATGCCCCTGGCCGTGGCTATGCGTGCCGGTAAACACCGTCACCGAGCCGGTGGGATGCACCCTCACATTGGCCACTTCATACAGGCCCGCGCGGGCGCCGAGCGCCCCGGCCACCGCCGACGGCGCAATGCCGCAGGCTTCCAGATAGGTGGAAATGCCGATGCCGCGCAGTTTGCCCTTCGCCGCCGCCGCCGCTTTGCGGGCGGGGAAGCCGGCGTAGTCGGACTGCTTCATCGCGGTGTCCATGGTGGCGAAGTAGTCGCCGCTGTCATATTCCAGCGCCACCGGGGTTTGATACGGGAAGGCGTCGCGCGGGATGAAGTTCTGCCGGCGGATCGCCACCGGGTCGAACCCGGTATCGTGGCAGATCGTATCCACCAGCCGCTCCAGCAGGAAGGTCGCTTCCGGCCGGCCGGCGCCGCGATAGGCGTCCACCGGGACGGTGTTGGTGAATACCGCCTTCACCTCGGCATAGATCGCCGGCGTCTTGTAGGTGCCGGCGAGCAGCGTGGCATAGAGATAGGTCGGCACCGCCGGCCCGAAGGTGGACAGATAGGCGCCCAGATTGGCCAGGGTGGACACGCGCAGGCCGAGGAAGTTGCCCTTTTCGTCCAACGCCATGGAGGCGGTGCTGTCATGGTCGCGGCCATGCGCGTCGGACATGAAGCTTTCCGTGCGCTCCGCCGTCCACTTCACCGGCCGGTTCAGCTTCGCTGCCGCCCAGGTGCAGCCGGCCTCTTCGGCATAGTGGTAGATTTTGCTGCCGAAGCCGCCGCCGACATCCGGGGCGACGACGCGCAATTTGTGTTCGGGAATGCCGAGCACGAACGCGCCCATCAGCAGCCGGATCACATGCGGGTTCTGGCTGGTGGTAAACAGCGTGTGCAGCCCGGTGGTGCGGTCGAAATCGCCGATGGCGACCCGGGGCTCCATCGCGTTCGGCACCAGCCGATTGTTCAGCAGGTCGAGCGTGACCACCTTATGCGCCTTGGCGAAGGCGGCGTCGGTCGCGTCCTTGTCGCCGATATGCCAGTCGTAGCAGACATTGCCCGGCGCATTGTCGTGGATCTGCGCCGCACCGGCGGCCAGCGCATCGCGCACGGTCGCCGCCGCCGGCAGGTCCTCAAGCTCGATCACCAGCGCTTCGGCCGCATCCTTGGCCTGCGACTTGGACTCGGCGATCACCATGGCAATCGGGTCGCCGACATGGCGGACCTTGCCTTCCGCCAGCACCGGATGCTTCGGCTCGTTCATCGGCGAGCCGTCTTTGTTGTTGATGCCCCAGCCGCAGGGCAGCCCGCCAATCGCCGCCAGATCGGCGGCGGTGTAGACGGCGACCACGCCCGGCATCGCCAGTGCTGCCGCAGTATCGACCGAGACGATCGTCGCATGCGGCCGGTCGCTGCGCTTGAAGACGGCGTAAAGCTGGTTCGGCCGGTTGATGTCGTCGGTGTAGTTGCCCTTGCCGCTGATGAAGCGGAGGTCTTCGGTCCGGCGCACCGATGCGCCAATGCCTTCGAAAGGAGCGTTCATGTCAGACCCCTCGTGTGCGCGCGTTGCCCGCGCGTCCTGGACGTTGCCGGAAATTCTATTCGGCGGCTTTCGCGTGCATCAGCCCCTGGGCGGCATCGATGGCTTTCACGATGTTGTGATAGCCGGTGCAGCGGCACAAATTGCCTTCCAGCCCGTGGCGGATTTCGTCCTCGCTCAGACCCTGCGGGTTCTTCTGCACCAGGTCCACGGCGCTCATCACCATGCCCGGCGTGCAGAAACCGCACTGCAAGGCGTGATGTTCGCGGAACATCTCCTGCATCGGGTGCAGCGTGCCATCGGCGGCGGCCAGGCCTTCAATGGTGGTGACTTTGGCGCCATCGGCCTGCACGGCCAGCATGGTGCAGGATTTCACCGAATTGCCATCGACATGCACCACGCAGGCGCCGCACTGGCTGGTGTCGCAGCCAACATGGGTGCCGGTCAGGCCCAGCTTGTCACGCAGTAATTCCACCAGAAGCGTGCGCGCTTCCACCTCAACCGATGAACTTTTGCCGTTCACCGTCAGCGTCACCTGAGGCATCGTTTTCTCCCGTCTCTGTCGTGGTTGCGCATCGCCGTTGGACTGCCCCGGCGCGTCGGTGGAGTGTTGTCATTCCGGGCCGGCGGGGTCAAGCGCAGATGGGGTGAAACCCAGGGCAATCGGGTGAATGAGTGCGTGACAAACTGCTGAATTGCTGAATCTGTGTGTGTCCTTCTGATGTGCCATGTGGAGGACGACGATGGGCGAGTTGGTGACAGACTGCGGTGCGGTTTTGGAGGCGACGGTCTTTC
>CAITOL010000170.1 GCA_903893975.1 uncultured Rhodospirillales bacterium | reverse complement strand
TTCTTTTTGTGAACAAAAAGAACCAAAAAAACTTCATCGATACCTTGCCTTCGGCGTACCCAAACGGGGGGGTAAGCCGAAGGCCAAGAGGATCAAAAGTTTTTTGCTTCTTTTTTTCAAAAAAGAAGCGCGTCCCCTGCACTAAACCTGCCGCTCCAGCATCAGATGCTTAATCTCAGCAATCGCCTTCGCCGGATTCAGCCCCTTCGGGCACGCCTCGGTGCAGTTCATGATCGTATGGCAGCGATAGAGCTTGAACGGATCTTCCAGCGCATCCAGCCGCGCGCCGGTCGCCTCGTCGCGGCTATCGGCAATCCAGCGATACGCCGCTAGCAGCACCGCCGGCCCGAGATAACGGTCGCCGTTCCACCAGTAGGACGGGCAGGAGGTCGAGCAGCAGAAGCACAGAATGCATTCCCACATCCCGTCCAGCTTGGCGCGCTCTTCCTTGGATTGCAGCCGCTCCCCATCCGGCGGCGCCGGCGTGTCGGACTGCATCCACGGCTCGATGCTGCGCAGCTGCGCGTAAGCCTGGCTCAGGTCGGGCACCAGATCCTTCACCACCGGCATATGCGGCAGCGGGGTGATCTTCACCGCATCGCCCTGGCATTCATCAATCGGCTTCAGGCAGGCCAAGGTGTTGCCGCCGTCGATGTTCATCGCGCAGGACCCGCAGATCCCCTCGCGGCAAGACCGGCGGAAGGTCAGGGTTGGGTCCACCTCGTTCTTGATCTTGATCAGCGCGTCCAGCACCATCGGGCCGCAGCTGTCCATGTCGATTTCATAGGTATCGAGCTGCGGGTTTTTCCCGTCATCCGGATTCCAACGATAAATCTTGAACTCACGCACCCGCTTGGCACCGGCCGGCGCCTTATGGGTCACACCCGCCTGGATCTTGCTGTTCGCGGGAAGGGTAAATTCGGCCATGTCGCTCTCCTTCCTGCGCTCAGTAAACGCGCTTCTTGGGCGGGAACACCTGAACGTCGTTGGTCAGGGTCTGCATTTTCACCGGACGGTAGTCCAGGCTCACCTTGCCGGCATCGTCGCACCAGGCCAGAGTGTGCTTCATCCAGTTCACGTCGTCACGATCCGGGAAGTCGTCATGCGCCTGCGCGCCACGGCTTTCCTTGCGCGCTTCCGCGCCGACCATGGTGGTCATCGCATTGCCCATCAGGTTCTGCAACTCCAACGCTTCCATCAGGTCGGAGTTCCAGATCAGGCTGCGATCGGCGACGGACATATCGTCCATGCCCTTCCAGATCTTGGTCATCTTATCGACGCCCTCGGTCAGGCTGGCGCTGCTGCGGAACACCGCCGCATGCGCCTGCATGGCGCGCTGCATGTCGTTGCGCAGATCGGCCACCTTGGTGCCGCCCTTGGCGTGGCGCGCCCGGTCCAACCGGTCCAGCGCCGCTTCCCCGGCCCGCGCCGGCAAAGCCCGCTGGCTGGCGCCCGGCTTGATCACTTCTGCCGCCCGCTTCGCCGCCGCGCGGCCGAACACCACCAGGTCGAGCAGCGAGTTGGTGCCGAGACGGTTGGCCCCGTGCACGGACACGCACGCCGCTTCGCCCACCGCCATCAGGCCCGGCACCACCGCGTCGGGGTTGTCCTTGGTCGGGCGCAACACTTCGGTGTGCACATTGGTCGGGATACCGCCCATGTTGTAGTGCACCGTCGGCAGCACCGGGATCGGCTCCTTGGTCACATCCACGCCGGCGAACACGCGGGCGGTTTCGGAAATGCCCGGCAGACGCTCATGCAGAATATCGGCACCGAGATGCTCGAGATGCAGCAGGATATGGTCCTTGTGCTGCCCCACGCCGCGCCCGGCATTGATTTCCAGCGTCATCGAACGCGACACCACGTCCCGGCTCGCCAGATCCTTGGCGGTCGGCGCGTAGCGTTCCATGAACCGCTCGCCTTCGGAGTTGGTCAGGTAGCCGCCTTCGCCGCGGGCGCCCTCGGTAATCAGGCAGCCAGCCGGGAAGATGCCGGTCGGGTGGAACTGCACGAACTCCATGTCCTGGCACGGCAGGCCGGCGCGCAGCACCATCGCATTGCCGTCGCCGGTGCAGGTGTGGGCGGAGGTGCAGGACAGGAAGGCGCGGCCATAGCCGCCGGTGGCCATCACCACGGTCTGCGCCCGGAAGCGATGCATGGAGCCATCCTCCAGGCACCACGCCATCACGCCACGGCAAACGCCGTCCTCGTCCATGATCAGGTCGAGCGCGAAGTATTCCACGAAGAACTCAACCTCGTGCTTCAGGCTCTGCTGATACAGCGTGTGCAAAATCGCATGGCCGGTGCGGTCGGCGGCGGCGCAGGCGCGCATCGCCGGGGCCTTGCCGTATTCGGTCATGTGGCCGCCAAACGGGCGCTGATAAATCTTGCCGTCCTCGGTGCGGCTGAACGGCACGCCGAAATGTTCCAGCTCATAAATCGCCGGAATGGCCTCGCGGCACATATATTCGATCGCGTCCTGGTCCCCGAGCCAGTCGGAGCCCTTGACGGTGTCATACATATGCCAGCGCCAGTCATCCTCGCCCATATTGCCGAGGGCCGCGCCAATGCCACCTTGCGCCGCCACGGTGTGGCTGCGGGTCGGGAAGACCTTGGTGATACAAGCGGTTTTCAGTCCAGCCGCGCCCATACCAAGGGTCGCCCGCAGCCCGGAGCCGCCGGCGCCCACCACCACCACGTCATAGGTATGATCGACGATGTTATAGGCACCGAGAGAGGGCTTGGTGATCGCATTCATGCTCATCGCGTCCCGTATAGAGTGTCAGCCGCCGCCTGTCAGAAGCTGACCGCCAGCCGCACAACCGAAATAACCGAGGCGAACAGCAGCAGCGCCGTGATCGCCTTCATCGCCAGGATCGCCATCAGGCGACGGCCCGGCACATGCACGTAATCTTCGATCACCACCGACAGACCGAGTTGCATGTGGTGCAGCAGCATCACCAGCAGCGCCAGCAGCAAGGCGGCGTTCAGCGGATGCGCGCCCCAGTGCAGCACCGCCGCGCGCGGCTGATGCGACAGCCCGATCACACTGGCGACAAACCATAGCGCCAACGGCACCAGGGCAATCGCGGTCACCCGCTGCGCCCACCAATGTGCCGTGCCGGACTTGGCAGAGCCAAGCCCACGCGCCCGGCTCAACATGGAGCGCATCACCGCGACGTCAACCGAATTCGGATTGGCCATGATCCTGCCCCCTTACTGCGCCGCGAGGGCGATGAGCCAGGTCAGCACGGTCAGCACCGCCGTCCCAGCCAGCACGAACATGTTGCTGCGGCGCGCGCCGGCCAGATCCAGCCCATGGCCGAAATCCCAGCCAAGATGCCGCAAGCCGTTGCAGAAATGGTACCACAGCGCCACCGACCAGGCGAACAGCGCCAGGTAGCCAATCGGCGAGCGCAGCACGGCGGACACGGTGGCATACGCGCCATCGGACGTCGCCGCCGCGACCAGCCACCACACCAGCACCAACGCCCCAACCGCCAGGCCGACGCCGGTAATCCGGTGCAGAATGGACAATCGCGCGGTCAGCGGCAGGCGGTAAACTTGGAGATGCGGGCTCAGCGGCCGGCGCACCTGCTTGCCGGTCGACCCACGGCCGACCATCAGCGCTTCACGTACATCGGACATGCCCGCCGAAACTCCTCCCAAACCTGCAAAAAACCTGTGTACGTCCTTACGCCTCAGCGCAAAACCGGTCAACGCGGCACCGGCCGAACGCGTAGTTGGGGGCTAGCCCGCCAACCGCAACCCTGCCACGCCTGCCAGAATCAGCATGATGCAACTCAACCGCAGCAGATCTGCCGGCTCGCCTTCCATGACGATGCCCCACACCATGCCGCCGGCGGCGCCAATCCCGGTCCACACCGCATAAACGGTGCCCATCGGCAAGCTTCGCAACGCCTGCGACATGCAGAAAAAGCTGATCCCCAGCACCAGCACCACGGCCGCACTGGGCCAGATCCGGCTGAACCCGTCGGACTGCTTCAGCAACACCACCCACACCACTTCCGACAGCCCAGCTCCGGCAAGCCAGAGCCAGGCGCCCGATGCCGCGCCGGTGGCGGCCAAATCACGCCGCCTTCTTGAAATACCCCTGCGCGATCAGTGTCTCGGCAATCTGCACCGCGTTCAACGCCGCGCCCTTACGCAGATTGTCCGACACGCACCAGAAGCCGAGGCCATGCGGCACAGTGGGGTCCTTGCGAATGCGGCTGATGAAGGTCGCATCTTCGCCCTGGCAATCCAGCGGGGTAATGTAGCCGCCGTCTTCCCGCCGATCCTGCACGATAATGCCCGGCGCATCGCGCAACACATCGCGGGCGGCGGACGCGGTCACCGGCAGTTCAAACTCCACCGTCACCGATTCGGCATGGCCAATGAACACCGGCACCCGCACGCAGGTGGCGAAGACCGCGATATCCGGATCGAGGATCTTCTTGGTTTCCACCACCATCTTCCATTCTTCCTTGGTGGCGCCGTCATCCATGAATTTATCGATATGCGGGATGACGTTGAAGGCGATCTGCTTGGTGAATTCCTGCGGCACGATCTGGTCATGCACCAGGCTGCGGCGCGATTGCAGCAGCAACTCGTCCATGCCGTCTTTGCCCGCGCCGGACACCGACTGGTAGGTGGACACAACCACGCGCTTGATCTTGAAGCGGTCATGCAGCGGCTTCAGCGCCACCACCATCTGAATGGTGGAGCAATTCGGGTTGGCGATGATGCCGCGCTTGATCTTGGCCAGCGCGTGCGGGTTCACTTCCGGCACCACCAGCGGCACATCGTGTTCCATGCGGAAATGGCTGGTGTTGTCGATCACCACGCAGCCCGCCGCCGCCGCGCGCGGCGCGTGCACCGCCGAAACCGAGGCACCGGGGCTGAACAGCCCGATATCCCAGCCGGTGAAATCGAACTTTTCCAGGTTCTGCACCTTCAGCACCCGGTTGTCGCCAAACGACACTTCCTGCCCGGCGGACCGGGCGGAGGCGACGGCGGCGATGTCCGTAATCGGGAAATCGCGCTCGGCCAGGGTTTTCAGGATCTCGCGCCCGACCGCCCCGGTGGCGCCGACAACCGCGACTCTGTAACCCATCACCTGCTCTCCTGCTGTTGGCGCACCGGCATGGCGCGCGACCGCGGACGGTTAGCCAGTCCGGCTGGGCGCGGCAAGTCCTGTCTTGTTGGGGCTGTCTTGCATGCCGCGGCGGGGCTATAGGTCGCCCCTCATCGAAGGACCGCCGCCATGCGCCCCCACCTGCTCGCCGCCGCCCTGCTGCTGGCCCCGACCATGGCCGCGGCGGAAACCCTGCTGCACCTGAGCGAAGCGGCCCAGATCCAGATTCACCCGGACCGCCTGGCCGCCAGCCTGCGGCTGGAAGCCGACGGCGCCACCACCACCGAGGTGCAGGCCAAAGTGAATGCCGGCATGTCCAGCGCGCTTGAGGTCAGCAAGAAGGCCGCCGGTATCACCGTCAGCACCGGCAGCTACAGCGTCTGGCAGGTGCAGCCGAACCCGCAGGCGGCCAAGCACTGGCACGCCACGCAAACCCTGGATCTGGTCGGCAGCGATGGCGCGGCGGTGCAAACCCTGGTTGGCAGCCTGCAAGCCCAGGGGCTGATCGTGCAGCAACTCGGCTGGCGCCTGGCGGCGGAGACCGCCCGCAAAGCCCATGCCGAGGCGCTGCAGATGGCGATAAAGCAACTGCGTGGCCGCGCGGACGACGCCGCCAACGCGCTCGGCCTGGCTTTCGTGTCGTTCCGCACGGTCAATCTGGACCCGTCCGGTGTCGCCCCGCGCGGCATGATCATGGCAGCCCCGATGGTGTCGGCCAGCGCCGCCATGCCCAACCCGGTGGCGGAAGCGACCGACATCACGGTGGAAGCCCGGATTGAAGCCGACGCGGTGCTGCAACCCAAGCCGTAGCCTCGGCGCTATTTCGCCAGTTTGCTCTCCACCACCGCCGCATACAGCGATACGCCATAGGGGATGGCCGCATCGTTGAAGTTGTAATGGTGGTTATGCACCGGCGAACTTTCCGCGCCATTGCCCAGGTTGATATACGCCCCCGGCACTTTTTCCATCATGAAGGCGAAATCCTCCGACGCCATGATCGGCGGCTGGTTGCGGTTGGTGTCCGCCTCCCCCACCAGGCCGGCGGCGGCATCGGCGATCACCTTGGTCTGCGCCGCGTCGTTGACCAGCGGCGCGAAAATCAGCCGGAAATCCACCACCGCCTCGGCGCCAAATCCGGCGGCGATGCTGGTGGCCAACCGCCTCATGTTGGCTTCGATCAGCGCCATCGTCTCCCGCTTCATCGTCCGCACCGTGCCGCCCAGCAGCCCGGTTTCCGGAATCACGTTGTACGCATCGCCGACCAGCAGGCGGGTGATGCTGAGCACCGCAGTGTCCGATGGGGAAATGTTACGCGAAACGATGGACTGCAACGCGCTCGCCAGGGCGCTGGCCACCAGCACCGGGTCGATGCTTTCCTCCGGCCGCGCCCCATGCGCGCCACGCCCGGTAATGGTGATATCGAAAAACGCCCCTGCCGCCATGCCATTGCCGGGGCTGATGCCGAATTTGCCCAGCGGCATGCCCGGCGCATTGTGCATGCCGAAAATCGCCTCGCACGGGAAACGTTCAAACAACTCATCCGCCAGCATCGCCAACGCGCCGCCCACCCCTTCCTCGCCGGGCTGGAAGATGAAGTTGACCGTGCCGCTGAAATTCCGGGTTTCCGCCAGATAGCGGGCGGCGCCGAGCAACATGGTGGTGTGCCCATCATGCCCGCACGCATGCATCACCCCGGCGTTGCGGCTGCTATACGGCAGGTTGGTCTGTTCCTCGATCGGCAGCGCATCCATATCGGCGCGCAGCCCGATTGCCGGGCCGCTGCCGTTACGCAGCACGCCGACCACGCCGGTTTTGCCTACACCGCGATGCACCTCAATCCCCCAGGCTTCCAGCTGCCGCGCCACGAGGTCGGCGGTGCGATGCTCCTCCAGCCCCAATTCCGGATGGGCGTGGATGTCCTGCCGGATCGCGGTCAGCTCCGGCAGATACGGGCGGATATGGTCGAGGATGGGATGGGTCACACGGCACTCCTGCACAAAATGGCGGCTAACGCGGCAAATCCAGATTGGCGTTGATCAGCTTGCTCGGCAATGGATGGCCGACAATCTCCTGCGCCAGCCGGGCACATTGCACCATCGCCGCCAGATCAATCCCGGTCTCGATGCCCAGTTGCCGGCAAAGGAACACCACCTCCTCGGTGCACACATTCCCGGCAGCCCCTTGAATGCCGGCGAACGGGCAGCCGCCCAGCCCGCCAACCGCGGTGTCGAAATCCGTCACCCCCTCCAGCAATGCCGCGTAGACATTGGCAATCGCCAGCGCCCGCGTGTCGTGCAAATGCAAGGTCAGCCGCAGGTCCGGCCAGCGGTTGCGCACCTCCCCCACCGTGCGGCGGATCATCTCCGGGTCCGCCCAGCCCATCGTATCCGCCAGGCTGGTGGAGCGCAGCGTGCTGCCGGTTTCCGCCGCGATCTCGTGCAACTCGGCGATGTAGTCCAACACCCGGGCGAGCGGGATTTCGCCTTCGAAATTGCAGCCAAATGCCGCCATGATGTTGCCGTGCGTGATCGGAATATGCGCCTGCTGATACAGCGCCGCGATCTTGCGCTGCATCACCGCGTCCTCGACATGCGTGCGCCGCTGGTTGCGCAACGAAAACGCCTCCGACGCGGTGAAGCTGATTTTGCCGGAAATCTCGATCACCCCGGCTTGCAGCGCCCGCTTCAGCCCAGCGTCGTTGAGGTAGATGCCGGAATACGTCACCCCCGGCCGCGGCGTAATTCCGGCGCAGACCATCTCGGCATCCGCCATCTGCGGCACCTGCTTGGGGGACACGAAGCTGACCATCTGGATCGCCGCCACCCCGGTCGCGGCCAGCGCGTCGATCAACTGCACTTTGGCGGCGGTGGGGATGCGGGTCGGGTCGCCAATGCCCTCAAACTGGCAGCCTTCACGCGGGCCGACTTCGATGAGGGTGACGCGTTTGGGCAGGGACATCGGACAATCCTTTTCGGAAGGTCTTTGTGAGACCAAAAGGAACGACGGTTTCAACCGGTCGAGGCAACGGCGTGTGCGAGGGAGGTGTTGGGCCACAGCATGATGCCGGCGCGGACGCGTAGGTCTGGGCCGATCAGGGGTGCGAACGGGTCCAACACAAAACCGCCGCGCTCGATGAGCGCGGCGGTTTGTTCGATCGTCATGAAGCTGAGCGCGGTCCGCGCTGCGTTGGCAGCGGCGCGGACCGGGTCCATCAGCCGCGCAGGGCCTTGATCATGGTGCTGCCCAAGGCGGCCGGGCTCTCGCTGATATGGATGCCGGCGAGGCGCATCGCCTCGAACTTGGCGGCGGCGGTGTCGCGGCCGCCGGAGATCACCGCGCCGGCATGGCCCATGCGGCGGCCCGGCGGGGCAGTGGCACCGGCGATGAAGCCGACGGTGGGCTTTTTCACCTTGTTGGCGGCGAGGAATTCGGCGGCGAGGATTTCGCTCTGGCCGCCGATTTCACCGATCATGATGATGCATTCGGTTTCCGCATCGGCCAGGAACATTTCCAGCACTTCGATGAAGTCCGTGCCCTTCACCGGGTCGCCACCCACGCCGACGCAGGTGGACTGGCCGAGGCCGGCGGCGGTGGTCTGCGCCACGGCTTCATAGGTCAGCGTGCCGGAGCGGGAGACGATGCCGACCTTGCCGCGCCGGTGGATATGGCCGGGCATGATGCCGATTTTGCAGGCGTCCGGGGTGATGACGCCGGGGCAGTTCGGCCCGATCAGGCGCGACCTGGAGCCATCGAGGGCGCGTTTGACCCGCACCATGTCCAGCACCGGAATGCCTTCGGTGATGCACACGATCAGCGGGATTTCGCAGTCGATGGCTTCCAGAATGGCATCCGCCGCGAACGGCGGCGGCACATAGATCGCCGAGGCGTTGGCGCCGGTGGCGGTGACGGCCTGGTAGACGGTGTCGTAGACCGGCAGGCCGATATGGGTCGAACCGCCCTTGCCCGGGGTGACGCCGCCGACGACTTTGGTGCCGTAGGCGAGCGCCTGCTCGGAATGGAAGGTGCCCTGGGCGCCGGTGAAGCCCTGGGTGATGACCTTGGTGTTGGCGTCAACGAGAATGGCCATTACGCGGCGTCCTTCACGGCTTTGACCACTTTTTCGGCGGCATCGGCGAGGTTGTCGGCGGCGATGATCGGCAGGCCGGATTTGGCCATGATCTCCTTGCCGAGTTCGACATTGGTGCCTTCGAGGCGCACCACCAGCGGCACGTTCAGCGAAACTTCGCGCGCCGCGGCCACCACGCCTTCGGCGATGACGTCGCAGCGCATGATGCCGCCGAAGATGTTGACCAGAATGCCTTCGACATTCGGGTCCGACAGGATGATTTTGAACGCCGCCGTGACCCGTTCCTTGGTGGCGCCGCCGCCGACATCGAGGAAGTTGGCGGGCGAGGAGCCGTAGAGCTTGATGATGTCCATCGTCGCCATCGCCAGGCCGGCGCCGTTGACCATGCAGCCGATGACGCCATCGAGCGCCACGTAGTTCAGCGCGTATTTGGCGGCTTCGAGCTCTTTCGGATCTTCTTCCGCCTCGTCACGCAGCTTTTCGATGTCCGGATGGCGGTAGAGCGCGTTGTCGTCGAAGCTGACTTTGGCGTCCAGGGCCACCACATCGCCCGCGCCGGTGACGACGAGGGGGTTGATTTCAACGATGGCGCAGTCGAGTTCGGTGAAGGCTTTGTACATCGCCATCACGAACTTGCGGAACGCGCCGATCTGCTTGCCTTCCAGGCCCAGCGCGTAAGCGAGTTTGTTGGCGTGGAACGGCCAGATGCCGGAGGCGGGGTCGACACCGACGCGGAGGATTTTCTCCGGGTGGTTGTGCGCCACCTCCTCGATTTCCATGCCGCCTTCGGTGGAGGCCATGATGGTGACGCGCGCGGTGTCGCGGTCCACCAGCAGGGAGAGGTAGAGTTCGCGCTTAATATCGCAGCCCGCTTCGATATAGACGCGGCCGACGCGGCGGCCGGCTTCCCCGGTCTGCTTGGTCACCAGCGTCTGGCCGAGCATGGCTTCGGCGGCGGCCCGCACTTCGGCGGGGGATTTCGCCAGCCGCACACCACCCTTGCCGGTGGGGTCGTTGGCGAAATGCCCGGCGCCGCGGCCACCGGCGTGGATTTGCGACTTCACCACGAATACCGGGCCAGGCAGCTTTGCCGCCGCGGCTTCGGCTTCATCCGGGGTCCAGGCGACATGGCCTTCAAGCACGGCCACACCGTATTGCTTGAGCAATTCCTTGCCCTGGTATTCGTGGATATTCATTGGATCAGACGCCCAGCTTGTTGAAGTCGGCGATCAAAGCGCGGACGGCGCCGCAGGATTTGTCGAAGGCGGCCTTCTCGCTGTCGTTCAGCTCGATTTCGACGATCTTCTCGATGCCGTTCTTACCGATGACCACGGGCACGCCGATGTAGAGGCCGTCCACGCCATACTGGCCGGTGAGCAGGGCGGCGCAGGGCAGCACCCGGCGCTTGTCCTTCAGATAGGCTTCGGCCATCGAAATGGCGCTGGCGGCCGGGGCGTAGAAGGCGCTGCCGCGTTCCAGCAGCTTGACGATTTCGCCGCCGCCATTGGCGGTGCGTTCCACGATGGCGTCGATGCGTTCCTGGGTGGTCCAGCCCATCTTGATCAGATCGGGCACCGGGATGCCGGCGACGGTCGAGTAGCGGATCAGCGGCACCATGGTATCGCCGTGGCCGCCGAGCACGAAGGCGGTGACGTCTTGCACGGAGACGTTGAATTCCTGCGCCAGGAACAGCTGGAAGCGGCTGCTGTCGAGCACGCCGGCCATGCCGATGACCTTGTTGGCGGGCAGGCCGGACTTTTGCTGCATGACGGAGACCATCACGTCCAGCGGGTTGGTGATGACGATCACGAACGCATCCGGGCAGTGGGCTTTGATGCCAGCGGCAACTTCGGCGATCACACCGGCATTTTTGGTCAGCAGGTCATCGCGGCTCATGCCCGGCATGCGCGGGAAGCCGGCGGTGACGATCACCACGTCGGAGCCGGCGATGGCGGCGTAGTCGTTGCCGCCGGACATCGCGCTGTCGAAGCCATCAACCGGGCTGGACTGCATCAGATCCAGCGCCTTGCCGGCGGCGACGCCGCCGAAGACGTCGAACATCACGACGTCGCCGAGTTCCTTCAAGCCAATGAGATGGGCGAGCGTGCCGCCAATGTTGCCGGCGCCGATAAGGGCGATCTTGTTGCGAGCCATGGGATGCGGATCCTTCGCGAAGAAACAGGGTCTGGTCAGGCGCTACGGTCTGCCAACGACAAATAATGCGGGCGCCCGCCAGGCGCGATCTTCCGGTCGTGCCGATGAGCGCGCCTAGCTAGCCCATCGCTGAAAGCCGGGCAAGGCCGGGTCTGCCGCACTGCACCATTGTGCGTTTGGCCACCCTAGACCGCCGCTGGTTAAGAGAGTGTGCAGGCGTGTCCGGGCGGGGTTCAGGAATGCCCAGCCAGCAGCGCCTGGCGCAGGCTGGGGGAGGCGGGCTTGGGGCCGAGGAAAGTGGCGAGGATGGCGTTGGCCAGTTCCGGGTCGGTGACGACGCCGATCGGCTGGTCGTTCACCGTGATGGTGGCGCTGTTCTGCTGGAAAAGCAGGCGGAACCGGTCGCCCTTGTGCATCGCCGGTACGCCGGCGATGAAGGCATCGGTTTCCGCCGCCGGCAGGTGGCAGGGCGCGAGGCAGTTATTGGCAAAGCCGACGCGCCAGGAACTGCGCGCATCCTCCGCACCGATGTCGCGTTCGAAGGTGACTTCGAGCAGCTTGGTTTCTGGCGAGCGGATGATCTGCTCCGGGTCCGCGCTTGGATGCTCCAGATACAGGCTGGCGATGTAGATATGGATGTCCAGAAAGGAATAGGTACGCCGGCCGGCGCCGTTGAGGTGCAGGTTTTTGCCGTTGACCTGTTCGATATCGGGCACGTGCACGCCACCGATATCGGCTGCCTCGCCGGGGCTGGCAGCGGCCAGCAGAGCGGCGAGCACGACCAGGCGCCAGAAGGGCGAGGAGGGGTGCCGCATCAAACGTCTCCGTTCCGTCTATAGTATGTTATGCCACCGGACGCGGGCCAGTGCGACGCGTTTTGCTGGCGGCACCGGCGGTATTTGCTTGCGCCATGCGCGGCTTTGCGCGAAGCGGGCAACCTCGCTACATTGGAAGGCCGAGTCGGCTGGGCACTAGCGCCAAGCTGTAGTTCGGTGGGCAAGGGGTTTGATGCGATGAAGTTCAAGGCCGACCGCGCGACGTTGCTGCGTGCACTCGGGCATGTGCAAAGCGTCGTGGAACGGCGCAACACCATCCCCATTCTGGCCAACGTGATGATTGCGGTGCGCGACGGGCGCCTGACCCTGACGGCGACCGACATGGAAATTGCGGTGGTCGAGGAAGTGGCGGCCAGCAGTTCCCGCAATGGCGCGTGCACCGCGCCGGCGGCGACGCTGTATGAGATTGTCCGCAAGCTGCCGGAAACGGCGGAAGTGGAACTGGATTGCCCCGGCGGCGATGCGCCGCTGGCGCTGCGCGCCGGGCGCTATGCCACCAGCCTGGTGGTGCTGCCGATCGACGATTTCCCGTCGATGACCGCCGGGACCTTGCCGCATAAGTTCAACCTGGCGGCCAAGACGCTGCGCGGCTTGATCGACCGCACCCGCTTTGCCATCAGCACCGAGGAAACCCGGTATTATCTGAACGGGATTTACCTGCACGTTGCCGAGACCGATGCGGGCAAGATGCTGCGCGCGGTGGCGACCGATGGCCATCGGTTGGCCCGGGTGGAGGAAGACCTGCCGGAGGGTGCTGCGGCCATGCCCGGCGTGATCATTCCGCGCAAAACGGTCAACGAGTTGCGCAAGCTGCTGGACGAAGTGACCGGGGATATCGAGGTTGCGCTGTCCGACACCCGCATTCAGTTCAAAGTTGGCACGATTGCCCTGACCTCCAAGCTGATCGACGGCACCTTCCCGGAATATGACCGGGTGATCCCGCGCGATAACGACAAGATTTTGCGCGTCGGCAAGCAGGATTTCGCCAATGCGGTCGCCCGCGTGTCCGCGATTTCCACCGAGCGTTCGCGCCCGGTGAAAATGTCGCTGGCGCGCGACCTGCTGGTGCTGTCCGCGGCGAGCCCGGACCAGGGCACGGCGTCGGAAGAACTCGATGACGGCCGGGTGACCTACGATGCCGGTCCGCTGGAGATTGGCTTCCAGGCGCGCTACCTCAACGACATCACCGATCAGATCGGCGAACAGGTCGAATTCCGCTTTGCCGATGGCTCCGCCCCGACCGTGGTGCAGGATGCCGCCGACCCGAGCGCACTGTTCGTGCTGATGCCGATGCGGGTTTAGGCATTTCCTGTTCCGGGCTGGCGGCCATGCGGCCCGGTTTGCGCCTGACGCGGCTGACGCTCAGCCAGTTCCGCAGCTATGCGGCGCTGGACTGGCGGCCGGCGGCGGATGTGGTGGTGATGACCGGCCCGAACGGCGCCGGAAAAACCAACCTGCTGGAAGCGATTTCCCTGCTCGCGCCCGGGCGTGGCTTGCGTGGCACCCGCATTGCCGAGGTAATACGGCAGGGGCAGACGGCCTGGGCGGTGCATGGCCGGTTTGAAACCCCAGGCGGCGAGATGGAGATCGGCACCGGCACGGCGCCGGAGGCGGCGTCCGACCGGCGGATTTTCCGGCTGGATGGCGTGGCGCCGCGCAACCAGGCCGAACTTGGCGCGCGCTATGCCTGTGTGTGGCTGACGCCGCAAATGGATCGGCTGTTCCAGGAAGGTGCGTCCGGACGGCGGCGGTTTCTCGACCGGCTGGTCTATGCGTTCGAGCCGAGCCACGCGCGGGAGGTCGCGGCCTATGAGGCGGCGATGGCCGGGCGCAACCGGCTGCTGGCCGAGGGGCGCGGGGATCGGGTCTGGCTCGCCGGGCTGGAGGACAGCATGGCGCGGCATGCGGTGGCGGTGAGCGCGGCGCGCGCGGCGCTGGTGGCGCGGATGAACGCGGCCCCGGCGGCGGGGGCGTTTCCGGCGGCGTTGCTGGGGCTGGCGTGTGAAATCGGCCAGCATCTGGCCGCCCACCCCGCGGTGGAAACCGAGGATTGGCTGCGCGGCGTGTTGCAGGCCAATCGGGGCGCCGATGCGGCCGCGGGCAGCGCCCGGCAAGGCGCGCATCGGGCAGACCTGACGATGGCCGATGCCGCAACCGGCCTGGCGGCGGCGCAGGCCAGCACCGGGCAGCAGAAGGCGCTGCTGCTGGGCATGATCCTCGGCCATGCCGGGTTGCTCAGCGCAGCGCGTGGATTCGCCCCGTTGCTGCTGCTGGATGAGCCGCTGGTGCATTTGGATGCAACGCGACGGGACGCCTTGTTCGACACATTGCTCCGCCTGCCGGCGCAAAGCTTTCTGACCGGCACGGATAGCGGCCCGTTTCTGGCGCTGCGCGGCGCGGCGGCCGGGTTTATGGTGCAGCCAGGCGGGGACCTGCGCGCGGACCCGGCGTTGGGGCCTTAAGATGGCCATCTGGCGCCTTATGGCCTTTGGTGGCTGGATCGCTTATAAGGACCGGCTGATCCATTCCCGTATCCGCTATCTCTGGAGTACCCACTCGGTATGAGTGACAACGCCGCGCTGCCCCCCGATTCCGCGATCCCGGAGGGGGCCGATCCGGACGCCTATGACGCCTCCTCGATTTCCGTCCTGCGTGGGCTGGATGCGGTGCGCAAGCGGCCGGGCATGTATATCGGCGATACCGATGATGGCTCCGGCCTGCACCATATGGCGTTCGAGATCATCGACAACGCGGTGGACGAGGCGCAGGCGGGTTTTGCCAGCAATGTTTCGCTGTGCCTGAACGGCGATGGCAGCGTGACGGTGCGCGATGACGGGCGCGGCATTCCGACCGATATTCATTCGGAGGAAGGCGTCTCCGCCGCCGAAGTGGTGCTGACCCGGCTGCATGCCGGCGGCAAGTTCAATCAGAATTCCTACAAAGTGTCCGGCGGCTTGCATGGCGTGGGCGCGGCGGTGGTGAATGCGCTGTCCGAATGGATGGAAGTGCGCATCTGGCGCAACGGGCATGAGCATTTCATCCGCTTCCGCCATGGCGATGCCGAGGCACCGCTGGTGGTGGTCGGCCCGTCCGACGCGCCGAGCGGCACGGAAGTGACCTTCAAGCCGTCCACCGGCACCTTCACCAAGGTGGAGTTCGAATTTGCGGTGCTGGAACGGCGCCTGCGGGAACTGGCCTTCCTCAATTCCGGCCTGCGGATTGTGCTGCGCGACGAGCGGCACACGCCGGCGGTGGAAAGCGAATTTTTCTACGAAGGCGGCCTGGTGGCCTTTGTTGAATGGCTGGATCGCGCCAAGACCTCGGTCTTTACGCCGCCGATCAGCGTGACCGCCAAGGAAGGCGCCCCGGGCGTCAACATGGCGGATATCCGGGTGGAGTTCGCGCTGTCCTGGAACGACTCGTTCCACGAGAACATGCTGTGCTTCACCAACAACATCCCGCAGCGCGATGGCGGCACCCATCTGGCCGGTTTCCGGCAGGCGATGACGCGGGTGGTGAGCAAATACGCCGAAGGCATGGGCAAGAAAGACAGCCTCGCTCTGGTGGGCGACGACATGCGGGAAGGCATGACGGCGGTGCTGTCGGTGAAGGTGCCGGACCCGAAATTCTCCTCGCAGACCAAAGACAAGCTGGTGAGCTCCGAAGTGCAGCCGGTGGTGCAGGCGGCGGTGGCGGATGCGGTGTCGCATTGGTTTGAAACCCATCCGCGTGAAGCCAAGGGCATCATCCAGAAGGTGATGGACGCCGCCGCCGCGCGTGAGGCGGCGCGCAAGGCGCGGGAATTAACCCGGCGCAAGGGCGTGCTGGACGTGTCCACTCTGCCGGGCAAGCTGGCGGATTGCCAGGAACGCGACCCGGCGAAATCCGAACTGTTCCTGGTCGAGGGCGATAGCGCCGGCGGGTCGGCCAAGCAGGGCCGCGACCGGAAGTATCAGGCGATTTTGCCGTTGAAGGGTAAAATCCTCAATGTCGAGCGGGCGCGTTTCGATCGCATGCTGGGCAGCGCCGAAATTGGCACGCTGATTACCGCGCTGGGCACCGGGATTGGCCGGGGGGAGCCGGAGCAAGGCGGGTTCGATATTTCCAAGCTGCGCTATCACCGCATCGTCATCATGACCGACGCCGATGTCGATGGATCGCATATCCGCACGCTGTTGCTGACCTTCTTCTATCGGCAGATGCCGGAACTGCTGACGCGCGGACATTTGTATATCGCCCAGCCGCCGCTGTATCGCGCCAAGCGGGGCAATGATGAGCGGTATCTGAAGGACGATGCGGCGCTCGAGCGCTTCCTGCTGGATAAGGCGCTGGGCGAAGCGCGGCTGACCTATGCCGATGGCACGGTGTTCGCCGGGCCGGAGTTGGACGAGGAAGCGGTCTGGCTGCGGGAGGCCAGTGTGCGGCTGCGGCATGTGTCCCCCCATACGCCGTTCGCGTTGGTCGAACAGGCGGCGATTGCCGGGGCGCTGACGCCGGATACCAATCGGCTGACCGATGTGGCGCAGGATCTGGCCAAGCGGCTGGATGCGGTATCGTTGCCCGCCGAGCGCGGCTGGATGGTGGCGGCGGCCGGCGGCGGGTTGCGCATGGCGCGCACGGTGCGCGGCGTGGCCGAACTGCACACGCTGGATGCGGCGACCTTGCGCAGTGCGGAAGCGCGTTGGCTGAACGACCGGGTGGACGGGCTGGCCCGCCGCTTTGCCGAGCCGGCGCGGTTGAAGCTGGATAGCCAGGAGGCGGTGTGTTCCGGCCCGGCCAGCGCGTTCGACCGGATTTTGTCGCACGGGCGGCGCGGCCTGAGTGTGCAGCGCTTTAAAGGGCTGGGTGAGATGAACCCGGAACAATTGTGGAAAACCACGCTCGATCCGGCGGTGCGCACCTTCTTGCAGGTGAATGTCGGCGATAAGGACGAGGCCGAGGGCGTATTCTCCACCTTGATGGGCGATGTGGTGGAGCCGCGGCGCGACTTTATCGTGAGCAATGCGCTGAAGGTGGCCAACCTCGACGTTTAGGCTTGGGATGTGAACGTTGCCACCATCCCTGCGCTGCGCGCCCGTACCTCGGGGGTGGCGAGGCAGGACGCGACCGTTTCGTAGCCGGGTGCGCCGGGATAGGGCGGCACCAGGACCGGCGGGCTGTGATTGGCCGGGCAGAGGATGATGGCTTCGTCCGGGCCGATGGCGGCGAGGTCCAGGATGGCGCTGGAGCGGGTGAGCAGCATGAGCGGCTGGGCGCCGGGGCCGCGGCGGCGCAAATAGGCGATGACCGCCTGTTGTGTGACTTCGTCCAACCCTTGCTCGATCATGTCGACCACCACCGTGGCCGGTGCTGCGGCGATGCCGAGCAGCAGCGCGGTCAGCGCGTCCGACGGGGTCGCGCCGTCCTCCGCCAGCCAGTCTTGCGCGATTTGGGCGGCGGCATGCGCGGCGGGGGGCGCTGTTACGGTGCGGTCCAGACTAAGGAAGGTGGCGTTGGGTAGGATGGCCGCCAGATGCTGCGCCAGCCGGGTTTTGCCGCTGCCGAGCGGGCCGATGATGTAGGACAATGCCGGCAGGGCCGGGAGTTCAAATACCTCCCCACCCCAGGGCCAGGGTAGTTCGAAGCTGACCACCGGTGTCGGGGTGGGCTGCGCCAGGCGGATTAATGCGCTGAGCGAGGGTGCGACGCCGTGTGTGAGGCCGTGGCGCAGCTGGCGGATCTGCTCGATGGTCACGGTGAGGGCGCTGTGCTGCGCGGCAAGCGCCGCCTGGTGGCTGGCCAGCGCCGGTTCCAGGCCGTGCGCGTCGCCGGCCAGCACGCGGGCGATCTGCGCCAGGCTGAAACCGAGCCGGCGCAGGGCGACAATATGCGCCGCCTGCGCCAGGTCGGCCGAGCCATAGGCGCGCCAGCCGGCCGCGTTGCGCCCGGGGATCAGCAGGCCACGTTGCTCATAGAGCCGCAATGCTTTGGCGGACACGCCGAGTTTGCGGGCGGCTTGGGCGGCAGTGTGGAAGCGGGGCGATGGGGACATGGGATGACCTGATGCAGCGGATAGGCGCCGTTGTCGGGGCAGCCCCAGGGGCCGTGTCAAGCTTACCGAACCGGGCGGATGCGGCTATAGCAGGGGCTGGCGTGGATGGATCACGCGATGGGGGATGCCATGATCAAGTTTTACTACAATACCGCACCGAACCCGATGAAGGTGGCGCTGTGTCTGGAGGAGATGGGGCTGGCGTATGAGCCGGTGCCCATCGACAACCGCAAGGGCGAGCAGCACAGCGCGGCGTATCGCATGATCAACCCGAACGCCAAGCTGCCGTCGATTATCGATGGCGATGCGGTGGTGTTCGATAGCAACGCGATCCTGCTGTATCTGGGCGAAAAGACCGGCCAGTTCATGCCGGCGGCCACCGACAAGGCGCGCGGGGAAATGCTGTCGTGGCTGATGTTCGTTGCCTCCGGCATCGGGCCGTATTCCGGGCAGGCGGTGCATTTCAAGAACGTCGCCCCGGAGCCGAAGGAGTACGCGTTGAACCGGTATGTGTTCGAGGCGGAGCGGCATTGGGGCATTTTGGACACGCATCTGGCGGCGCGCCCGTTCATGCTCGGCGACACCTACAGCATCGTCGATATGGCGGTGTGGGGTTGGTCGCGGTTGCTGACCTTTGTGCTCGGTGCCGAAGCCGCGACCACCTATGCCAATGTGACCCGGCATCTGGAGGTAGTGAGTGCGCGGCCGGCGGCGGTGCGGGCGATGGCGCTGAAGGACCGGCATACCTTCAAGGCGGAAATGGACGAGGCGGCGCGGCTGGCGATGTTCCCGCATCTGGGCACGAAGGTGATCTGATCAGGCTTTGCGGGCCGCGATGAGGAATTCGCGGTTGCCCTCCGGGCCGGTGATCGGGCTGGGCTCGATGCCCAGCACGGTCCAGCCCGGCAGGGCGGACCACCAGGCGAGCACGCGGGCGCAGACTTCCTCGTGCACGGCGGGGTCGCGCACCACGCCTTTGCTGCCGACCTGACCGGGGCCGGCTTCGAATTGCGGCTTGATCAGCGCGACCGCCCAGGCGCCGGGGGCGCAGAGGCCGAGCCCGGCGGGCAGCACGGTGGCGAGGCCGATGAAGCTGGCATCGCAGACCAGCACGTTGATCGGGCCTGGCACCTGGTCGGCGCTGAGGTGGCGGGCGTTGGTTTTTTCCAGCACCACCACGCGCGGGTCGCTGCGCAGTTTCCAGGCCAGCTGGCCGTGGCCGACATCGATGGCGTAGACCTTGCTGGCGCTATGGGTCAGCAGCACATCGGTGAAGCCGCCGGTGGAGGCGCCGACATCGAGGCAGACGCAACCGGCCGGCGACAGGCCGAAATGATCTAAGGCATGGGCGAGCTTGACCCCGCCGCGGGAAACCCAGGGATGGTCTTGCCCGCGCACATCCAGCGGCGCGTCATCCGGGAAGGGGGTGCCGGGTTTGTCCACCCGGCGATCCCCGGAATACACCTTGCCGGCCAGGATCAGCGCCTGCGCCCGGGTCCGGCTTTCCACCAGACCACGATCGAGCAGCAGCTGATCGACGCGCAATTTGGCCATCAGGCGCCGACCGCGCCCAAGGCGCTGTGCCCGACGGCCTGGAGCACGGTTTGGACGATATCTTTGGCCATGAGCCCGGCCTCGATCATTTGTTTTGCGGGTGTGTCGTGTTCGAGGAAGCGGTCTGGCAGGACCATGGGGCGGAATTTGAGGCCGTTATCGAGCAGGC
>CAITOL010000169.1 GCA_903893975.1 uncultured Rhodospirillales bacterium | reverse complement strand
GAGGCTCGCCCCCAGATGCCCGCCAGTGACCGAAACCGCGTCGATCGTCTCCTGCCGCAGCTCATCCGCCAGCTGACGCAGCTGGTCGAGAGAAAAGTTCCGCAAATCCGATGGGATGCGGACGCGGTCGAGCAGGGGGGTGCCTGGTTGGTTCGGTGGGATAATCGGCACGTTCATCGCATGGGCTACTTTCGTCGCGCCACAACCAGCGCCGCCAGTTGCCGCAGCATGGCCGCACTTTCACCAAAGCTCTCCAAATGCGCCGCCGCCTGGGCCGCCAGCGCATCCGCCTGCGCCTGAGCGCGCTCCAACCCCAACACCGCAACTAGCGTCGCCTTGCCGGCCGCCGCATCCTTGCCCACCGCCTTACCCACCTCTGCCTCGGTGCCAGTCGCATCCAGCACGTCATCGGCAATCTGAAACGCGGTCCCCAGGTCGCGGCCATAGGCGGCGATCAGGTGGCGTTGATGCAGCGGCGCCCGGCCGAGAATGGCACCAGCCTCGGCCGAGTATTGGATCAGCCGCCCAGTCTTGAGCGCCTGCAATCGGCCGATCTGTTCCGCCGTCAGCACCTGCCCCTCGGCCAGAATATCGATCATCTGTCCGCCACACATGCCCCGCGCACCCACCGCATGCCCAAGCGCCACCACCAGTTCGCACCGGGCCTCCGGGCTGGAATGGGTCGCAAGCTCACCGAGAAGCTCAAACGCCCGCGCCTGCAACGCATCGCCGGCCAAAATCGCGGTGGCTTCATCGAACTGCTTATGGGCACTCGGCTTGCCACGCCGCAGATCGTCATCATCCATCGCCGGCAGGTCATCATGGATCAGGCTATAGGCATGCAGCATTTCCACCGAAGCCGCGACCCGCGCCGCACACCCCCGATCCACCCCGAACAGAGCCGCCGTTTCCAGCACCAGAAACGCCCGCATCCGCTTGCCGCCACCCAGCGTGGCATAGCGCATCGCCGCACAAAGCCGCGCCTCCGCCCCCTCTTCCGCCGGCAACAAATCCGCCAGCGCGGTTTCCACCTCGGCGGCAGCCGCCGCCAAAGCTGCATTCAACTGTGCGGCAAGCGCGTCGGTCGTGGTCTGCGATGACATCGTGTCTCGGTTCCGGTTCTATTTCACATCTTCGAGGGACAGCGCCCCATCCGCCGCCGCGACAATCGCCTGCACGCGCGCTTCCGCCTCCGCCAGCTTGGCCTCGCAATGCCGCCGCAAGGCCGCGCCGCGCTCATAGGCGCCGATCGCCTCCTCCAGCTTCTGCTGTCCGCCCTCCAGCCCGCGCACAATCTTCTCTAACTCAGCCAGCGCATCCTCGAACGACAGTCCGGACAGGTCGGCGGCAACTTGGGGGGCGGAAACCATTCGGGAGCAACCTCAGCAAGGCCGCGCAAACCCGGCGCGGTCGGAACAGGGTAAGCGGAACCGCTTGGTAACGCCTCTGCGATGCCAAGCCAACCCAAATCGGGCCCGCGCTCAGCCGTGCATCAATGTCCGCACATGCGCAGCGCTCGCCTCGGCCAGGGCATCCAGATCATACCCCCCTTCCAGCAGCGACACCAACCGCCCCTTGCAATGCCGCTCCGCCACCGCCAGCAACCGCCCGGTAAGCCAGACGAAATCCGCCGTCCGCACCCGCAACTCCGCCAGCGGGTCGGCGATATGCGCATCGAACCCGGCCGAAACAATCAGCATCTCCGGCGCGAATGCCTCCAGCGCCGGCAGAATGATGTCATCCCACGCCCCGCGGAACTGCATCCCATCCGCCCGCGGCGGCAGCGGCGCGTTGACGATGTTGCCCACCCCGACCTCCCCCGCATCCCCGGTGCCGGGATAGCAGGGATATTGGTGGCTCGACCCATAGAACACGCTGCCATCCGCCGCGAACACCGCCTGGGTGCCGTTGCCGTGATGCACGTCGAAATCCACAATCGCGACTCGGCCAAGCCCCCAGCGGGTCTTCGCATGCCGGGCGGCAATCGCCGCATTGGCGAAAAAACAAAACCCCATCGCCTGGGCAACCTCGGCATGGTGCCCCGGCGGCCGCGTCGCCACGAAGGCATTGCGCGCCCAGCCTTCCATCACCGCATCCACCGCCGCCACCGCCCCGCCGGCGGAGCGCAGCGCCGCCTCGGCACTGCCCGCACTCATCGCCGTATCGGCGTCGATCGGCACGTGCTCTCCGGCCGCCGGCCGCACCGCGAGGATCGACTCCACATACTCCGCCGGATGCACCCGCTCCAGTTGCTCCCGCGTCGCCTGCGGGGCGCTTTCCCGCAACAGCGGCGCGAACTCCTCCGCCTCCAGCGCCCGCAGCACATACCGCACCCGGTCCGCGCATTCTGGATGCCAGGTTCCCGGGTCGTGCTCCAGGCACGCCGGATGGGTAAACAGCGCCGTCGTCACGGTTGCGGGTCCGCAGCGGCTTCCTTCTTGCGGATCAGAAAGCTCAACACCCCGCCCTCCTCGCTCCACGCCAGCAGGCTATGCCCGGTCTCGCGGCAGAACGCCTGAAAGTCGCCCATCGCCGCCCGATCGGTCGCCAACACCCGCAGCCGATCCCCCGGCGCCAGCGCCCGCAACGCCCTGTTGGCCCGCAGCACCGGCAGCGGACACGACATCCCTTTTACGTCCAGCACAGATTCGCTCATGCCCTCCACTCTGCGCCAGCCCCGCCCGGTTCGGCAACCCGCCAACCCCCTTGAGTGCCCCCTCCACCCGCGCTAACTGGGGTCATGCAAACATCCGATTACACCTTCCGCATTGGCGTAGACCTCGGCGGCACCAAAATCGAAATCGCCGCCCTCACGGCCGATAACGCTCTGTTGCATCGCCACCGCATCCCCACCCCCTCCGGCTATGAGGCGACCGTCAACGCCATCGCCGGCCTGGTGCGAGATCTCGAAGCCCAGTTCGGCGCCACCGGCTCGGTCGGCATCGGCATTCCCGGCGTGGTCAGCCCCGCCACCGGCCTGGTGAAAAACGCCAACTCCATCGCCCTCAACGGCCATCCGTTCGACCGCGATATCTCCACCCTCCTGGCGCGCGAAGTCCGGGTGGAGAACGATGCGAATTGCTTCGCGCTCTCCGAAGCCGCCGATGGCGCCGGCGCCGGCCAGAACGTCGTCTTCGGCGTCATCCTCGGCACCGGCTGCGGCGGCGGCGTCGTGGTCAATGGCAAGGTTATCCGTGGCCGCCACCATATCACCGGCGAATGGGGCCACATCCCCCTGCCCTGGCCGCAGCCGGACGAACAACCGGGCATCCTCTGCTGGTGCGGCCATCATAACTGCATGGAAACCTACGTCGCCGGCCCCTCCCTCGCCCGCGACTGCGACGGCCCCGGCGCGCATGACGCGCACGCCATCGCCGCCCGCGCCGACGCCGGAGATCCGCAGGCCCGCGCCGCCCTCGCCCGCCATGTCGATCGCCTCGCCCGCGGCCTCGCCGTCGTGGTCAACATTCTGGACCCAGACATCATCGTCCTCGGCGGCGGTCTCTCCAACCTCGACCACCTCTACACCGAAGTCCCGCAACGCCTGGCCCATTACGTGTTCTCGGATTTCGTCCACACCCCCATCGTCCGCAACGTCCATGGCGACAGTTCCGGCGTCCGTGGCGCCGCCTGGCTCTGGCCACCCCCGGCGAAATAACCCGCCATGCCCTCCCTCTGCCGTGATTGCGGGCAAACGCCGGTCGAAACCCCGGCCTGCCCGCATTGCGGCAGCCGCCGTATCCTGCGCCACCCCGACCTGTTCACCCTCGCCATCGCCCATGTGGATTGCGACGCCTTCTTCGCCAGCGTCGAAAAGCGCGACCGCCCAGACCTCGCCTCCCGCCCGGTCATCGTCGGCGGCACCGGCGCCCGCGGCGTGGTCTCCACCGCCTGCTACGTCGCCCGCATCTACGGCGTCCGCAGCGCCATGCCGATGTTTCAAGCCCTGAAAGCCTGCCCGGACGCGGTGGTGCTGCGGCCAGATTTCGCCAAATACACCGCCGCCGCCCGGCAGATCCGCGACCTCATGCGCCGCCTCACCCCGCTGGTGCAGCCGCTCTCCATCGACGAAGCCGCGCTCGACCTCTCCGGCACCGCCGCCCTGCACGGCGCCCCGCCCGCCGCCGTGCTGGCCAAACTCAGCCGCGATGTCGAACGCGAGGTCGGCGTCACCATCTCCATCGGCCTGGCGCAAAACCGCCTGATGGCCAAAATCGCCGCCGGCCGCGACAAGCCGCGCGGCTTCTGCGTCATCGGCGCGGAAGCCGCCGACATCCTCGCCCCCGAATCCGTCCGCCTGCTGCCCGGCATCGGCCCCGCCTTCGCCAAAAAGCTGGAATCGCTCGGCATCACCAAACTCGGCCAGATGCAGGCGCTGACCGACCGCGAAGCCACCACCCGCTTCGGGCCCGACGGCCCCGCTCTGGTCGCCCGCAGCCGCGGGCAAGACGCCCGCCTGGTCAACCCCGCCCGCGATACCAAATCCATCAGCGCCGAAACCACCTTCGCCACCGACCTGCGCACCCTGCCAGACCTGGAACACCAGCTCTGGCGCCTCGCCGAAAAACTCGCCACCCGCCTGAAAGCGGAAAACTTCGCCGCCACCGGCGTGGTGCTCAAACTCAAAACCGCCAGCTTCACCAGCCGCACCCGCACCCAACGCCTGCCGCAACCCTCCCGCCTGCCGGATACCCTGTTTGAAACCGCCCGCACCCTGCTGGCCCGCGAGGTCGATGGCACCCCCTTCCGCCTGATCGGCATCGGCGCCTCCACCCTCGCCCCCGGCGAAGACGCGGACCGGCCCGACCTCGCCGACCCCGGCACCGCCAAACGCGTCGCCACCCAAAGCGCCATCGACACGCTGCGCGCCAAATTCGGCGCCGCCGCCGTGATTCGCGGGCGGGGCTTTGCCGATAAGGCCAAGTAAGCGCCTTCTTTTTTGCAAAAAAGAAGCAAAAAACCTTCCCCCCTCTTCTCCGTCTCCCTCTGGGAGAGGGCCGGGGTGAGGGCCTTCTCAACTCATTTACTATTCCGATAACGTAACGAAATCCACAAACCTCTACCCCCTCCGCCCCGGCCGCCCTATCCCCGGCCCCATCGTCGGCAACGGCCTATTCTCCACCTCCGCCCAGGCCCGCTTCCAGGAAAACCGGGGCATCCTCGGCTTCGGCGGTCGCGGCACCCGCACCCGCACCGCCGGCTCCACCCCCAGCGGCACCACCCCGAGCATCCGGCACACCGGCCGTAAAATCCGCCCAACCGCTGGCACCGCCGCCAACACCGCCTGCATCTCCGGCTCCGCCAGCAGCGCCGTCAACTGGCTGCCATACCCCGCCGCCTCCCAACCCAACGCCTTCACCAGCCAGCCTTGCCCGCCCGGCAACCGCAGGCGCGACCGCAGCCGCGCCGGCCGCATCACCGCATCCTGCGCCATCGGCGAACCCTCGGCCCGCCCCGCAGGCCGAGCCACCCCGGGCCGAACCACCGCCGGCCGCATCACCACCCGCTCAAACCGCCGCGCCGACCGCCCGAGCCACCCCCATAACGGCACAATCACCGCGGCAAATTTCGGGTCGCGCAAAAACCGCCGCGCAATCAACGCCGCCACCGCCGCCAAAATCACCCCCAGCCGCCGCGCCATCTCGGCAGCCGCCTGCGGCGTGGGGGAGGAGGAGGGTGAAACACACATGTTATTTTCAATAACTGTTTTGATCTTCAAATGCAAGCAAAATCAGCCTCACCCAGCACCCGGATGCGCCTCAAGCCCGCCCCCGGTCACCTGCCCAGGCGCAGGTGATGCACCGCCTGCTTTGCTGTCAGCATCAAAAAATGCTATCAATGATAGCTGAATACGACAGGTGATAGCATTATGCCCTCGTTGAATATTCGCAATATCACCGACGAAACCCACCAGGCCTTGCGCATGCAGGCCGCGCGCCACGGCCGCAGCATGGAAGCCGAAGTCCGGGCGATCCTGGAACACGCGCTGGCGCCAACGCAGCAGCTCGGCCTCGGCGCCACCCTCGCCGCCATCGGCCGCGATCTCGGCGGCATCGAGCTGGATATCACGCGCGACCGGACGCCACCCGAACCGGCGCCCTTTGAATGATCATTCTGGACACCAACGTCCTGTCCGCACCCTTGAAGGCCGCCGCCAATCCCGCCGTGGCCGCATGGCTGGACCGGCAGCGGCCGGAAACCCTGTATCTGACAACAATCACCCTCGCTGAACTCCTTCTGGGCATTGAACTCCTGCCCGTAGGGCTGCGCCGGTCACGGCTGGAGGCACGGATCAACGCGGTTATCGACAGCTTCGGCGACCGGCGGATGCTCACCTTCGATCCAGCCGCCGCACGCCTGTTCGCCCTGTTGATGTCCCGGGCCCGGGCTGCCGGCCACGCAATCGGCGTCGCGGATGGTCAGATCGCCGCCATTGCCGCCGCGCACGGTTTTGCGGTCGCCACCCGCGATACCGCGCCCTTCGTCGCCGCAGGCGTTGCGGTGATCAATCCCTGGCTGCCCGCCGCCGAGGCCTGACGTGGCACAGCCCCCTCACGCAGCCCCTGAGGGTCCCCCCATGCGCTTACGGTCCGCCGTCGAACCCGGGTCCTGGCCCGCCATCCTCAACGGCCACGCCGCCACCCTGATGGCGATCCAGCAGCAGCTCGATGCCAGCCAATGGTGGCCGGCGTCCGATTTGCGCGCGCAGCAGGTCCAGCAGTTGCAGCACCTCGTCGCCGCCGCCATCCGCACCGTCCCGTTCTATGCCCAGCGTCTGGCGGCCATCGGCCTGCGGCCCGGCACCCCGCTGCACAATTACGCCACCCCGTTGCAGCGCTATGAACTCGCTGACGAAGCCGAATGCGGTGCCCCCTGCCCCTGCGGACGCAGCTTGCCGGTGCTCAACCGGATCGTCGGGCGCTCAACCGACCATTTGACCGTCGCCCCTGGGGAATATCGCCGCCCCGTTTTGGGCTACTATCAGATTGCCAAAATCGCGATCATCGAAGAGTTCCAGTACGTCCAGCGCAGCCTGACCGAGATTGAATTGCGTCTCGTCACCGCCCGCCCGTTGAATGCGGCAGAATGGGCCGAAATCAAAGACATGGTCGCGCGGAATATGGGGCCGCAATTCACCCTCAGCATCACCTATCACCGCACGCTGCCACGCACCAAAGCGGGCAAACTGCGCCCGTTCATCTCAGACCTGCCGCAGGCCGACGCACCGCTCACGACCGCACGGCACCCATAAACCCGGCGCGTCCGTCTCCTGCCCGGCCGGATGCGCGCGCCCCCTACCCCCGCAACACCGCCCGATACGCATGCCACGTCGCATGCCCCACCAGCGGCAGCGTCACCACCAGCCCGACATAGCCCAGCGCCAGCCCGGCGGCGGTGAACAGCACGATCAGCCCGGCCCATACCGCCATGGCGCGGGCGTTGAGCACCACTGCCACCGCGCTCGTCACCACCGCCTCCAGCAGCCCGATCCGGCGGTCCAGCAGCAACGGCAAGGAGAACGCGCCGAACGCAAAGGCAATCGTCGCCATGCCCGCGCCGACCACGCTGCCCACCGCCAGGAAGGTCTGGCCATCCTGGGTGAACAACGCCGCATTCAGCAGCGCCTGCGTGTCCAGGCTGGTCGAGGGGAAGCACAGCGCGAAAATCAGCACCGCGAAGCGCATCCACACCACCAGAAACAGCACCTGCATCAGCCCCAGCCCGATCAGCGCGCCCGGATTGCGCCGCCAGGCCAGCAGCGCCCGGGCGAAGCTGGGCCGCGTGCCCGCTTCCAGATCCTGGCTGATCGCGTAAAACCCCACCGTCAGCGCCGGCGCCACCAGCATAAACCCGGCGATCAGCGGCGCGATCAGATAGACCAGCCCGGCGCGTTCCAGCCCGAAGGTCAGCAGCACGCCGCTGACGACAAACACCAGCCCATACGGCAGCCCCACCAGCGCGGCGGCACGAAAATCCCGCCACCACGCCGCCAGCCAGCGGAACGGCTCGTCAGTGGCGATGCGCGTCACCTTATCGGCAAACGGCAGCGGCGATGGCAGGCTGGGTGTTGCGGATCCGGACATGTTCCCCCCAAACGGCAGGCCGGGCGCGTGGCGTAGCTGCGGCCACGGCTTTTTGTAACTATGCGACCAGCCACCGCCCCCGTCCAGCACGCGATTGACACCACCAAGGCCAACGCGGATGTTCGCGCAGCCCAGCCTGAGGACCCCGCCATGCTTCCACCGATCGACCCTGTTCGCGGCGACGAGACCCTGCCCCCCCGCACCTCCGTCGTCATCATCGGCGGCGGCATTATCGGCACCACCACGGCGCTGTTCCTCGCCCGCAAGGGCATCCCGGTGGTGCTGTGCGAAAAGGGCCAGATCGGCGCGGAACAATCCGGCCGCAACTGGGGCTGGACCCGCGTGATGGGCCGCGACATGGCGGAAATCCCGCTCGGGCTGGAAAGCCTGCGCTGGTGGCGGCAGATGAACGCGCTGGTCGGCGCGGAAACCGGCTTCAACCAATGCGGCATCTTCTATCTCTGCGAAACCCGCAAGGAACTGGAAGAACAGGAAGCCTGGCTGGCGAAAGCCCGCGAATATCAGGTCGATAGCCGCGTCATCGCCCCGGCCGATCTCGGCGGCCTGCTGCCCGGCCTCGCCAAACCCTTCGCCGGCGCGCTGTTCACCCCCAGCGACGGCCGGGCCGAACCGCAGAAAGCCGCCCCGGCCATTGCGCGCGCGGTGCAAAACCTCGGCGGCACCGTGCCGACCAACTGCGCCGTGCGCGGGGTGGAAACCACCGCCGGGCGCATCAGCGGCGTGGTGACCGAACGCGGCGCCATTGCCTGCGACACGGTGGTGCTCGCCGGCGGCGCCTGGTCGCGCCTGTTCACCGGCAACATGGCCGCCCACGGCGTCGGCGCCATCAACCTGCCGCTGCTGAAAATCCTCGGCAGCGTCTTCGCCACCGCCCCGCTGTCCGGCCTGCCCGATGCCAGCGTCGGCGGCGGCGTGTTCGGCTTCCGCAAGCGCGCCGATGGCGGCTACACCATCGCCCGCCGCAATGCCTCGATCAGCGAAATCACCCCGGACAGCTTCCGCCTGTTCACCCAGTATATGCCGTCCTTCCGCACCTCCTGGCGCGAACTCCGCCTGCGGCTCGGCCAGCAATTCCTCACCGAATGGCGCACCCCGCGCCAATGGTCGCTCGATGCGCCCTCGCCGTTTGAAGCCGTGCGCGTGCTAGACCCGGTGCCGCACGGCCCGATCCTGGAAGAAGCCCGCCGCGCGTTATCCGCCGCCTTCCCCGGCTTCGCCGCCATGCGGGAAACCCATCGCTGGGGCGGCCTGATGGACGTCACGCCGGACGCGGTACCGGTGATCGACCATATCGACAGCGTGCCCGGCTTCTACATCGCCGCCGGCTTTTCCGGCCACGGCTTCGGCATCGGGCCGGGCGCCGGCAAAATGGTCGCCGACATGATCGCCGGGGAAACCCCGGCCGTCGACCCGACCCCCTACCGCTTCAACCGCTTCTAGGCCCCCACGAACAACCGGCTGGCGATATTGGTGGGGTCGTTGACGAAGGCGGCCACCGCCACACCGCCAGACGACGTGTTGAGCCGGTCGTACAGCACCCCGGTCGACGCGTTATACGCCAGCAGCGACGTGCCGCTGAAACTGCCATCGACAGCGCTGGACAGCAGCGACCCCACCGCCTGCGTGGCGCTCCCGGTCAGGCCGCTAACCCCCAGGCCGAACGCGGCATTGCTCAGCACCAGCATATCCTTGGCCAGGTCGAAGAACTGCACATAGGCAAACGCCGAGGTCCCGGTCAGCGCAATCCGGTCGGACCCGCTGGCCGCTTCAATCGCCCATTGGCCGGAACTGATGTTGAAGCTGTTCGCCCCCCAGCCGCCATACGCCGCCCCCCCGCCACTGCCGAGGTTGAACACATCGCTCGGCCCGCTGCCGTGCACGAACCCAGCCCCGACATTGAACGTGTCGCTGCCGCTATCGCCCTTCACCACGTTGTTGCCCGTGCCGACGGTAATGGTGTTGTTGCCGCCCAGCGCCTCGACATAATTGTTACCATTGCCGAGCGTGATCACCGCCCCGCCGACACCGGTAATCACGGTGTTGTTGCCATTGCCGAGGTTCACGAGGCTGGCGGTGACGGTGCTATACAGCGTCACCGCATTGGTCCCATCCCCGCCGAAGATGGTGTCGTACCCATCCGTCATGGAAATGGTATTATTGCCGCCGCCAACATTGATGTTGTCGCTACCGCCACCGTAAATCAGGTTGTTGCCATTGCCGAGATACAACATGTTGGTGCCGGTGCCGTAGAGATCGATCTGCTCGTTGCCAGTCGTGGCCATGATGTTGTTGTTGCCGCCGCCAACCCGCAGGAAGCTCATGCTGGCCCCAAGGCTCGCGGTATTGTTGCCATCGCCAAGAATGATGGTGTCCGTCCCGGCAGTGACCGTCACCCGATTATTGCCGTTCCCAAGCTGAATGCCAGAATTCCCGGTGCCGGCAT
This sequence comes from uncultured Rhodospirillales bacterium, assembly GCA_903893975.1. Classification (GTDB taxonomy): domain Bacteria; phylum Pseudomonadota; class Alphaproteobacteria; order Acetobacterales; family Acetobacteraceae; genus CAITOL01. Next base: position 18,303 of record CAITOL010000169.1, on the reverse strand, counting down.
TAACCACATTGGCGCCGTTTCCGGCCTGGATATAGTCGTTGCCATTGCCGACTGTAATGGTGTTGGCACCCGCCCCCGCCTCGATTTCCGCCTTGCCGTTACCCAGGTTGATGCTGTTGGTCCCGTCGCCCACAATCACATGGTTGGTACCTCCCCCGGCGGTCACGCTATCGTTACCGTTGCCGAGGTAGATATTATTGTTCCCGGTGCCGACATTCACCACATCCGCACCATTGCCGCCCAGCACAATGTTATTGCCGTTGCCCAGCGCAACCGTGGCAGTCGCCCCGGCGGCAAACACATCATCGTTGCCATCGCCCAGCGCGATCCCAACCGTGCCGGTGGTGTTGACATAACCATGCTGTCATTGCCACCGCCCACCAGCCGGTCATTCCCGGCCCCGATCACGAACTGGCTTTGCGTCGGCCCGGCCACCATCAGCGTGGTCGCCGCGGCAATCGTGCCCATTCCGGCCGCCGTCGCGGACAGCACATGCGTGCCAATGCCCAAGGTGGACGCATTGATGCTGACATTCCCGCCCGCATCAGCCGTCCCGGTGCCCACCACACTGGCCCCATCATACAGCGTCACCACCGTACCCACGCCGCTGGCCAGCGAAATCGTGCCCACACTGCCTTGCAGAATGTTGGTGCCGTTGTTCAGCACCCCCAGGCTCAGCCCGCTGCCACCCTCGCTCATCGCCACCTGCACCGCCGGTGGGTTAATATCCAGCGCCGTGATCACCAAGCCATTGACCGAAGGCGCGCCAGAGAAGGTGAACCCACCCGGATGGTTGCCGGCAATTTTGACCGTATCGGCCAGCGTGCCGTTGATGGAAATCGCCAAGGTGCCGTAACTCGCCGTCACCTGCGTCCACACCAGCGCCGGCAAGGATGTGCCGATCCCATCAACGAACAGCTTGTTCCCGGTGCCCCAGAAATTGCTCACCATGCCCTGGAAGCTGCCGGGCGCCGCCAATTCCAACGTCCCCGCCCCGGCGGCCCCGCCCAACGCGACGGTATTGCCAGCCGCCACCGCCCGGTCCAGCTTCAGATAGCCGCCAATGCTGGCCACCTCGGTCCCGGTGCCGGCAATATTGGCCTGCACCTCCAATGTCGCGCCGGCCGAAACCGACTGCAGCACCCCAGCATTGCTCAACGTGCCGCCGGAAGCATTGTCGGTGATCAGCGCCTTGGTGCCGAACGCCCCGGTCCCCGGCGCCACCGTCACCACCGTGCCGGCGGCAATGCCGATCATGCCGGCTACGGCACTGCCGGCGCCAAACTGCACCGCGCCGCTCTCCAGATCCAACGTGCTGCCCGCGAAGATCGTGCCACCGGCCGAGAAACTGGCGGTGCCGCCATTGACCAGGAAGCTGCTGCCGGTATCAGTCAACGCGCCAACGCCTGCAGTAAACCCGCCTTCCCACAGCAGCCCGGTCACCTGCAAACTGCCGCCGCTGGTCAGCGTCACCGCGCCAATGCCGTCGCGCCCGTCCACGAAATCGGCGCTGGACTGCACCAGCGACGTCCCGCTGCCGCCGCCAACCTGCAACGTGCCCATCGAGGCCGTGGTGGTGCCGTTCAGCACAAAGTTGCGGTTGCCGACAATCACGCCCGACGTCACCCCGCCACCCGCGCCGGCCAGCACGGTGCCGCCATTGGTCACCACCATGGTGCCGTTGCTACGCTGGCCGATCGAAATCCCGCCGAGATGGCTGTCCAACAGGCCGCCACTAATGCTGGCAAACCCGCTGGCCGTCGCCGTCAGCGTCGGCCCGCCGCTACCGATCACAACATTGTACTCGTTCGCCGCCAACGGCTCGGAGCCCAACGTGATCGTGCCGCCGCTCGCCACCGTCAGCGACCCGTTGCCGCTCTGCCCCACCGTCAGCAGCGCCGGCGTAACGGAGAAGATATTCGTCGCCCCCACCACAATCGAGCCCGGCAGCGCTACGCTGCCATCGCCCACCACCCATTGCGCGCCGTTCTGCACCGTCACCTGGCCGAACGACCCGCCGCGCACCCCGATCATGGCATAGGCGCTGTCGATCAGCGTCGCGCTCTGGTCCACGGTCACGTTGCCATTGCCGCCATTGCCGACCGAGACCGTGCCGAGGGCGTTGACCGTCGTCGCCCCGCCGCCCACCAGCAGCGCGCCGCTATAGGGCGTGGAGCTATCGCCGCCTTTATCCCGCCAGACCGTGCCCGCGCCGGTAATCGTCAGGTTGGAGACCGAAACCCCGCCGGTCTGTGTCGGGTCATTGCTCTGCCCGCCGCCCACATCGGTATAGGTCGCGTTGACCGTCGCCCCCACCCCGCCGCTGCTTTGCGCGATCATCGAGGCGCTGCCGTAGATGCCAATCCCGATCTCACCGGCCGATTTCAGCGTGCCGCCACTAATCGTGGCGCTTTGCTCAATCCCCAGCCCCTGCATGCCAGACCCGAGCGTGAACGGTGCCACGCCAGACAGCAGCACCGTGCCACCGGCCTCAATGGTCACACTCGCGCCGGAGGTTTGCAGAATATTGCTCGCCCGCAGCGTGCCACCGCTGGCCACATCCAGCGTGCCGGCCGTCTGCGTCAGCCCGCCGCCGCTGCTTTGCCCCGGCGCCGCCTGCAAGGTCAGCCCTGCCGCAACCCGTAACGTGACGAAATGGTCGTCCAGCGACAGCCCGCCCGCCACTTCCGCGCTGGACACCGTCAGCACATATTGTTGGAACGCCAGCAACTGCGCCACGCTGTTGCTGATATCCACCGCCTGATACGCCCCGGGCAACCCGCCGGCGCTGCCGCCGGTCCAGTTCGCCGCCGTGCCCCAATCCAGCGTGCCGATGCTGGTCGGGCCATTAAAGGCCGCCAGCGTGCCACCCACCGCGTAGGTGGACCCGGCGTTCACCACATTCACCGGCGCGTTAGCCACCGTAATCCGCGTGCCGCCCGCCCCGTCCGACGCCAGCACGAAGTTGGAGTTGAACACGCTGGCGCCACCGGCCAGATACGTGCCGGTGCCATCGACATACCCGCCGCTATTGGTCATGCGCAGCCGCGCGAGCACCGTGCCGCCTTGCGACAAGGTCAGCACGTTGTTGCCCCAGGTCGCGTCGCTGCCGTAACTATACGTCAATCCGGTCACGCTCACGCCCGCCAGGTCGATCGTCGCCCCCGGCCCGAACAGGTTGAACCGCTCAAAGCTGTTCTGCAGCACCGTCGTCGTGATCGCGCCAACATTGGCGTAGCTGCCCAGCACCGTGGTGGCGTCAATTGTCGCCGTGCTCTGGCTGCCAAACTCCACCACCTGGCCGCCGCCCATATTGGTGGCAATTTCAATCGCCGCCGCCCCGGCCGCCCCGCCGGTCACCTCAATCACGCCCGAGGTACCATCCATCCGCGCCTTGAACTTGGCCGAGGCCACCCCGTCGGCGGAAGCCACCAGAATATATCCGGCGTTGGAGAAACGGGTGCCGCTGGCGGAATTGCCACTGGTCTGCTGCACCGTCAGCAGCCCGCCCGTGTCCAGGATCGGGCCGGGGATATAGTAATCGCTGGCCACCGACCCAGCCGCGCCGACATTGATCGTCAGCACCCCGTTGGGCGAATTGAGGAACAGGAAGGCGCTGTTATTGATCACGCCGCTGGCGTTGATCGTCAGGGTCGAAGCACTGCCGGACTGGAAGATCTGCGACGTATTCGCCCCGTCGCCGCCGGGCAGATTGTCAAACCCGGCCGTCAGCGTGCCGGTCTGGTTCAAGTTCAGTGTCGTGCCGCTGCCGAGCGTGAGGCTCGACTGCACGAAATCCGTGTTGGTGAAATTGAGCACATCAGTACCGGCCGCCACGAAGGTCATGCTGGTAATCGTGTTGCCAGACCCGACATCGAAGGTCGCGCCGCTGCCAATCTGCAGGGTGTCACCCGTGGAGGGGATAAGCCCGCCAACCCAGTTGACCGCCTGGGTCGCATCATTAGGGTCGTTGGTGCCTTGGTTGCCGATCCAGGTCCTGATGCTCATTGCTGCGCGCTCCCAAATTCCCCCGCCGGACCACCGCCACAGCCTGCCGGAATGGCACCGCGTCAGCTCTTACCGATGGGCGGCATGGCGCCTCGTAACGGGCACTCAGGCCGCAACGAACAGGTTAACGTATTTCATTAAAAATTAAGATACGTATTTTTCACGCGGGAGTACCGATATCCGCCAAAATCGCGCCGCTGATCCGTGCCAGCACGTCCGGCGCCAGCGCAAACACATGGCTGGGGGACCCTGCCGCCGCCCACACCACCGCAAAGCCCAGCAAATCCCGGTCGAACACCACGATCGGCGGGGTCAGATGCCCCAGCGGGGCCACGCCGCCAATGGCAAAGCCGGTCACCTCGCGAATCCAGTCCGCATCCGCCCGCGTCACCTTCTGGCCGATCACGGCCGCCAGCTTCGCCGCATCCACCCGGTTGACGCCGGACGCGATTACCACCACCGCCTGCGCTCCGGCGCGAAAGACGATGGATTTGGCGATCTGCGCCACCGCGCAGCCCACCGCGGCCGCCGCATCCGCCGCCGTGCGCGTGCCGGCGGGAAAGGCGGTAATGCTATCCACCACCCCGGCCGCCACCAGCGCCGCCCGCACCCGATCCACCGAACTTTGTCCCGACATCACCAACCCCCTATGCTGCACCGGATGCAATCCCTCGCACTCTATATCCACTGGCCGTTTTGCCTCGCCAAGTGCCCGTACTGCGATTTCAACTCGCATGTCCGCGACCGCATCGACCAGGCCCGCTTCGCCGCCGCCTTGCGCGCCGAACTCGCCTGGGAAGCCGCCCGCCTCGGGCCACGCCGCCTCGACTCGATCTTCTTCGGCGGCGGCACACCGAGCCTGATGGCGCCGGAAACCGTTGCCGCCCTGATCGCGGACGCCACCCGCCTGTTCACCCCGGCAGCCGATCTGGAAGTGACGCTGGAAGCCAACCCCACCTCGGTGGAGGCCGCCAAGCTCGCCGCCTTCCGCGCCGCCGGGGTCAACCGCATCTCGCTCGGGGTGCAAAGCCTGAACCCCGAGGATCTGCACCGCCTCGGCCGCCAGCATTCCGCGCCGCAGGCCATCGCCGCGCTGGACCTCGCCCGCCGCCTGTTCCCGCGCATCTCGTTCGACCTGATTTACGCCCGCCCCGGCCAGACCCTGCCGGCCTGGCGGGCGGAACTGCGCCAGGCCCTCAGCCTCGCCCACGATCATCTGTCGCTCTACCAGCTCACCATCGAACCCGGCACCGGCTACGAAGCCCTGCACCGCCGCGGGGAAATCACCCTGCCAGACCCGGACGACGCCGCCGCGCTCTATGACGCCACTGCCGAGGAAGCCGCCCGCTTCGGCCTGCTGCCGTATGAGGTCTCCAACTACGCCCGGCCCGGCAGTGAAAGCCGGCATAACCTGGCCTATTGGCGCTACACCGATTACGCCGGCATCGGCCCCGGCGCGCATGGCCGGGTCAGCCTCGGCGACCGCCTGCTCGCCACCCGCCGCCACCGCGCGCCAGAACCCTGGGCGGAGCTGGTGGAACGCCACGGCCATGGCAGCACGCGGGAAGATGTGGTCACCGCAACCGAGCGCGCCCGCGAAGCCCTGCTGATGGGGCTGCGCCTGTCGGAAGGGATTGCCGAGCCCGCCTTCACCCAACGCACCGGCCTCGCACTCGACGCGGTGACGGATGGCGATATCATGGCCCAGGCGCTGGACGCCGGCTATCTCAGCCGCGACGGTGGGCGCCTGCGCGCAACCCCGGAAGGACGCAAGCGGCTCGATGCGCTGCTGGCGGCTTTGGTGCTCTGATGCTGAAAAACGTCCTGCTTCTCTGCCTGCTCGCCTTTGCCGCCACGCCGGCCCAGGCCCAGGCCCAGACCCAGGCCCAAACTGGGCCGGTGTTCTCCACCACCGGCCCGGATGCGGCGGCCTATGGCGCGGCGGAAAATTACCCCGTCGCCCCTCCCGGCGCCGCGCGCGCGCAGAAATTCCTCGTCGGCGCCTTCAGCCATTTCGACCAACTCGCCCCCACCCGCCCGGTCGCCCGCGCCGCCACAACCTGGGCCTGGCAGCGCGCCGCCACCGAACTCACCCTGCACTATAATTTCCGCGGCCGGGTCTACGATCTGGCGGAGTATCTGGACCGCCACCCGGTCACCGGCCTGCTGATCGCACGCGACGACACGATTTTGTATGAACATTACCAATACGCCCGCACCGATCACGACCGCTTCACCTCGCAATCCATGGCCAAAACCATGGTCTCCATGCTGGTCGGCATCGCCGTGGCGGAAGGCAAAATTCACAGCCTCGACGACAGTGCCGCCACCTACCTGCCCGCGCTCACTGGCGGCGAACTCGGCCAGACCCCGCTGCGCGCCTTGCTGACCATGACCAGCGGCATGCAGTTCACCGAGGATTATAGCGGCCACGACGACAGCTTCCGCCTCGGGCGCGACATGCTGCGCCGCGACAGTCCGGGCAGCCTGGCGGCCGTCATGCAATTCACCACCCGCGCCGCAGCGCCTGGCATGGTCTGGCACTACAAGGGGCTGGACACGGAAACCCTGGCGCTGGCGCTGCAAGCGGCGATCAGAATGCCGCTCGCCGACTATGCCGGGCAGCGCATCTGGAGCCGCATCGGCACCGAGGCGACCGCGCTCTGGGGCCAGGATGCGCGCGGCCAGGATATCGGCCCGTTCGGCTTCAACGCCACCTTGCGCGACTGGGCCCGCTTCGCCCGCCTGCTGGCACATGACGGCAACTGGAACGGCACCCAACTGATCCCGGCCGACTACGTGCGCGAGGCCACCACCCGCCCGCAAGCCGGGCCGCAATCCAGGGTCAGCCCGGCCTATGGCTACGGCTACCAGGTCTGGCTGCCGATCAACCCGCGCCGGCAATTCGCCCTGCTCGGCGTGCACGGGCAAACCATCCTGGTCGATCCGCGCTCCAAGCTGATCCTGGTGCACACCGCCGTGCGACCCAAACCCGCCAACGACCCGATGGCCGCCGAGCTGCTGCCGCTCTGGAACGCGCTGGTCGCCCAACTCGGCGACTAATGTTCGGCGGTTGACGCTGGCGCGCCCACCGACCACCCTCCGGCAAAACACCGGAGGGAACCGCATGCAATTCCATGGCAAAATCGCCCTGATCACCGGCGGTGGCGGCGGCATCGGCCGCGCGGCCGCTTTGGGCTTCGCCGGGCGCGGCGCCACCGTCGTGGTGGTGGATCACGACGCCGCCGCCGGCCAGGCCAGCGCTGATCTGGTCCGCCAGCGCGGCGGAACTGCCAGCTTCCTGCAAGCCGACGTCACCAAATCCGCCGAGGTCGCCGCCTATGTGCAGGCCACCCTCGCCCTGCATGGCCGCATCGACTGCTTCTTCAACAATGCCGGCATCGAAGGCCATGTCACCAGCATCGAAGCCTACGACGAAGCGATGTTCGACCAGGTGATCGCGGTCAACGTGAAAGGCGTCTTTCTCGGCATGAAGCACGTGCTGCCGGCGATGCTGGCCCAAGGTTCGGGCTGCATCGTCAACACCGCCTCGGTCGCCGGCCTGGTCGGTGCACCGGGCATGGCGGCCTATGTCGCCTCCAAACACGCCGTGCTCGGCATGACCAAAGTCGCCTCCAACGACGTCGCCGGCCGCGGCGTGCGGGTGAACGCGATATGCCCCGGCCCGGTGGAAACCCGGATGATGCGGTCGCTGGAAGCGCAGCGAAACCCCGCCAACCCGGACGGCGTGGCCGACCTCTACCGCGCCGGCATCCCCACCGGGCGCTATGCCATGCCGGACGAGGTGGCCAATGTGGTGATGTATCTGTGCTCAGACCTGTCGGGCGACGTGACCGGCACGCATCTGGTGATCGATGGCGGACGGCTGGCGGGTGGGGCGGGGCAGCCGTTGCGGAAGGGTTAAGCTGTTCTTTTTGTGACCAAAAAGCACCAAAAAAACCTCATCTACGCCTTGCCTCCCGCCTTACGCCCCAACAAAATTCGGCAACCGCTTTTCGTGCCAGGCCCGCTGGCCTTCCTTTAGGTCGGCGGATTGCCGCACCCGCCCGGCGGTCTCCGCGATCGCGTCGAAATCCGCCTCGCCGCGCGCAATGGCGTTCAGCGCCGTTTTCATGCCTTGCACCGCCAGCGGCGCGTTGGCGGCCAGGGTGGCGGCGAGTGTGTTGACCCGGGCCACCAAAGCTTCCTGCGGCACCAGTTCGGTCAGGAAGCCGATGCGCAGCAATTCGTCCGCCTCAAGCCGTTCGGCGGTCAGGAACAGCCGCTTGGCTGCATCCACGCCGAGCCGGGTGATGTAGCGGCGCATGCCGTTGGGGTAATAATGCAGCCCGAGTTGGGCGGCTGGCATGAACATGCCCATGCCTTCCACGCCGATGCGGAAATCGCAGGCCAGCGTCAGATCGGTGGAGCCGCCATAGACCCCGCCTTGCAAGGCGGCGATGGTGGGCACGCGCACCCGCTCCACCCGGTCGGTCAGGTCTTCGAAGCCCGGCGCGCCTTCGCCATCGCCGCCGCCGATTTCGCCAATATGAAAGCCGGAGCTGAAAGATTTGCCCGAGGCGGTGAACACCAGCACCCGGATATCGCGGTCGGCGTCCACCTGATCGAGCAGGCGCATCAGTTCGACGATATCCGCCGGTTCGATGCGGTTATGCACTTTCGGGCGGTTGAAATGGATGGTGGCGCGATGGCCGTCGCGGTGCAGGCTGGGGACGGTGGCAAGATCGGTCATCGCGTTTCCTCCGAAGGGTGTCGCACGGTCAGTTCACCCCGACCGCGCCGCCGAGACTATCGCCGATCGGGCGGTGGATCACCAAATCGGCGATGTCGTCCAACGGGGTTTCGGCGTTGTTGATGATGACGAGGCTGGCGCCGTTCTGCTTGGCACGTTCGGGGAACCCGGCGGCGGGGTAGACCACGAGCGAGGAGCCGACGACGATGAACAGATCGGCGAGCAGGGTTTCCCGCGCCGCCCGGCGCATCGCGGCCTCTGGCATGGCCTGGCCGAAGGCGATGGTGGCGGTTTTCACCAGCCCATCGCACCACAGGCAGCGCGGCGCGATGCCCTCGGCTTCGAATTTCTGCCGCAGCGGCGCCAGATCGTAGCGTTGCCCGCAGGTCAGGCAGGTGGCGTGCAAGGTGGTGCCGTGCAGTTCAACCACCAGCTCCTCCGGCACGCCGGCGGCCTGGTGCAGCCCGTCGATATTCTGGGTGATCACCGCGGCGGCTTTGCCGGTGGCGATCAGATTGGCCACCGCGCGATGGCCGCGATTAGGCTGGGCGCCGTCGAACATCGCATCCATGGCGAAGCGGCGGCGCCAGGATTCGATGCGCGCGTCCTCGGAGGCGAGGAAATCGCGGAACGGGATCGGCGCCAGCTTGGTCCACACCCCGCCGGGGCTGCGGAAATCCGGGATGCCGGATTCGGTGCTGATGCCCGCGCCGGAGAAGATCACCACGCGCGACGCGGCGTCGATCCGCGCGCGCAACTCGGCGATCTGCTCCGCCGCGTTCATGTTACGGGGTGGCGGTGGGCGCGGGGGTTTTCATCATCGTGCCGGTCATCGGGATGAAGAACACGCCGACATCCTTGCGCGAGTGGATCTTGCCGTCGGCGTCCTTGGTGTAGACGTAGAGGAACTGGCCGCGCTTGAACGGCTGGCCGATCGGGATCAGCGCCCGGCCACCGGGCTTGAGCTGCTTGAACAGTTCCGGCGGGGCGTATTGCGCCGCGCAGGTGATGATGATGATGTCGAACCCGCCTTCGACCTCCGGCCAGCCGTAATAGCCATCGCCGACGCGGCTTTGCACATTGTCGTAGCCGAGCGGGGCGAAGATCTTGCCGACCGCCTTGCCCAGCGGCTCGATGATCTCAATGGAATAGGATTTGGCGACGATGCGCGACAGCAGCGAGCTTTGAAAGCCGCTGCCAGTGCCGATTTCCAGCGTCACATCGCCCGGCTTCGGCTTGGCCACCTGGGTCATGTAGGCCTGGCCGAGATAGTCCGACAGCGCCGAGCCATAGCCGAGCGCCCAGGGCTTGGGCTCGGCTTCATAGGCCACGCTCGGCATCGCCTGATGGCCTTCGTACATGTAGTGGTAATATTCGCGCGGCACCTCGGCAAAGGCTTGCATCACCGCCGGATCGGCGCTGCCCAGCCGTTCCTTCAGGTAGCTCTCGATCCGCTTCAGCGCCGCCGGGCGGCGGGCCTGGATGGCCTGAAAGGCGGATTCCGACAGGTCCAGCGGGCGGCCGGACTGGGCCATGGCGTCGAGGAAGGCCTGGCGGGTCCAGCCGGCGCCAACATTAACCCCGGCAGCGCGGCCGGTGATGGAAAACAGCGGCAGGCTGGCGGTGGCGAGCCCGGTGGCCAGCAGCGAACGACGCGAAACAGGGTGTAATGACACGCGATGGGATTCCGTTGATCAGGGGCGCGGTTGGCGCGGAAAACTTACAATGGCGACCGCATACACCAGCAAGGCCGACAAAAGAACCCAGCTAAACCCCTCGGTCAACGCAATCAGGTTGGCGAGCGGGGTGGAGACGACGGAAAACGCGCCGTTCAGGCCCCAGGCCCACGGCAGAAACCCGGCGCTGCCCTGCGCCGAGACGGTGCGCGACAGGCCGAGCGGGAACGGCAGGCCGAGCGCAAGGCTGCCGGGGGCGACGGCCAGCACCACCGCGATGGCGCGCGCCTCATAGGACCAGCCGAGGGTGTAATGCATCGCCGAGGGCAGCCACAGCCACATCAGCCCGCCCCAGACCAGCACCAGCAGCCCGGCAAGGCGCATGGCGCGGTCCGCCTGCGCTTCCAGCCGGCCGGAGGCCATGCTGCCGAGGCCTGAGAAAATCAGCATCGAGGTCAGCACCAGGGCAAAGCCGGCGGTGCGGTCGCTGAGATAGGCGCTGGCGCGCTCGATCAGGTAGATTTCGAAGAACAGGAAGCCGAGGCCGAGGGCGGAGAAGAACAGCACCGCGCGCGCCGTGCCACCGCCGGGCAGGCGCAGCCGCTTGCCGCCGAGCAGCGGAATGGCCAGCACCAGCAGCGCGATGACGATGGCCTGCGCCAGCACGGCGAGGTTGACCAGCGGGGCGATTTCCGCCTGCGGCAGAATCTCCAGCCGTTTCAGAATGGTGCCCAACTGGCCGAGCCGCAGCAGGGCGTAGAAGGCCGGCCGGTCGGTGGTGATCGGCGACAGGTTGAACGCCTCCGCCGAGGGGCTGGGCTGGCCGCCAAGCACATAAATCGCCTCATCGGCGATCGCGTCATGTGCGCCGTCCTGCGAGGTGACCTGGCCATCCTGGAACGACACCGCGGGCAGGTCGTTAAAGACCTCGCGCACCTCGCCCGGGTCCATGCCGGGGAAATAGCTGAGGTCGAACGAGCGTTGGTCGCAGAAGGCCTTGGCCTGGGCGATGCGGGCTTTGCTGAAGCCGCCAGGGGCGACGAGGATGCGGACATTCCAGGCCGAGCGGTAGACCAGCACATGGTCGCGCGGGTCTTTGATGCCGAAAGTGCGCAAGGCGGTGCGCACGGTGGCCATCATGCGCAGGGCGTAGGCGGGAAATTCGCGGATGGAAACCGGAATGGACAGCATGCCGCCGGCCGACAGGCCGCGCAGATACGTCACCATCGCCGCCGCGGTAAGGGCGTTGGTGTTGGTTTCAGCGCTGTCGAGGAAGTCCCCGGCGATGTCGATGATGTCGAAGTAGTAGTTCTGCCGCTCGGCGGCCAGCACCGGGCTGATCGGGCTGATGCGCAGATTGCCTTGCGCCGGAAAGGGCGGCGTGCCCCCCAGCCCCTGGGTAACCGCGCGGTAGAGCATGGCATCCGGCTCGATGGCATGGATCACCACCGCCCCGAGTTTGCGGGCCTCCGCAATGCGGTAGCCGCCGGACGTGCCGATCAGCAGCACGCGCGACAGCGGGCGCAGGCTGTAGGGCAGCGCGGCGAGGGTGGCGGGGGCGTAGCTGGCGTCAATCGCCGGGGCGCCGGCCACGGGTGGCTTCGGCAATGCGGCGATGCGGTTGCCATCCCGATACAGCCCGAGTGCGGGGGCGGGGCCGGGAATGCCGAGTTCCCCGGCATTGTTGGTCAGGTCGGTGTCCACCCGCTCGGTAAAGTCGTTCAACAGCATAAAAAGGCCGCGCGGAGAGGGAATCTGCGCCAGGGTTTTGCTCTCTGGCACGTGCAGCGGGGCGTAGATTGCCTTGAAATCGTTGAACGCGGCCGGGCGGTCCAGCGCCAGCCAGGCTTCCGTGCCGGCGAGCGCGAGCAAGGCCGCCAGCAGCCCGGCGCGGCCCGGCGCGCCGTGGCCGAGGCCGCCGAGCAGGCCGGCCAGCGCCAGCACCGGCAGCAGCCAGGCGGCCAGCGCGAACGGGTGCACCAGGGTCATCAGCCCGAGCACCGCCAGCGCGCCCAGCCCGGCGCCGGTCAGGTCCCAGCCATAGACCCGGCCGACGATCCGGTCGTTCAGCACGAAGCTGAGGCTGATATAAAGCCCGGTGAGGAAAAAAAACGGCAGCAGCACCGCGTAATAGCCGCCGATATTCCACAGCTGGTCGTTGAAGGTGGCCGGGTTTTGCAGTTGCAGCGGGTTGAACGGGTTGCTGGCCACCAGCTGGTTGCCGGCGGCAGCGGTCACGATCAGCGCGCTGGGCAGCCAGATCAGCAGGGTGCGGCCGTGGCGGGCGAACCAGTCCCGCGCCAGCGCCATCACCACGCCGCTGAAGGCGAAGCCGGCGAGCACGATGGAGATCACCCAGTAGCCATATTCCGACCATTTCGCGACCGCGAAATAGCGGGTCAGCGCGATTTCAAACCCCACCGTCGCGGCCGAAACCAGGAACAGCGGCAGCAAAGCAAGCCGGGGTGTCACGCTTTCGGCCATACGCGGCGGGCTGCGAAGTCGCGCAGCAAATGGTTGAAGCGGGCGGGGTCGTCAACAAACAGCGCATGGCCGAGGTTTTGCAGCACCACGGTTTCGGCGCTGGGGTGATGGGCGGCGAGGTTGCCGGCCTGGCCGGCGAATTTTGGCCGCACCAGGTAAAGCACCGGCTGGCGGGTGGAATAGACCGCGTCCTTCCAGTAGGTCCGCGGCGGCTGGTTGGCCAGCAGCGCCTTGGCCACCGGTTCCGGCGTGTGCAGGCAGGCGGCGGCCAGCCGGTCCAGCCAGGCCGGCGGCTGCGGCTTGGCGAACATGCTGCGCACGAAGCGGTGCATATCCTGCGCCCAGGTCAGCTTCGGGCCGGGCGGTCCAGGCTTGGGCGCGGCCGGCGGCGGGTCCTCCCCGATCGAGTTATCCACCAGCACCAGCCCGGCGAGATGCGCGTCGCCGGCGGTGTGCAGATAGGCGAGGCTGTCGAGCACGCCAAACGACCAGCCGACCAGCAGCACCTTGTCCGGGCCGAGTTGGCCGAGCAATTCGCCGATATCGGCGCCATGGCGGCCGACATCGTTGCCGGTGGCCGCGACCTGGCTGCTGCCTTGTGACCTGGGGTCGAGCGCGATGACCCGGAATTGTTGCGAGAGATCAGCGATCTGGCGTTCCCAGATCCAGGCCGGCATGGTCCATCCCGGCACCAGAACGATGGTGCGCGGGCCCTGGCCGGCTTGCAGATAATGCAGTTTCACCCCGTCCGACGTGGTGAAATACCGGTCCAGCGTGGGCGCGGCCATCAGCGGCGCCGGATGCCAGATCGACAGCAGACCGGCAACGATCAGGGCAGGGATTGCGAAGACGCGGCGCATACGGTCAACTGACCACCTTGCTGCCATAAGTCAACCGGCGTTACTCGCAAAATGCATGAACATGACCAACAACCTTCGCGTCGGCCGGCGCTGATCGCCCTTGTGGTTGTAGTGCTGTTGGTGGCCTGCGGCCTGTGGTTGTCCACCACGTTGCGGCAGAGCGGAAAAGTGGAGGATTGCCTGATGGCGGGGCGCCGCAACTGCGCGCCGATTTCGGCGGACGGAACGATCCAGCCGCCGAAATAAATTAGCCCGCCAGCAACCGGATCAGGTTGGGCGCGGCAGCGTGCAAGGCGGCGGCGGCGAAGCCGAGAAAGATCAGCCCGCTGAGCCGGACGACCACGGTTTCATGCGCCTGATAGGCGGCGCGGACGCGGGCCGCCCCGGCGACCAGCACCAGAATGACATCGGCGCACAGAAAACCGAAAAAGGCGGCGGCCAGCAGGGCGGGAAAGGCGGCCCAACTCAGCGCCTCCGCCTGACCGGCGAGCAGGGCGGTGAAGGTGGCGACCGCGACCGGGTAGCCCTTCGGGTTGGTCATGCCAAAGGTGAAGCCGCGCAGGCCGGGCCGGGCAACGCGCATGATGCCGCCGGCACGATCCGCCCGGTAGCGCAACGCCCCCAGGCCGAGCCAGCCGAGATAAAGCCCGCAGACAATGCCAAGCAGGTCAAATGGCGTGCTGCCGATTTCCCGGGCGCCGATAATGGCGACCAGCGCCAGCGACGACCAGGTGAGATCGCCCGCCAGATGCCCGCCGACGAAGCGGGTGACCGCCGACCGTCCCTGCGCGGCGCCGATGCCGAGCAGCATCAGAAACGCCGGGCCGGGGGTAATGGTGTAGGCCGCCCCGGCCAGAGCCGAGGCGGCAAGCAGGCCGAGGTTCAAGCCGCCGGCTGAATCGCGGCCAAGGCGGCGGCGACCTTTTGGCCCACCGCGATATCCACGCCGGTGAGCGGCGCGCGCAGGCGCAGCCAGCCGGCATCCTTGGTTTGCGCCGCCAGGGTGGCCTTCAGCACACCGAAGAACGGCGCGTGCAGGCAGGCGCAGGCCGCCTTCATCGCGTCGGTGCCGGCATGGCCGTTGAACATCGCCCGCACCAGATGCGGCACCAGATTGACCATGCCGCAAATCGTGCCAACGCCACCGGCGTCGAGCAGCTTGGCGACGGCGGTTTCATCGCCGGTCAGCACGCCCACGCCCGGCGCCTCGCGCAGGAAGGCCAGCGTGTTGTCGAAATCGCCGCTGCTGTCCTTCACCCCGGCAAGCACGGCGCCGTAACGGCGGCGCAGGCTGCCCAGCACTTTCGGCGGCACCGGCACGCCGGAGACCTGCGGGATGTGGTAGGCGGTGACGCGCAGATTATTGTCGCCAACCCCGTCGATAATGGCGGCGAAGGCGGCTTCGATGCCGTCGGCGGTGACGTCGCGGAAATAGAACGGCGGCAGCACCATCGCCTGGCGCACCCCAATGGCCAGCATCGCCTTGGTGATGGCGATGGTATCGGGAATGCTGGCGGTGCCGGTGCCGGGCGCGAGTTTGGCGGCGGGGATGCCGGCCTTCATCAGCGCTTCGGTGGCGGACAGGCGCTCGGCGCCACTGAACGATGGGCCTTCGCCGGTGGTGCCGAACGGTACCAGCCCGTCGCAGCCGTTTTCCAGCAGCCAAAGCCCGTGGCGGACGAGACCGGCTTCGTTGACCCCGCCATCGGCATTTAACGGGGTTGCCATGGCGGCCCAAAGTCCGGTGATGTGTTCACTCATGAATGGAAGTTCCCTCAGAAGAGGGGGCAAACTCGCACCATCTTTCGGGCGAGGCAATATGAGGAGGGCGCTATGCTGATCGGTCTGGACCCGGTGCTGACACCGGATTTGCTGCATGCGCTGGCGGCGATGGGGCATGGTGAGCAGATTGCGCTGGTGGATGCCAATTACCCGGCCACGCGCGGGCGGCGGCTGATCCGGCTGGCCGGGGTGGATGTGGTCCACGCGCTGCGGGCGGTGCTGTCGGTGCTGCCGGCGGACACTTTTGTGGCCGCACCGGCGGCGGTGATGCAGGTGGTGGATGCGCCAGACAGCGCGCCGGAGGTAGTGCAGGCTGTGAATGCGCAGTTGCAGGCGCATGGCTGGCCGCGCGCGATGGGGCTGGAGCGGCACATGTTCTATGCGGCGGCGGAGGCGGCCTATGCCATTGTGCAGACCGCCGAGCGTCGGTTTTACGGCAATGTGCTGCTAACCAAGGGCGTGATCCCGCCGGATGGCAGCCGATGAGCGCCGCCCCCGACTGGCATGGGCCGCTGGGCATGGGCGGGGCGCCGTTGGGCAATTTATTCGCCCCGGTGGCGGAGGCCGATGCCGCCGCCAGCCTCGATGCCGCCTGGGATGCGGGCATCCGGCATTACGACACCGCGCCGCATTACGGCGCCGGGCTGTCTGAGTTGCGTATGGGGGCGGCGCTGCGCCAGCGCCCGCGCGACAGTTTCACCCTGTCCACCAAAGTCGGCCGCTTGCTGCGGGCCGCGCGCGATCTGCCGGAGGAGGTCGAGGGCTTCGTGCACGCGCTGCCGTTTCAGCGCCGGTTCGACTATTCCGCCGCCGGGGCGGCGCGGTCGATCGAGGACAGCCTGGCGCGCACCGGGCTGTCGCGGATCGATCTGGTCTACATCCACGACGTGAGCGCGGACTGGCACGGGCCGGCCTGGACCTACCGCATGCGGGAGGCGCTGGAAGGGGCGGCGGTCTATCTGACCGAGTTGCGCCGCCAGGGGGTGATCGGCGGCTGGGGGCTGGGGGTGAATGGGGTGGAGCCGTGCCTGGAGGCGCTGGAACACGCCCGCCCGGATGTGCTGCTGGTTGCCGGGCGCTACACCTTGCTGGACCACACCGCGCTGGCCCAATTGTTTCCCGCCTGCGCCGCGCGGGGGGTGCGCTGCGTGCTCGGCGGGCCGTATAATTCCGGGCTGCTGGCCGGCGGCACGACGTTTAATTACGAGACGGCCCCAGCCGAGATGGTCGCCCGCGCCCAGACGATTGCGGCGGTCTGCGCCCGGCATCAGGTGGATGTGAAGGCGGCAGCGTTGCAGTTTTGTGCGGCGCATCCGGTGGTGGCGGCGGTGATCCCCGGCGCGCGCAACGCGGCGGAGGTGCGGCAGAACGCGGCGATGCTGGCCGCTCCCATTCCCGGCGCGCTGTGGCGGGATCTGCGCGCCACCGGGCTGGTGCCGGATGGGGCACCGACGCCGTGATCGTCGATGCACACCACCATGTCTGGCAGATCGCGCGCGGCGATTATGGCTGGCTGACCCCGGATTTACCGATCTGCCGCGATTACGGGCTGGCGGATTTGCGGCCATTGCTCGGCCCGGTGCGGGCCACCGTGCTGGTGCAGGCCGCACCAACCGAGGCGGAGACGGCATTTTTGCTCGCCACCGCCCGGCAATCCGCCGGGCTGGTGCGCGGCGTGGTCGGCTGGACCGATCTGGCCGCCGCCGACGCGCCCGGGCGCATTGCCGAACTGGCCGATGATGGGCTGCTGAAAGGGCTGCGGCCGATGTTGCAGGACATCGCCGACCGCAACTGGATCATCCGCCCGGCGGTGCAGCCGGGGCTGCGGGCGATGGCGGCGGCGGGGCTGCGGCTGGATGTGCTGGCCAAGCCGGCGCATCTGCCGCTGATGACGACGGTGGCCGCACGCCATCCGGATTTGCCCTGCGTGCTGGATCATGCCGGCAAGCCGGCGATCGCGGCGGGCGAATTCGTCGCCTGGGCGCATGATATCCGGCTGATCGCGCGCGAAACCAACTGGTGCTGCAAGCTGTCCGGCCTGGTGACGGAGGCTGCACCCGGCTGGACGGCGGAGGATCTGCGCCGCACCACCGACCATCTGCTGGACTGTTTCGGCCCGGCGCGGCTGATGTGGGGCAGTGACTGGCCGGTGGTGACCTTGGCCAGTTCCTATCAACAGTGGCTCGCCACCGCGCAGGACTTAGTACCGGCGGCACTGCATCCGGCGGTGTTCGGCGCGACGGCGGCGCGGTTTTACGGGTTTTAGCCGAACAGCGCGTCGATCGCGTCCTGCTGCAAGTCCATCCCGGTGCCACCGACCGGCATGATGCCGACCGGGTCCGGCAAGGGGATTTCGTCGGGCGCGACGCCGCCGGGGGCGAGCGCGGTCAGCATCGTGTCCACCTTTTGCAGATGTGCGATGGCGCGGCGGATGCGCTGGCTGGTGAGGTCCTGG
Organism: uncultured Rhodospirillales bacterium; assembly: GCA_903893975.1. Lineage (GTDB taxonomy): Bacteria > Pseudomonadota > Alphaproteobacteria > Acetobacterales > Acetobacteraceae > CAITOL01. Next base: position 285 of record CAITOL010000169.1, on the reverse strand, counting down.
AAGCTACAGGCTTCAAAGATGCTGTTGATGCGGTTGGCTACCGATTCGAGGCCCTCCGCATCGCGGTTGCCACCTTGCAGCCAATCGCCGATGGCCTCGGCGGCTTCCATGATCTGATTGGCCGCCGTCTCGGTCACCTGCACCACCGCTTCCAGTTCCAGCCCGCTATTGCGCGCTTCGGCGCTAGGGGCGGCGATGACGGAGGCCATCTGTTCGTGGATGCGGGCGAGTTGGCTGGAGAGATTGGCCTCGCTGAAGTCCAGCAACTGCACAGTGGCGCTGATT
>CAITOL010000168.1 GCA_903893975.1 uncultured Rhodospirillales bacterium | reverse complement strand
CGGTTTCCGGGGGTGAAAATCGAGCTGCTGCGGGCGTCGGGCGGGCAGTTGATTACCCGCATTAAGACCGAGGCGGCGACGGGTAAGTTAATTGCCGATGTGGTGGATCATTCCGACCGGGGTTCGATGTTGGAAATCGCGGACCTGTTCACCGATTACGCGCCGCCGAATGCGGCGGATTATCGCACGGATGCGCAGGCGTCGCGGAAACTCTGGCCGCGGATCATGGCGAGCTGGACGATTACCTATAACACCGCGCTGATCGACAAGGCGCCGACGAGTTGGTGGGATGTGACCGGGCCGGGGTTTAAGCCCGGTCAGATCGGCGAGGTGATTGCCGGGTCTGGCGGCACGACCTGGACGCGGGTGATGTTCGAGCGGCAGGTGCTGGGCGAGGAATACTGGGCCAAGCAGGCGGCGACCAAGCCGATGCTGCAAGTGTCCAACGGGCCGCTGTCGGATGCGGTGGTGCGGGGCGAGGTGAGCATTTGCCCGGTGCTGCTGAACGCGGTGCTGCCGAAGATGCGGGATGGGGCGCCGATTGGCATTGTGTTCCCGAAGGAGGGCGTGCCGGTTTCCCCCTATGCCGCCGGGATTCCGAAGACGGCGCCGCATCCGAACGCGGCGCGCTTGTTCTTGGACTGGTCGCTATCCGCCGAGGGGCAGGAATTTGTCAGCCGCGATCAGGGCAGCCTGTCGGCGTTGAAGGTGCCGCCTTACGTGCCGGAAGGGCTGGATCTGAAGACGACGAAGCTGTGGCTGCCGGAGAATGCCGGCTACGTGGCGTTGCATGACAAGTGGATCGAGGAATGGAACGCGATCTACGGCTATCGGCAATAATCGGGAAGGAGTGCCGCATGTCCAGGCTCAGCCGTCGTACGTTGCTGGCCGCCTCTGCCGGGTTGGTGGTGGCGGGTCGGGCGCAGGCTTTCGCGCCGTTCACCCCGCCGGCCGCCTTGGTGGCGGCGGCGCAGAAGGAAGGGCGGATGGTGTATTACACCGCCAGCTTTACCGAGGTGGAGCAGGAGGTGATCGGCGCGTTCAATAAGCGCTTCCCCGGCATTCGGGTGGAGATGGTGCGCGCCTCGGGCGGGCAGTTGATTACCCGGATCAAGACCGAGGCGGCGGCGGGCAAGCTGGCGGCGGATGTGATCGACCACTCCGACCGTGGGTTGATGAAGGAGATTGAGGCGATCTTCGCCGATTATGCGCCGCCGAATGCGACGGATTATCTGCCGGAGGCGTTGATTTCGCCGAAGCTGTGGCCGCGGCTGACGCCGGCCTGGAGCATTGCCTATAACACCGAACTGGTGAAGGCACCGCCGAAATCCTGGATGGATCTGACCCGGCCGGGTTATGAGAAGGGCGCGATTGGGCAGGTGATCGCGCCGTCCGGCGGGACGACGTGGACGCGGATTATGTTCGAGCGCCAGGTGCTGGGGGAGGATTACTGGGCGCGGCAGGCGGCGACCAAGCCGGCGCTGTATCCGTCTGGCGCGCCGCTGGCTGATGCGCTGGTACGGGGGGAAGTGTCGATCGCGCCGCTGATCTACAACGCCATTCTGCCGAAGAAGCGGGACGGGGCGCCGGTGGAGATTTTCTTTCCGCCTGAGGGGGTGCCGATCGTGCCCTATGCCACCGGGATTCCGAAGACGGCGGCCAATCCGAATGCGGCGAAATTGTTCCTCGACTGGTCGCTGTCCGAAGAAGGGCAGGCGTTCACGATTAAGGATCAGGGTAATCTGACCAGCCTGAAAGTGCCGCCGTTTATTCCGGAGGGGTTTGACCCGAAGACCGCCAAGGTTTGGGTGCCAAAATTCAGCGAGTTCGCCGGCTTGCGGGATAAATGGCTGGAGGAATGGAACACGGTCTATGGCTATCGGCAATGAACATTGAACGCGGCTGTCACCGATGAGCGCTGAACTCCAAATCAGCGATTTGCGCAAAGTGTTCCCGACCGGCAAGCCGGCGGTGGATGGGGTGAGTTTTACCGTCGCTGCCGGGGAGATTGTGGTGCTGCTGGGCCCGTCTGGCTGCGGCAAGACCACGACCTTGCGCTGCGTGGCCGGGCTGGAGCATCCGACGGGCGGGGAGATCAGCCTCGGCGGGGATTTGGTGTCCGCGCCGGGCAAGGGGGTGCTGGTGCCGCCGCGGCTGCGCAATGTGGGGATGGTGTTCCAGTCCTACGCGGTGTGGCCGCATATGACGGTGCGGCAGAATGTCGCCTACCCGCTGCGCACGCGCAAAATGAGCCGGCCGGCGATGGAGGCGGCGGTGGCGGAGGCGTTGGAGCTGGTGGATCTGGCGGCCTATGCCGACCGGCCGGTGACGCAGCTTTCGGGCGGGCAGATGCAGCGCGTGGCGCTGGCGCGGTCTATGGTTTATGCGCCGCGGCTGCTGCTGCTGGATGAGCCGCTGTCCAACCTGGATGCGCAGTTGCGGCTGCGGCTGCGCGATGATTTGCGGCGGATTATCAAAAAGGCCGGGCTGACGGCGCTGTATGTGACGCATGATCAGGCCGAGGCGGTGGTGCTGGGCGACCGCATCGGGGTGATGCAAGGCGGCAAGCTGCGGCAGCTGGCGTCGCCGGAAGCGATCTATAACCGGCCGGCGGATTTGTTTGTCGCCGAGTTCACCGGGGCGACCAATCTGATTCGCGGCACGCTGCGGCGGCGAGAGGGGGATTACGGCGAGATTGAAGCGCCGAATGGCCAGGTGGTGCGGGCCTGGATGCCGGATTCCGGCGTGGTCGGCGGCGCGGTGACATTGGCGCTGCGGCCGGAGAATGTGCGGCTGGGGGTGGCGGAAGGTGAGGCAAACCGGTTCCAGGCCGTGGTGCGGGATATGCGCTACCAGGGCACCCAGACGATCTATGAGCTGGAGCTGCTGGGGGCGCGGATTGAGACGTTGGAACTGGGCACGGCGGCGCGGCATCCGGTGGGAAGCGAGGTTGCGGTGAGCCTGCCGCCGGCCTTGACCTGGGCCTATGCGCTGGGGGTTTAACAGCGTTTCCGACATGGTGAAAAAATCACTTGCGCTGGGGGGGGAGGGGTCTTATTCCCGCCCTCCTACGCAGCAACGCACGTGCCTCTGGCCCCCATCCCTGGTGATACGGGTTACGTAACGACGTCAAGCGTTCTGGCAATCGTCTGGTCGCTGGTTCGTTCGACCGTTTCGCAATCATGGCCCGTCGCCTTTCTCAGGCGGGTTATTCATCCGGGGAGTGCGCGCGATGACCTCAAAAGTCGCTCGTTTTCTTGCTGACCATCAGCCGGCGACGCCGTGCCTGGTTCTGGACGTTGATCGCGTGGAAGCCAATTTCCGCCGGATCAGCGCTGGCTTGCCGTTGGCGCGCGTGTATTACGCTGTGAAGGCGAATCCGGCGCGGCCGATCCTTGATCGGCTGGTGGCGCTGGGCAGCAGCTTCGATGCCGCGGGCATCGAGGAGATTGAGATGTGCCTGGCGGCGGGCGCCGCGCCGGAGCGGATCAGCTTCGGCAACACGATCAAGAAGAGCTCGGCCATCGCGCGGGCCTTTGCCGCGGGCGTGGACATGTTCGCCTTCGATTCGGCCGAGGAGCTCGACAAGCTGGCGCAGCTGGCGCCGGGCAGCCGGGTGTATTGCCGCATTCTGGTGGAGAATGAGGGCGCGGACTGGCCGCTCTCGCGCAAGTTTGGCACCACGGTCGCCAATGCCCGTACGCTGATGCTGCGCGCGGCTGAACTCGGGCTGGACCCGTATGGGCTGTCGTTCCACGTCGGCAGCCAGCAGACCACCACGGGCAGCTACGAGGCTGCCATTGGCAAGGTGGCGATGCTGTTCACCGATCTGCGCGATGCGGGGGTGAACATTCGCATGGTCAATCTCGGCGGCGGCTTTCCGGTGCGTTACCGCGAGGAGGTGCCGGAGTTTGGCCAGTTCGCTGATGCGATCATGGGCGCGATGACCGAGCATTTCGGCAACGCGCTGCCGGAAATGCTGATCGAGCCGGGCCGCTCCGTTGTCGGCGATGCCGGGGTGATTGCCGCCGAGGTGGTGCTGGTGAGCCGCAAGGACCCGACCGACCCGGTACGCTGGGTGTATCTCGATATTGGCCGCTTCGGCGGGCTGGCGGAAACCGAGGGCGAGGCGATCAAGTATCGGTTCACCACCGCGCATGATGGCGGCGAGACCGGCCCGGTGGCGATTGCCGGCCCGACCTGCGATGGCGCCGATATTTTATATGAGCGCAGCAATTACCGGCTGCCTTTGGCGCTGACCGCTGGCGACCGGATCGAGATCCTGGCGGCCGGGGCTTACACCACCACCTATGCCAGCCAGCGCTTCAACGGCTTTTCGCCGTTGGCCGAGCACTACGTCTGACGGCATTCGCCGGCGACAAAAAAAGGGCGGCACGCTTTGGCGTGCCGCCCTTTTTTGTGGTTGGCCGCGTGCTAGGCGGCCTTGGCGGCATCGAGGAAAGTGGCGACTTCGCGCTGCAAAGCGTCCGACTGCTGCGACAGGTCTCCGGCGGCGCTGAGCACCTGGGAGGCGGCGGCGCCGGTTTGGGTGGCGGCGTCGCTGATGCCGACAACGTTGCGGCCGACATCCTGAGTGGCAGCGGCGGATTGCTGCACGTTGCGGGCGATTTCCGCCGTGGCGGCACCCTGTTCTTCCACCGCGGCGGCGATGGAGGTGACGACGGAGCTGACTTCAGCAATGGCGCGGCTGATGCCTTGGATGGCGGTGACGGCGTCTTTGGTGGCCGACTGGATCTGGCCGACCTGCTGGGCGATTTCCTCCGTCGCCTTGCCGGTTTGCTGGGCGAGGCTTTTTACTTCCGACGCCACGACGGCGAAGCCCTTACCGGCATCGCCGGCGCGGGCGGCTTCGATGGTGGCGTTGAGTGCCAGCAGGTTGGTCTGGCTGGCGATGTTGGTGATCAGGCCGACGACGTCGCCGATTTTCTGCGCCCCATCGGCGAGCGCCTGGACGATGGGATCGGCGCGGCGGGCATCGGCGGCGGCGCGTTCGGTCATCTGCGCCGATTGGGCGACCTGGCGGGTGATCTCGCTGATGGAGGTTGCCAGTTCCTCCGAGGCGCTGGCAACCGTGCTGAGGCCGCTGGAGGCTTGTTCGGCGGCGGCGGCGACGGTGGTGGTGCGGCCTTGGGTTTCCCCGGCGACGCTGGACATGGATTGCGCGGTGGCTTCCAGTTCCGTGGAGGCGGAGGTCAGGGTTTGCACCAGTTCGCCGACTTTGGTTTCGAAGCTGGAGAACAGGCGATCGAGCCGGGTGGCGCGTTCGGCCTTGGCCGCCGTTTCGGCCAGTTGCTCGGCGGCAAGGCGATCGGCCACGATGGCGTTTTCGCGCAGGACTTCGACGGCGGCGGCGATGGCGCCGATTTCGTCTGTGCGGTCCCGCGAGGGGACGGCGGAGGTTTTATCGCCTGCGGCGAGGCGGCTGATGGCGGCGGTGATGCCAGCCAGCGGGTTGGCAATGCCGCGCCCGAGCACGAGGGCGATTAGCAGGGCGGCAACCAGGCCGAGGACCGCGAGCACCTCCTGCGTGGTGGTCAGCGCGGAGACCCGGGAGACCGCAGAGTCCGTTTCGGCGGTGAGGTCGGCGCGCAAGGAGGCGATCAGGTCGGCCATATGGGTTCCAGCTTCGATCGACAGCTTGCGCAGCACGTTGTCGCGCAGGTTGTCCACCGACTGGCGCTTTTGCACGTAGCTGCGGAAGTTGGTGGCATAGGCGTCAATGGCCGCCTCGATCGGGTTGACCAGATCGGCGGCGCCCGGAACGGCCATCTGCTTGATTTGGGCGACCAGGGCGACGGCTTTGCCGTATGCCGCATCAAACTTGGTGAGTTCGCCGGCTTCGGCCAGGCTTTGGTAGCGCAAATTGGCGATGCGGCATTGCAGCACGGCGTTGTGCAAGGCGTCGACGGCGTCGCCGAAGCTCGTGTTTCCGCTTTTAGCGGCGAAGGCAGACAGGGCGGCATAAAGTTGCTCGTCGCGTTCGCCGGACTGATACATCTTGTCACGGAAGCTGTACATGGCCCCGAGGTCGGTTTCGATGCTGGAGACAGCGGCTTCATACTCGACCAATTTGCCGCGAACGATGCGATAGCCCGCTTTGCGTTGCTCGGACGCGGTGGTGGTAAGTCCCTCTTCCGTCATGGTGCGGCTGGCGGCTTCGGCCTGCCGGGCTTCCTTGAGGGCGTCCGCTTCTCCGGTGACGCTGAAGCGGAGGATGGCACGGCGCTGCACTTCCAGTTTTTTGTCAATTTCGAGAGCGCGGACGGCGCTGTTGGAATAGCGCTGCATCAGTGCGACATCGGTGGTCACGGAGGCTAACTGCCAGGCGGCAAAGCCAGCAGTTCCCAAGCCGATCAAGGCGATTGCCGTGAAGCCGCCATAGATTCGGCTGGTAACAGAAAGTTTCATTTTGGATCAAACTCCTACAGTTTCGGAAGGAAACATGCCCGTGAGCGTTTGAATACGCGCGAACGGTAAACTGGCGATGAATGGCACCGGTTGGCCGCCGCGCCGGCTGGGGCTTTCGATGGGGCGTTGGCTGTGGCAATACCAGTGCCCGCCTGCATCCGCGCCGTTGGGGCCAGGACCGGGCAGCAATGAGGAGGACGGCCGGATGAGCATGGCCAGTGACACCAATCTGCAACCCGGCAAGGGGCTTGCTATGTCGCCGGGCGCGCTGGCCGGGCTGAAGGTGATTGACCTGACCCGCGTGCTGGGCGGGCCGTATTGCACCATGGTGCTGTCCGATCACGGCGCCGACGTGATCAAGATTGAGCCGCCGCAGGGCGATGAAACCCGCGAATGGGGCCCCCCGTTCAAGGGGGAGGATGCCAGCTACTTCATTGGCGTGAATCGCAATAAGCGGGCGATCGGGCTGGATTTGTCCAAGCCGGAAGGCCGGGCGGTGCTGCTGCGGATGCTGGAGGGCGCGGATATCCTGGTGGAGAACTTCAAGCCGGGCGGCATGGAGAAATGGGGCCTGGGCTATGAGAAGGACCTGGAGCCGCGCTTTCCCGGCCTGATCCATTGCCGGGTGTCCGGTTTTGGCGCCGACGGCCCGCTGGGCGGGCTGCCCGGCTATGACGCGATTTTGCAGGCGATGACGGGGTTGATGAGCATTAACGGCGACCCGACGACCGGGCCGCTGCGGATGGGCACGCCGATTGTGGACATCGCCACCGGGCTCTACTCGGTGATCGCCATCCTGATGGCGCTGCATGAGCGCAAGACCTCCGGCCGGGGGCAGCATCTGGATATGACGCTGCATGATTGCGGCATGTCCCTGCTGCACCCACAGGCGCCGAACTTCTTCCTGAACGGCAAGCGGCCGGCGCCGTTGGGCAATCCGCACCCGAACCTGGCGCCGTATGAGAAATACCCGACCAAGACCTGTGAGATTTTCGTGGCGTCTGGCAATGATGGCCAGTTCACCAAACTCTGCGACGCGCTCGGCCGCCCGGAACTGGGGCGTGACCCGCGCTTCCTGAAAAATGCCGACCGGCTGCAAAACCGGCCGGCGCTGATGGCCGAGTTCGCGGCGGTGCTGGCGGAGCAGGATGGGCATGAGCTGTGCATCAAGCTGCTGAAAATGGGGCTGCCGGCCGGGCCGGTGCTGCATGTGGACGAATCCATGGTCGCCCCGCACACGGTGGCGCGGCAGATGGTGACCGAGCTGGATGATTACAAAGGCTTGGGCACGCCGATCAAACTGTCGCGCACGCCGGGGGGGACGCGGAGCAAGCCGCCGACCTATGCCCAGCATACCGATGAGGTGTTCGCCGAGTTTGGCTTCGCGCCGGAGGAAGTGGCGGCGCTGAAGGCGGCGGGGGTGGTGCATACGACGCGGCGGAAGTTGGGGTAAGGTGTTCTTTTTGTGAACAAAAAGGACTGCAACTGAGTCTGCGCGTTGCCGTGCTTTCCCGGGTTGCGGGGGAGCTAGAGTTGGGAGGTTTTTGCGCCTTTTTTCAAAAGGGGGCGGGCCTTTCTGGATTTTCGACCCTCACCCCGACCCTCTCCCGCCAAGCGCGGGAGAGGGGGGAAGAGAGGGGTTGCCGTGCTTTCTCGGGTTGGGTTGGGGGTTAAAGTTGGGAGGTTTTTGCGCCTTTTTTCAAAAGGGGGCGGGCCTTTCTGGATTTTCGACCCTCACCCCAACCCTCTCCCGCCAAGTGCGGGAGAGGGAGTAGGAAAGGGGTTGCAGAGGGCGGCGTTAGTTGTTAATATTAACGTTATGATCCAACAAACTCCCAATTCGCGCTTGAGCGACGCTGCACCGGAGTTGGTGCGGCGGTTGGGGTTGATTGTGGGTGGGATGGCGGCGCTGGTGGCGCGGCGGTTTTTGCGTGACCCGAAATTTTTTGCCGTGATCGTGCCGCTTTGGGGCTGGTTGAACCGGCGGGTGCAGCGGTTTGCTCGGTTGCGGCTGGGGCCGGCGGTGGTGCGGGTGCGCAAGGCGCCCCCAATGTCGCCAGTGCCGGCCGTAGCGCGGACGACGCCGCGGGTGCGGTTACCGTCTGGGCATGGTTGGTTGGTGCGCGCGTTGGGCTGGGAGGCGGCGGGCTATGGCAGCCAGTTGGCGGCGCTGCTGGCGGAGCCGGAGATGGTGGCCTTGCTGGAGGCGGTGCCGGGCGTGGGCCGGGTGTTGCGGCCGTTGGGGTGGATATTAGGGGTGCAGGTGGGGCCGGTGCCGGCAAAGCCGGCGGCGGCGGTGCGCCCGCGCAAGGTGCGGGTGCGAACGCCGCGCGTGGTGCGGGAGAAGCCGTGGTCGCCCGGGCCGATCCGCCCGCCGTGGCAGGCGGGGCAAAAACGGGCCTCGTGGGATCGGGGCTAATCGTGTCGATTTTGTTACGGTATCAGAATATAATCAGAGGAAAAATAGGGAAGTTTTTTGCGCCTTTTTTTCAAAAAAGGCGGACTTTTCTGGACTTTCGACCCTCACCCCGACCCTCTCCCGCTAAGTGCGGGAGAGGGAGAAGGGAAGGGAAGTGAGCCGTTCAGCCGACGCGGCTGGCGACGAGGTCGGTGACGACGCCGGGGTCGGCCAGGGTGGAGGTATCGCCGAGGCCGTCGATTTCATTGGCGGCGATTTTGCGCAGGATGCGGCGCATGATTTTCCCGGAGCGGGTTTTCGGCAGGCCGGGCGCCCATTGGATGGCATCGGGCGCGGCGATGGGGCCGATTTCCTTGCGCACCCAGGCGACCAGTTCTTTGCGCAGCGCCTCGGTAGGTTCGACGCCGGCGTTGAGGGTGACATAGGCATAAATGCCCTGGCCCTTGATGTCGTGCGGGAAGCCGACCACGGCGGCTTCCGCCACCAGGGCATGGGCGACGAGGGCGCTTTCGACTTCGGCGGTGCCCATGCGGTGGCCGGAGACGTTGATGACGTCGTCCACCCGGCCGGTGATCCAGTAATAGCCATCTTCGTCGCGGCGGGCGCCGTCGCCGGTGAAGTAGTAGCCTTTGAAGGTGGAGAAATAAGTTTGCACGAAGCGGTCATGGTCGCCGTAGACGGTGCGCATCATGCCGGGCCAGGGGGCGCTGAGGCAGAGCATGCCCTCGGTGGCGCCGGAGAGCAGGTTGCCTTCGGCATCGAGCAGGCAGGGCTGCACGCCGGGCAGCGGCAGGGTGGCGGAGCCGGGTTTTTGCGCCACCGCGCCGGGGAGCGGCGAGATGAGGATGCCGCCGGTTTCGGTCTGCCACCAGGTATCGACGATGGGGCAGCGGCTGTCGCCGACATGGCGGTAGTACCAGAGCCAGGCTTCGGGGTTGATGGGTTCGCCGACGCTGCCGAGGATGCGCAGCGATTTGCGGCTGGTGGCTTCCACCGGGCCGGTGCCTTCGCGCATCAGGCTGCGGATGGCGGTGGGGGCGGTGTAGAAGATATTGACCGCGTGTTTATCGACCACCTGCCAGAAGCGACCGGCATCCGGCCAGGTGGGCACGCCCTCGAACATGAGGGTGGTGGCGCCGTTGGCGAGCGGGCCGTAGACGATATAGGTGTGACCGGTGACCCAGCCGACATCGGCGGTGCACCAGTAGATTTCGCCGTCGCGGTAGTCGAAGACGAGCTTGTGGGTGTAGGCCGCCCAGACCATGTAGCCGCCGGTGGTGTGCAGCGCGCCCTTCGGCTTGCCGGTGCTGCCGGAGGTGTAGAGGATGAACAGCGGGTCCTCGGCGGCCATTTCGACCGGCGGGCAGACCGGCGAGGCGGCGGCGCAGATGGTGGCGTAGTCGTGATCGCGGCCGGGCTGCATCGGCACGGCGCCGCCGGTGACTTTGACCACGACGACATTTTCGATGGTCGGGCAATGGGCGATGGCGGCATCGGCGTTGGTTTTGAGCGGCACTTTGCGGCCGCCGCGCCGGCCTTCGTCGGCGGTGATGAGGATTTTGACCCCGGCATCCTGGATGCGGTTGGCCAGGCTATCGGGCGAGAAGCCGCCGAAGACGACGGTGTGGATGGCGCCGATGCGGGCGCAGGCGAGCATGGCAACAGCGGCTTCTACCACCATGGGCAGGTAGATGCAGATGCGGTCGCCTTTTTGCGCGCCCAAGGCGGTCAGCGCATTGGCGAAGCGGCAGACGCGTTCATGCAACTGGCGGTAGGTGACTTTTTCCGAGACGTTGGGGTCGTCGCTTTCCCAGATGATGGCGACCTGGTCGCCGCGTGTGGCGAGATGGCGGTCGAGGCAGCTGACGGAGGCGTTCAAGGTGCCGTCTTCATACCAGCTGACTTTGACGTCGCCGTGGAAATCGCCGCTGACGGTTTTGCTGGGCGGCTTGATCCAGGCGACCCGCTTGGCTTGCTCGGCCCAGAAGCCGTTGGGGTCGGCGGCCACCTGGGCTTGCATCGCCGCGTAAGTGTCGGCGTTGACGATGGCGCTGGCGGCGATCTCCGGTTTGACCGGAAAGAGCGTATCGGACATTTGGCGTCTCCCATTCCCTGTGCGTCGTCCACCCCCAGGCGACGGTTTCGCCTATCGCAACGCGTCATCCTGCACAAGCACCATGTCGCCCTCGATGCGGACCGGCACCGGTTGCAGATGGTCGCCGAGGCAGGGGCCGGCGATGCATTTGCCCTCGGCGATGGTGAATTCGGCGCCGTGCATGGCGCAGATGATACGGCGGCCATCGGTGGAGAGGAAGCGGTTGGGCAGCCAGTCGAGCGGCACGCCGATATGCGGGCAGGAATTGAGGTAGGCGTAGACGGTGCCGGCCTGGCGGACGGCGAACAGGCCGATGAAGCTGCCGGGTGGGGCGGGGAAGCCCTGTGAGCCGCCATCCTCCAGCGCATCCAGCCGGCAGAGCGGCTGCCAGGTCATGCCGGCCAGCCGCCGCGCTGGCAGATGGCGGCCCAGTGCTCCGGCGTGACCGGCAGCACCGACAGGCGGGACATGCGGATCAGTGCGAGGTCGGCAAAGGCCGGATCGGCCTTCATGGCCGCGAGGGTGACCGGGTGGGGCATGGGGCCGACGGCCTGCATATCGACGCAAACCCAGTCGCCTTTTTCGCCGGGTTCTACCGTGGGGTCGGGGTAGGCTTCGCGGACGACGCGGACGACGCCGACGATCTCCTTGCCGATGTTGGAGTGGTAGAAAAAGGCGAGGTCGCCGGTACGCATGGCTTTGAGGTTGTTTTTCGCCATGTGGTTGCGCACGCCGGTCCAGGGTTCGATGCCGTTGAGGACCTGTTGCGCCCAGCTGAAGGCGTCGGGTTCGGACTTCACCAACCAATAGGCCATCGGGCTATGCTCTCCTGCAAAGGTGGGTTCGGGTGGGCGTGCATTGATCTAGCGCATGGTTTGCGGTCTGTGACATCTCGGCAAGGTTGCATAGCGCGGGGCCGTGGGCGCTTCAAACATGGCGGCAAGGCGCGTATGGTAGCGGCGTGAACCAGATCGCCACATCCCCCGCGCGCACCGGACACGTGCTGCATCGTTTTGCCAACCCTGGGCGCTTTTTGCGACTGGCGGCGCGGGTGCAGCCGTATTTGACCGTCGCGGCGTTGGTGCTGCTGGTGGTGGGGATTGGCTGGGGGATGTTTTTTGCCCCGGCGGACCGGATCCAGCACGACGCGATGCGGATTATCTATATTCACGTGCCGGCGGCCTGGCTGGCGAGTTCCGGCTATCTGGCGTTGGCGGTCTGTTCGGTGCTGTCGCTGGTGTGGCGGCATCCGCTGGCGGATTTGGCGGCGGCGGAAATCAGCCCGGTTGGCGCGGCGGTGACGGCGGTGGCGCTGGCGACCGGGAGCATCTGGGGGCGGCCGATGTGGGGCGCCTGGTGGGTGTGGGATGCGCGGCTGACCTCGGTGCTGGTGCTGTTTTTTCTCTATCTTGGCCATGTGGCGCTGGTGCGGGCCTTCGATGACCCGGAGCGCGGGCAGCGGGCCGGGGCGATCCTGGCCCTGGTGGGGGTGGTGAACCTGCCGATTATCAAGTTCTCGGTCGATTGGTGGAACACGCTGCATCAGCCGGCCAGCATTACGCTGTCTGGCAGCCCGACGATGGATAGCCGGATGCTGTGGCCGCTGTTGTTCTCGGCTTTGGGATTTTCGCTGGGGTTTGGCGCGCTGGTGATGGCGCGGCTGCGGGCGGCGGTGATGGAACGACGTATCCGCGGCCTGTTGCTGGCACAGGCGCGGGAAGGGAACGCATGACGCATTTACCGTATATTCTTTCGGCCTATGGGCTGACGGCGCTGGTTGCGGGCGCATTGTCGTGGGCGGCGGTGGCGCGCTTGCGACAGGCGCGGCGGCGGTTGGCGCAACTCGACCCGCGGGCGCGCTGATGGCGATGAGCCGTAAGCATCGCCGGCTGGTGGTGCTGCTGGTGTGCCTCGCCGGGTTGGGGGCGGCGACGGCGTTCGCGCTCACCGCCTTGCGCGACAACATGGTGTTCTTTCTGGCGCCGGCCGATATTGCCAGCAAAGCCCCGAGCGTGGGGCGGACGTTCCGGATCGGCGGGTTGGTGGAAACCGGCAGCGTGGCCCAGGCGCGCCAGGACGGTAAGCCGGTGGCGCGGTTTCGGGTAACGGACGGCAAAGCGGCGGTGACGGTGGACTATGCGGGTGTGCTGCCGGATCTGTTCCGCGAGGGGCAGGGGGTGGTAGCCCTGGGGGCATTGCGTGCCGATGGGACGTTCCAGGCGAGCGAAGTGTTGGCCAAACATGATGAGACCTACATGCCGCCAGAGGTTGCCGATGCGTTGAAAAAGTCTGGCCAGTGGAACCCGCCCGCCAACACCCGCTAGGGTGCCTTGTGGGATTGAGGGAGAAAGCCGAGATTGTGAGGCGATGATCCAGGAGCCCCCGCCGCAATGAATCTTCGCCGCGCTTTTTTGTTCTCGTTGCCGGTTGTGGCGCTCGCCGGGCTTGGTGGTGGCGGCTGGTATGCGTGGCGGCAATGGCTGCGCGGCGACCCGGATATGCGCGGCACCCCAAGCGTGCTTAGCGGCAAGCGGATTCCCGGCTTCCGCCTGCCTGGAATTAGCGGCGATGGGTTTCAGGCGGTGGACATCTTCAACGGTGGCAAGCCGGTTTTGGTGCATTTCTGGGCGTCGTGGTCGCAACCTTGCGTGACCGAGCATCCGGTGTTGCTTGAGTTGAAAGCCGCGGGTATGCCGCTTTGGGGGGTGGCGTTTAAGGATAAACGTAGTTCTGCATTGCAGTTCCTGGAACGCGAGGGCGATCCCTATAGCCGCAGTGCCATCGACGAACCTGGGCGCACCGCCATCGATTGGGGGGTGGAAACGGTGCCGGAAACCTTCCTGGTGGATGGTGACGGCTATGTGCGCTGGCATGTCGATGGGCCGCTGACGTCTGACATGGTGGCGCAGCAAATCATCCCACTGATCCGGAAATATGAATCATGACCGAAGCCAAGCCGACACTTCCCGCCGCGCCAATCGCCACTACCGCCCCGGTTGCCCCGAGCCCGGCACTGCCGAAGGAAATTGGCGGCCCGACCGGCCCGGAGCCAACCCGTTATGGTGACTGGGAGCATAAAGGCCGCTGTAGCGACTTTTGATGACGCCCCGCTGTCACACGATTGCGGCGCGGTTTCCGATTGATTCACCGTTTTCAGTAAATCTATGCCCGCTTGACTGCGAGCACGGCAATCGCGGCTGCGTCCACATATGTAAATCAACGATTTAACCTTATTGACGGTTGCCCAGTTTCGCCTGCTTCTTTATTGCTGATCACTGAAAAATTTCAGGAGCGTTGCCAGGTGCCTTCGACAGCATATCTGCCTCACATCGATCTCCTGTTGCAGGCTCTGCGCATTAACCGGGAGCGCCTCGCCAGTCGCTCCAAAATCGCCATCGATGCCCGTATGCTGCGCGCATTGTTGCAATCCCTGGCGGCATCGCTGCCGTTTTCCGAGGAATTTTATCTGGCGACCTATCCGGACATTGCCGATGCCTATGCCACCGGCAAAATTCCCGACCTGCATCAGCATTTTGTCGACTCTGGCTACCTCGAAGGCCGCCTCGGCAGCCCGCCGGAGGTGGACGAGGCATTCTACAGCGCCACCTACCGCGATGTTGCCCAGGCGATCGCGCGTGGCGATGTGGTCTCCGGCCTGGAACACTACCTCCGCTCGGGTGCCTCAGAGGGCCGGCTGCCGAACGCTGCCAGTAAGCCGGTGGTCGAAAACTGGATGGCGATTTTGCGTGACGACGGCGCCCGCGGCTGAAGATTTCCATTCGCGTGCGCCCTGGCCCTAGGATCGTCATCGTACGTGTCAGACCGGGCGTGGCCAGAAAAGCACTGCATCCATGAATAGCTTCATCATCACCCATCGCCTGCTCTGCGCCGCCTTCGTTGATGAGGGGTTGTTTCGCGGTGCGTTGCAGGGTGGCCGTGCCGATGTCTCCACCGTGGCGCGCTATCTGGCACTGCCGATCGCCGAGCGCCCCAAGCTCTCCTATTATTTCGATGCCCGCTACTACCTCGCCCGCTACCCCGATGTTGCGGAAGCCGACAAAGACCCGCTGCTGCATTTCCTCGAATACGGCATCAGCGAA
Organism: uncultured Rhodospirillales bacterium; assembly: GCA_903893975.1. Classification (GTDB taxonomy): domain Bacteria; phylum Pseudomonadota; class Alphaproteobacteria; order Acetobacterales; family Acetobacteraceae; genus CAITOL01. Next base: position 54,642 of record CAITOL010000168.1, on the reverse strand, counting down.
TCCCGCTCGCCGCATCCCTTGATCGACCTGCACTACATCGCCGCCCGCGACCCGCTGCTGCTGGGGGAACCGGCAACGCTCGACGCGTTGATGGATGTGCTCGAATACGACCTCGCCGCCCCTGGCCCGTATTTCGATCCGGCGTTTTATCAGGAGGCACTTGGCCCCGCCGCGCCGCCGCAAGGCCTGTTGCGCCATTACCTGACCGAGGGCCTGGCCCAGGGCCTGTCGCCCAACCCGTTCCTTGATCTCGCCTGGTATATCGCCCATAACCACGATGCCCCGTCCGATCCGCTCGACGCGCTGCGCCACTTTGCGCTGATCGGAGATCTGGAGGCACGCCGGCCGAGCGCTCGCTTCGATAGCGCGCTCTACTGGGCCCGCTACCCCGATATCGCCGCGCTCAAAGCCCCGCCGCTGCGCCATTTTCTCGATATTGGCCGCAGCGAAGGCCGCCAACTTGGTAGTGAAACCCGCATTGCCGTCTCCACCCCGTCCGTCGGCCAACCGCAACCCATTCTGCCCGCCGCCGGCGCGGAGGCCTATGCCAGCCTGCGGGCCCGGCTCGCCGCCCATCGTCAGGCGGAAAAAGATCAGGTGCGCGTCACCGCCCCGGTGCTGCTGGAAAGCGCATCGCCGGCCGCCGACCTCGCCGGCCTGCGGCTGCCGGCCGATCCGCAGCCGCGCCTGTCCATCCTCATCCCGGTGTTCAACGAAGCCGCCATCACCATCGAATGCCTGATGGCCATCGCCGATGCCGGCGTCGCGGCACCCTACGAGATCGTGGTCGCCGACGACGCCTCGACCGACGCCGATCTGGCCGGTCTCGCCCAGGTCGCCAACCTCGTCCACATCCGCCAGCCCAGCAATGTCGGCTTCATCGCCAACTGCAACGCTGCCTTTGCCCGCTGCCGTGGCGACTATGTCCTGCTGCTCAATAACGACACCCAGGTCCAACCCGGCGCCATCGACCGCATGGTCCAGGTCCTCGATGATACGCCAGGCGTCGCCGCCGTCGGGCCGAAGCTGATCTACCCCAATGGCCGCCTGCAGGAAGCCGGCTGCTTCATCAAGCCGAACGGTGAAAGCGGCATGGTCGGCCTGTTCCGCAACCCGGATGAGCCCGGCTTCAGCTACGACCGCGACGTGATGTACTGCTCCGGCGCCGCCCTCATGCTCCGCCGCAGCGCGGTCACCGGCGCCTTGTTCGACGAAGCCTTCCGCCCCGCCTATTGCGAGGACGCCGATCTCTGCCTCCGCCTGCTCGCCGATGGCCATCGCGTCCGCTACTTGCATGACGCCGTGGTGGTGCACCACCTCAGCGTCTCCACCAATCGCGGCTCCATCAGCCGCAAACTGCGCACCATCACCCGCAACCAGCAGGCCCTGGTCGCCCGCTGGGGGGACGCATTGGCCCAGGCGGACCGCATCCGCACCCTCGCCTTCTACCTGCCGCAATTCCACCCGACACCGGAAAACAACCTCTGGTGGGGCCCAGGCTTCACCGAGTGGACCAACGTCACCAAGGCCACGCCAAGCTATACCGGCCACTACCAGCCGCATCTGCCGACCGATCTCGGCTTCTACGACCTACGTAGCCCCGATGCGCTGGCCGCCCAGGCCGCCCTGGCCGCCCGCTACGGGATCGAGGGGTTCTGCGTCTACTACTACAATTTCGGCACCCGCCGCGTGCTGTCGCAACCGCTCGACGTCGTGCGCGCCCATCCCGCTATCGCCTTCAACTGGTGCGTCTGCTGGGCCAATGAAAACTGGACCAAGCATTGGGACGGCGGCACGAAGGAAATCCTGCTCGCCCAAAGCTATGACGACGCGACCCTCGCCGCCATCATCGCCGACGTCATCGCCCAGGCCGCCGACCCACGCTACATCCGCGTCGCCGGTAAGCCGCTGTTCCTGGTCTACCGCCCGATGTTGCTGCCCGACCCCGCCGCCTTCGCCGCCGATTGCCGCCGCGCCTTTGCCCAGGCCGGCTTCCCCGGCGTGCATCTGGTCTATGTCGAGAGTATGGAGGCGGTCGATCAAGGCCTGCGCCCGGCCGATATCGGCTTTGATGCCAGCGTCGAATTCCCGCCGCATGGCCGCGCCGTACCGGCCACTGAAACGGCGGAAATCATCAAAGACGGCTGGAATGGCTACCGCTACGACTATCCCGAAACCGCCTGCGCCTTCATCACCCGGGAAAGTTCGGCCTATCCCCGCTACCCCGCCGTTTTTCCCAGCTGGGACAACACCGCCCGCCAACCCCTGCGCGGCACCAGCTTCGACGCCATCAGCCCGGACGCCTTCCGCGTTTATGTCGAGGAAAAAATCGACGAGATCCGCAACTTCCACCTCGGCGATCACCGGCTGCTGTTCGTCAACGCCTGGAACGAATGGGCCGAGGGCACGCATCTTGAACCCGATACCGGCTACGGCCACCGCTGGCTGGAAGCCCTGCGCGACGCGGTCGCCGCGAAAAGCTGGGAATAAGCCACGATGGCCGGCAGCATCGACGACACTCCCATCACCATCATCGGCCATCCCTGGGCGCCCATCGGCATGGGGGAGCAACTGCGCAGCCATGTCCGCGCCGGCCTCGCCATGCGGCTGGACGTGAAGGTCTACGATATTTTCCGCTACGCCCAACGCACCGACCCGGCGCATGACAGCCTGCTGGCGGGGCTGGAGGTGGATCACGTCCCGCCGGGCATCCGCATCTTCCACATCAACGGCGATGAAGTGGACCGCGTCCTGGAAACCTTCGCTGCCCGTGGCAATGATTTCGCCGCCGGCATCAACATCATCATCCCCGCCTGGGAACTGCCCACCTACCCCTCCGCCTGGGTGCCGGCCTTGCAGCGTTTCGATGAAATCTGGGCCATCTCCCGCTTCGTGCAGTCCAGCCTCGCCGCCGCCGGCCTCACCAGCCACCTCGTCGGCCAGGCGGTGCAGTTTGAGCCGATGCCCTTCCTGCCGCGCCGGCATTTTGGCATTCGCGAAAGCGCCTTCGTGCTGCTGCATTTCTTCGACATGTCGTCCTACGCCGCGCGGAAAAACCCGCAAGCCGTGCAAACCCTGTTCGACGACCTGCGCCGCGAAACCCCCTTTGCCGACCTGCAACTGGTGCTGAAGGTCAAGCAGGGCGAACACGGCTCGGACTGGGGCGCGGACTTCACCCAAGACCCGCAGATCAAAATCATCGACACCCCGTTGGACACGCGCGGCGTGCTCAGCCTGATCAATGCCTGCGATTGCTTCGTCTCCCTGCATCGTGCCGAAGGCTTCGGGCGCGGCCTGGGGGAGGCGATGGCCCTCGGCCGCCTCGCCCTCGGCACGGACTGGTCCGGCAATACCGATTTCATGAGCCCGACCACCGCGCTGCCGGTGCGCGCGCGGGAAATCCCGGTCCTGGCGGACGAATACCCGCACGGCGCCGGGCAGCATTGGGCGGAGCCCGACCTCAGCCACGCCCACGCTTTGCTCACCCCTATCCTGCAAGACCCGGCCCGCGGCCAGGCGCGCGCCCAGCGCGGCCAACGCGCGGTGCTGCATAGCCACGGCAATCGCGCGGTCGGGCTGCGAATGCTGGAGCGGCTGGAGGCGTTGCTGGCGCCTAAGCGGGGGAAGGTGAAGCGGAAAGGGAAGGGGTAGGGTGTTCTTTTTGTGAACAAAAAGAACCAAAAAAACCTCATCCATGCCTAGCCTTCGGCGTACTCTCTCCGGTGAGAGTACGCCGAAGGCCAAGAAGTGATAAAGTTTTTTTGCTTCTTTGTTTTCAAACAAAGAAGATATCCTTCAATGGCTTATATATGTTGTAATTGCTAAATCGCAACAAAATACCCAAGCCGAAACCCACCCCACCTCACCCCAATTTTCGCAACGGCGTCGGCGGCCGCCACGATCCGCGCACGCGTGGCCGCAGCGCCACCGGTTTGGCCCGGCTTGGCCGCACCCGTTTCGGCCGTGCGGCAATCGCGGCGGCTTCGGCGGTGGTGCGCGGGGCTGGCAGGTCGAGCATGCGGCATACCGGCCGCAGCACCCGGCCCACGCCTGGCAGCGCGGCGATTGCCGCCTGCATTGCCGGCTCGGCCAGCAATGCCTCCAGTTGCGATCGGTAGCCCCGCCCTTCATAGCCCAGCGCCCGCACCAGCCAGCCCCGACCGGTCGGCAGGCGCGGCTTACGCGGGCGCAGTTGGTCCGCTGCCACGGCGGTAACCGCGCGAACCGGCGCGGCATCGCGGCGCTTAGCCGGGCGGCGGGGCTTGCGGGTCATCGCCCGCTCGAACCGTCGCGCCACATGGGTCAGGTGCTGCCATAGCGGCACGATCCACTCGGAAAGCCCGGGCCGCCGTAAGAACTGCGCCGCCACCAGCGCGGCCAACGCCGCCAGAATCACCCCCAGCCGCCGCGCAAGCTCCGGCGCATCAACTTGGGTGGGGGGAGGGGGTTGCGGCATGTTTATTTAACTAACTAATTCCCACGCCCGCTGCAAGGGTTTTCTCGCCCCGCTGCGCGGGCTCAGGCCCCGAGCGGGTTCGGGTCGGTCAGTACCGGCACACCGAAATTGAGATTGTTGAGCATCGCCAGGGCGGCGGTGCTGGCCGCCACCGGCGGCGCTGCATCAGGGGCCCAGGCCGCCGCCTGCGGGTCCAGGCTGGCGTAGAAATCGGCAGTGGCGCTCGGGTCGGCGTTCACCAGGCCCAGCGCGCTGCTCACCGTCGTCGGCGTGGCGGCTAGGGTGGCGAGCGTGCTGGTGGCCACGCTCGGCTTGCTCGCCAGCGCCAGCTTCACCGCCGCCGGGGCCTGGATCAGCCCGGCCCCCGCCGCACTGGCCCCGCCGCTGGCGCCGATGGTTGAGGCCTGCAAATCCGCACTCACCTGCGCCGGGGTCAGCGTGTGGTTCGCCTGCAACATCAGCGCCGCCACCGCAGCCGCGTTCGGCGCGGCGGCCGATGTGCCATAGAACGGGTTGAACACATTGGTCGCAGCACCATCCGGGGCGATGAAATCCACCCCGCCCGAGCTGGTCGCCTGCGCCAGCCGGTTGCCATTGGCGTCGAACAGCAAGCTGCCCGGCCCGACCGAGGAAAAACTCTCCACCGCGTTCTTGCCGCCATAGGCCGCGGTTTGGGTATAGGCCACCGCCCCCACCGTGTTGGCCGCCGCCACCTCCTCATGCCCGATCAGCGTGCCGGAGCCCTTGCCGGCATGCGGGTCGTTGATCGTGGTGCCCTGGCCGTAGACGATGTATTTGAACTGCCCCGGCACAGTGCTGCCGCCATTGGTGAAAATCGCCAGGCTGAACCCGGTGCTGGCAGTGGTGTTGGTGAATTGCAGAATCTGGTCCGGATTGCGGTTCACATCGTTCATCGTGGCATAGGCCACGATGTGGTTGGAACTGTCGTACAGCACCATGCCCAGGCTGTTGGCCGCCCCGGTCTTGCCGCCAATCCCGGCAAAAGGCTGGTCCCATTGCAGGTCGATGCTGGCGGTCGCCCCCTTGGCGATGGTCAGGCTCTGCCGCGTCACCGGCGCGCTGGCGGTGCCGAAATTCTCCGCCAGATAGCTGCCGGCCAGCCCGGTCAGCGTGGTTTTCACCCCGGTAAACGACGCCTGATAGAAATTGCTGCCCTCATTGCTGGCGGAGGTGAAATAGCTCACCCCGGCATTGATCGCCGTTTGCACCGCGGTCTGGATCACGTCCCCAGTCTGGAAAAACGGCTCGGTCAAATAGGTAACATCGTCCACAATCACGTTGCAGCCGGCGGCGGTCAGGGCGGCGATGCCGTTGGCGAAATCGGCCTCGCCATAGAACGCCGAATAAAACTCGATCTGCGCATTGGGGGCGATTTTGTGGATCAACTCGGCCATCGCCCGGCCTTCGTCGCTGCTACCAGCCGGGCCTTCCTTCAACACCGTCGCCCCAGCGGCCAGGCTGCCATTGGCCACGTCCGCGGCATAGCCGCCGGTCAGGTTGAAACTGTCGGACAAGATGCCGATTTTGATCCCGGCGCCGGTCACGCCATAGGTTTTGCTGGCCAGCGGCACCAGCATCGCCTGTGCGGCGCCGTTGCTGACCACGCTCGGCGTGATCACCGCCAGCCCGTTCGCCAGTGGCGCCTCCGGGCTCGGCGCGTCGAACGGAACGGGGGCGGTCTGGTCCAAACCCGCCGCGCCGTCGTCCAGCGGCAGCAGTTTGCGACGAAAGTCGATCGTGGGTGCGGCAGCCATCGGGATAATCCCTCAGCAAGCACATCGCGGCCGGCTCATCCCTTTTGGGACGATCTCAGGAAAGCGCGCGATGTCGCTAAGGGGGAGTTTCGTCCCGTTTTTTGAAGACTTAGTTAAAACGTATCAAAAACGAGATTATTGGTAGGATCATTCAAGGAAGGTCTCCTTTTTTGAAAAAAAGGAGCAAAAAACTTTCATCTCTTTGGGTCGGTGCGTACGGCCCAACCTAGGGGGTGTACGGCGAAGCCCAGGAATCGACGAAGTTTTTTTGGTTCTTTTTGTTCACAAAAAGAACATCTTAACTCGCCTTCACTCCGTCAAAACATCTCAATCTCAGTCGTCGGCACAAACGCCGTTTTGCCGTTCAGATCCACTTCCGCCCATTGCGTCATCATATTCCACACCAACCGGCGCAGCGGCAGTCGGGTGCCAATCGGCACAAAGCTCACCGGGGCGGACGCTTTGTCCGGCTCGGAATACAGCGTCCCGCGCGCGCTGCGCACCACGGCGGTGGTGCCGGTGCCGGCCAGGCCGGCCGGCGCTTCCCGGCGTGGCGGCGTGCGCGGCGCCAGATCGAAATCCAGATACGCCACCGCCCAGCCGCCGCCGAGCACGATCAGCGCCCCCAGCCCGATCAGCCCCAGCCGCAATTTCCGATTGGCACGGGCGCGATACATGCCTACCCGCAAGCTGCCGGCTTCGGCCACCAGCCGGTCGCGCTCCTCTTGCAGGTTGTGCACCACGTGCTCCAACCGGCGCAGGTTGCGCTTCAGCGTGGCGATTTCCTGCTGCGCATCCACCGTCGGCTCCGGCGGCTTGCGCCCGCCGGACAGGCTGCCGGTCAGGAATAATTCCTTCAGGTCGCCGCCGGACAGGCCCAGCCGCCGCGCCAGTTGCCCCACCGCGCGCCCGGCATTGGCGGCCTCCCCATCATCGGAGACCAGCATTGCCACGCGCGCCGCCAGGCGTTCGATATCGTCCTGCGAAACCTCTGCCACGCCAGCCCTCCAACGGCGACCGGACCCCTCCGCGTCGTCGGCGTTTCCCTATCACGTCGCCGCGCGGCGGGGGAGTCAGGCGCCGGCTGGTGTCAGGTCATCAATTCAATCAGGAACGGCCCTTCGCGGCTGAGCGACTGGGTGAACAGGTCGTTGAACTGTTCCATCGTGTCCGCCCGCGCCGCTTCCACGCCCATCCCGTTCGCCAGTTTGACGAAGTCGATATCCGGGTTGCCCAGATCCATCATATCCAGCGCCGTGCGGCCCGGATTGGCGCCCACATTGGCCAATTCGCCCAGCAGGATCTGATATTTGCGGTTGGCGAACACTACTGTGGTCACGTTCAGCTTTTCCCGCGCCTGCGTCCACAGCCCTTGCAGGGTGTACATCGCCGACCCGTCCGCCTCCAGGTTCACCACCCGGCGATGCGGTGCCGCCACCGCGCAGCCGGTCGCCAACGGAATGCCGCCGCCGATGGCGCCACCGGTCACGGTCAGCCAGTCATGCCGCCGCGCCCCGGCGGTGTTCGGGTAAATCGCCCGGCCGAAGGTCACGCTTTCATCGGCGACAATCGCATTTTCCGGCAGCAGCGCCACCAACGACGCCGCAAAGGCTTCGGAGGTGATTTTCCCGCGCCCGACCTCGCCGCCGATAAAGCCCGGCGCCGGCACGGCGGCCGGCTGGCCCAGTTCCTCGGCCAGCGCCGCCAGCGCCTGCGCCTGGTCGTGCTCCGGCCGGCTCAGCACGTGCACCACCGCATTGGCCGGCACCGGCGTGCCCGGCTTGTTCGGGTAGGCGAAGAAGATCACTGGCTTGACCGCGCCGACCAGGATCACCTGCTCCACATCCTTCAACCGCGCGATCGCCTGATCGACGGGGTAGGGGATACGGTCGATGAAATGCCGGCCCTCGCCGCGTTCAACCCGGGCGTTCGATCCCTGCGCCAGCAGCATGGCCCCGGTCGCCTGGGCAATGCGCACCGCGTCCGCCAGCGGCTCGGCGCGCAAGGCGGCATTGGCCAGCAGGATCAGCGTCTTTTTGCCATTGCGCAGCGCGGCGGCGGCATTGCGTACCACATGCCCGTCCACCGTGGCCGGCTTGGGGATCGGCAGCGGCATCCCGATCACCCCGCCGCTGTCCCAGCACGTGTCGGACGGCAGGATCAGCGTGGCGATCTGCCCCGGAGAGGTCTGCGCCGCCTGCACCGCCACTGCCGCATCCGCGCCGACATTGGCCGCCGAGCTCGCCGTGCGCACCCAGCCGGACACGCTGCGCGCCAGGCCCTCGGTATCGGCGGTCAACGGGGCGTCCAGCGGGCGGTGATACGTCGCCTGATCGCCGACGCAATTCACCATCATGGTGTTGGCGCGGCGGCCATTGTGCAAATTGGCCAGCGCATTGGCCAGGCCGGGGCCGCAATGCAGCAAGGTCGCCGCCGGTTTGCCGGCGATGCGGGCATAGCCATCCGCCGCCCCGGTCACCACGCCTTCAAACAGCCCGAGCACGCAGCGCATGCCCGGAATACGGTCCAGCGCGGCGACGAAATGCATTTCCGACGTGCCGGGATTGGCGAAGCACGTATCCACCCCGCTGGCCAGCAAAGTGTGGACGAGGCTTTCGGCCCCATTCATCGTCTCGGGTTTCGGGGCCGTCGCGGACATGATTTCTCCCTTACGTCACAGATTCGCCGTGGCGGGGAGACTGCGCGCCGCGCCCGATCAGCGCAAGCCGCGCCGGCGCCGCAGCGCCGGAATGGCGGCAATGCCCGTCGCCAGTATCGCCAGCGATCCCGGCTCTGGCACCGGGATCAGCGTGTAGCCAATCGCCTGCAACAGCGTCGCCTCGGGCGAGGTCGCAGTCAGATTGGCCTGCTGGTTCTGGCAGGTGAAGGCTTGCTGGACATAGGCGGTGCAGCCGCTGGCGCCGAAATCGCCATAATCGCCGCCCGCGGTCTGGTTGGCCGCCACGATCGAGGTCACGCCCTTGTTGATCGACAGATACACCCCGGTTGCCCCGGTGGCGTAAGACGGCGTGTTGGCGGCGCTGTAGCGGTACAAATCCGTCATCCCGATCGCATTGGTCTGGTTGCCCAGCATGCTGCCGCCACCGCCGATGCCCAGGATTTCGTCGATCTCATGCAGCACCACGCGCACCGCATCGGTCGTCGTCGATGTTACCGGCCGGGTCCAGTCCAGCGCTGCACCGCCGCTGGTGGCATTGCTCAGCGTCACCACGCCGACATCGGTGCCACCGTTGCCGGCCGAACAGCCTACATAATTGCCGCTGCTGTCGTAGCAGGGGGATGTGGTGTTCCCCAGCAGCATGTAATTGGCTTGGGTCAGATAAAGCAGCGTCTGCCCGGTGGTGGAATAGGTCACGCCATCGGGCGCGATGAATCCGGTTGGCAGGTTGGCCACCGCCGTCGCCAGCACGGCGTTGGAGGCATGCGTCGCGGCATCGCTGCTCAATTCAGCGCGCACGGTGCTGTAAAAGGCGCCCATCAGGGTTTGCGTCGATGTGCCCAGCCCCCCGCCGGACAGGCTGGCGGTCTGAAAGTCAATATGCAGCGTCAGCGGGTTGACGATCAGGCCGTCGATTTCGGCAATCGCGGCGTCAATCGTGGCCTCAATGGCCGCGGAATTGCCGGCCGTAGTGATGCTGGTGCCAAAATCTGGAATAATCAGCATCGCTTGCGCCGGCATGCCAAACGCACACATGGCCGCAATCGCCCCAATGGCGCCGAATACCCGCATCGAAAAGCCTTTCCACGTCATAGCCGCCGCTGCAAACCGCCGTAGTGCTGACTAAAAATACGAAACAACGCATAATTTTGCATTAGGTTGCTTATGTCGAGGCAAGGGCCAGCCTGTCAATCCCGATTTATCGATCGTCGCGCCAGAACGGGTTGCTCCACGCCCGCTTGCCCGCCGCATCGATCACCACGACCCGGCCATAGGGGCTGGCTTTGAGGATTGCCAGCGGCAACGTCACCTCCGTCATCCCGGAGCCGAACACCGCTTGGCCCACCGACCCCCGCCCGAGCAGGGACACGGCGTCGGCCGCGCTGCACTGCACCCGCACCTCGGTCTCGGTCACCGCGATGGCATGGATTTCCGGCCCCTGGCTGGAATAATAATGCCCCGCCTTCAGCGCCGCCACCAACGCCTCCGGCGCCAACGAGGCGGCTTTGACCATCACCCAGCCGCCGAAATAATCGTTCCACTTAAAATGCGCGTCATCCGTGGCGCAGGCGCTCAGCCGATGCCCGCGCGCCAGCAGCGCATCCAGCAGCCCCCAGCCATCCCCCCGATCCTCCGCCACGGCGGAGGTGTGGTTATAAACCTCCACCGCATCGGCGCAGGCAATGCTCTCCGCATCCGCCACCGTCAGCCCGTACCAGGCCGGATGCGCAATGGCGACAAATGCTCCCGCCGCCGCACAGCGCGCCGCCAGTTCCGGCCCGGTTTCCGCCGCCGTCGTCGGTGGGAAATCCAGCGGCAGCCCCACGCTCAGAATATGCCAGATCTCCCCCAACTCGGTCTTCGGCGCATGCACCTCCGCACCCAGAATCGTGGTGAACGCATTGGTGCGGAACGGCCGCGTATCGGTGATCGGAAAGCCATATTTCGGCAGAAAATGGTCGGTCAGCGCCAGAAAATCATACCCGGCCTCCCGATACAGCGCGCACACCTGCTCCGGATCGCGCACCGCGTCCGATGCGGTGGAATGGGTATGCAAATTCCCTTTGAAGAAGCGGCCTTCAGCGGCAAACGGGGCAAGCAAGGGCATCGGTCATCTCCGCAGGATCATCGGTTTCTACGATAGCTTGGGCAACTTGCATCACCCCTGCAAATGACGAGATGATGACGCGACGCCCAGGAAAGCGGCCACCGCCGGCACGTCGCGCATTTCCCGCAGCGCCACCGCGCACACCACCGCGCTGACCTCCGGTGCGCAAAAGGGCACAAACGCCAGCCGGGGATCGTGCGCGGTCTCGCCTTCAAACAACAGGCCCTGTCCCAAACCCGCCGCCACCGCTTCCTTCAGTGCCTCCCGGCTTCCCACCACCAGGCTCGGCGGCAGCGGCGCCGCATGCGCCCGCTCAAACAGCAGGCGGGTCATGGAGCCCGGCTCCCGCTGGATCAGCAGCGCCGGCCGCGCGGCCTGCAACGGCACTGCGGCCAGGCGCGCCAGCGGATCATCCACCCGGACCGCCAACCCCAGCGCCAGCCGCGCGATCACCACGGTTTCATGTTCCCCCGGCGGTGCCGCGCAGGCCATCACCGCCACATCGGCCTGGCACCCAGCCAGATCGGCCAGCAGGCGCCCGGTATTGCCAATGCGGGTGGCGATTTCCACCTGTGGATGCGCCGCGGAAAACCTGGCCAGCAGCGGCATGGCGAAGGCCGGGCTGGAAAACCCCAGCACCAGCCGCCCGCCCCGCAGCGCCGTCAGGTCCCCCGCCGCCCGCGCAAACTCATCCACCCGCGCCAGCGCGAGCCGCGCCCGCACCAGCAAGGTCCGCCCGTCCTCGGTCAATTCCAGCCGCCCGCGCCGATGCAACAGCCGCAGGCCACACGCCTCCTCAAGGTTGTGCACCTGCGCCGACACGCTTGGCTGCGACAGCCCCAGCATCTGCGCGGCGGCCGAGAAGCCCCCGGCCTCTACCACCGCCACAAAGGCCCGCAGCGCCGCCACCGTAATGCCGCCCTCCCGGCGGCCTGGAACGTCAGAATTCATCAGACTGCCACAAGGAAATTCGTATTGCTCGGCTATCGTTCATCACCATTTCCTATGTGAGGCCGCCATGGTACCCCGCCGTAGCCTGCTCGCTGCCGCCGCTTTCGTTGCCCCGCGCATCGCCATCGCCCAATCCACCTCGCTGATGGGGGTCGACAGCCGCCCTAGCATAACCGTCGCGGTGCAGAAAATCGCCACCTCCGCCACGCTGGAACCTCTGCGCGAACAGTCCAATGTCGGCACCCGCATCTTTTCCAGCTTCCTCGAATGCCCCATTTTCGTGGACTGGACCGGCACGCTCGGCAAAAAGCCCGGCCTCGCCACCGCCTGGCGCCGCATCGATGACCGCACGCTCGAACTTTCCCTGCGCGAAGGCGTGCGGTTCCATAACGGCGCCCTGCTCACGGCGGAGGATTTCGCCTTCAGCTTTGGCCCAGAACGCATGTGGGCCGGCACCAACGCCGACCAGCGCGGCCTGTTCGTCTCCACCACCGCCGGCGCTGGCAGCAAAATGCCGCCCCCGGAAGCCCCGGCCATTGCCAAATCCGCCTATCCGGGGTTCGACCGCATTGAAATCGTGGACCGGCACACGGTCCGCTTCCTCAACAAAACCCCGGACGTGACCCTGGAAGCGCGGCTGACCCGCAACACCGGCGCCATCGTCTCCCGCCAAGGGTTCGCGGATGCGCCGTCCTGGCTGGATTGGGCGCGCAAGCCGGTCGGCACCGGCCCGTACCAGGTGCGCCTTTATCGCCCGGATCAGGATTTGGTGCTTGAGGCGCATGACGCATATTGGGGCGGCCGGCCGCCGCTCAAATCCATCCGCTTCGTCGAGGTGCCAGACGTTGCCGCCCGGGTGAACGGCCTGCTCTCCGGCGATTACGATTTCGCCGCCGACCTGCCGCCGGACCAGATCGGCGCGGTGGAAGCCAATCCGCGCTTTCAGGTCCAGGGCGGTAAAATCAACAACATCCGCATTTCAGTGTGGGACAAATACAACCCCGCGCTGGCCAATCCGCTGGTCCGCCGTGCGTTGAGCCATGCGGTCGACCGGCAATCGATCGTCGATGCGCTCTGGCAAGGCCGCACCGTGGTGCCACGCGGCATGCAGTGGGAGTTTTTTGACCAGATGTATCTCGCCGATTGGGACGCCCCGAAATTCGACCCCGCGCTGGCGCGCCAGTTGCTCAAAGCGGCCAACTATAAGGGCGACCGCATCGAGTACCAGCTACTCAACAATTACTACACCAACCAAACCGCCTCAGCGCAGATCCTGGTCGAAGGCTGGCGGCAGGTGGGGCTGAATGTCGAACTCGCCATGAAGGAGAATTGGGGCCAGATTCTCGGGCATTTTCCCGAACGCGGCATTTGCGACAATTCCAACTCGGCCTGGTTTGGCGACCCGGTGGCCTCCATCGCCGCGGTGGGGCCGGGCGGGCAAACCTGGGAAGCCGGCCAGTGGCGCAATGACGACGCTGCGGCGGCGCTGAGCCTGTTACAATCCTCGGTCGATATTGACGTTCGGCGCAAAGCGTTCCGTCAGATCCTGCAACTCGTGGAACGCGACGACCCCGGCTACACCGTGCTGCATCAAAACGCCAACTTCACCGGCACCCGGCGGGCCATCCGCTGGAAGGCCGGTCAGTCCTTCGTGATGGATTTCGGCCCGGGCAACATCGCCATGTGATCCGCCAGCCAACGCGGCGGCGCCGCAGCGTCAGCCCCAGCCGCTCGGCCAGCGCCAGCGGCGGGTTGCGGCAGTTTCAAACTAACCATTCCGTTAAACTTAAAACCCTGCTAAACCGCGCCCAAGGGGGAGGCGGTTGAATGGGACCAAAACTGGATTTCAGCGTCGTTTTTGACGCGCTGCCGGCGCTGCTATGGGGCTGCGTGGGCACGTTCCAGCTGGCTTTGTCCGGCATGGCCCTGGCGCTGGCCATTGGCATTGGCGGCGTGCTCACCCGGAATTCCCGCCGCGCCCCGGTGCGCCTAGCCACCATCACCTTCATCGAAATCATCCGCAACACCCCGTTTCTGGTGCAGATTTTCTTCCTGTTCTTCGCCCTGCCCGGCCTGGGGGTGAAGCTGGACCCAACGCAAACCGCCATCCTCGCCCTCGGCCTCAATGGCGGCGCCTATGCCATCGAGATCATTCGCGGCGGGGTGCAAAGCATCCCCAAAGGCCAGACCGAGGCCGGGCTGGCGCTCGGCCTGCACAAGGGCCAGGTGTTCCGCCTTATCATCCTCACGCCGGCGCTGCGGGCGATTTTCCCGGCGCTCACCGGCCAGTTCATCATGCTCACCCTCACCTCCAGCATCTGCTCGTCGGTCGCGGCCTATGAACTCACCTCGGTGGCGCAGCGCATCGAGTCCGACACCTTCCGCAGCTTTGAGGTCTATTTCACCATCACCGGCATGTATCTGGCGATGTCGTGGATTTTGATGGTCGGCTTCGCGGCGATTGCCCGCCGCCAGTTCAACTACCCAACCCGGTAAGGCGCGGCGCATGAACCAGACATTTGGCTTGCCCGAATTCGGCTTCCTGCTTGGCGGCCTGAAATGGACGGTGCTGCTTTCGCTGCTCGCCTTCGCCGGCGGCGGCGCGGTCGGCATGCTGGTCGCCCTGGCGCGCACCGCGGAAAGCGCGCTGCTGCGCCGCCTCGCCATTGGCTACATCGCCGTCTTCCAGGGCACGCCGCTGCTGATGCAGTTATTCGTGGTCTATTACGGGCTCGGCCTGGTCGGCATTCAACTGCCGGCCTGGGCGGCGGTGGCCATCGGCTTCACCCTCAACGCCAGCGCCTTTTTGGGTGATATCTGGCGCGGCGCCATCCAGGCCTTGCCGCGCGGCCAGACCGAAGCCGCCCAGGCGCTCGGCCTGCACTACCGTGCCCGCATGCGCGACATCATCCTGCCGCAGGCCCTGCGCATCGCCCAACCGGCCACCGTCGGCTACCTCGTGCAACTGATCAAAGGCACCTCGCTCGCCGCCATCGTCGGCTTTATCGAGCTCGCCCGCGCCGGCCAGATCGTCTCCAACACCACCTTTGAGCCGATCCTGGTCTTCGGCGTGGTGGGCGCCATCTACTTCGTTCTCTGCTGGCCGCTGTCCTTGTACAGCGCCCGGCTGGAAGCCCGCTTCGCCGCCGCGATGCGGTGAACATAACCGGAGGAAACCGCACATGCCCGCACCGTATTCTCTCAACCGCCGTCGCCTGCTGCACGCCAGCGCCCTCAGCCTCGGCGCCAGCCTGCTGCCCGCCATCGCCCGCGCCGACACGATTGCCGACATCAAGCAGAAGGGCAAAATCGTCATCGGCATCCAGGGCGACAATCCCCCCTGGGGCTTCGTGAACTCCAGCGGCGTGCAGGAAGGCTTCGATGCCGAAATCGGCAAAGCCTTCGCCGCCTTCCTCGGCGTGCAGGTGGAATTCATGCCGCTCGCGGTCGCCAACCGCATCCCGGCGCTGACCACTGGCCGCTGCGACGTGCTGTTCGCCACCATGGCCATGCTGCCGGAACGCGCCAAGGCGGTGCAGTTCAGCAAGCCCTATGTCGCCAACATCATCTCGCTGGTGGCGCCGAAATCCGCGGTGGTGAAAACCAATGCGGACATGAAATCCCTGGTCATCGGCGTGCCGCGCTCCAGCATCCAGGACACGCTGATCACCAAGAACGCGCCGGAAGGCACCACCATCCGCCGCTTTGATGATGATGCGTCCACCATCCAGGCCGTGCTGTCCGGCCAGGTGCAGGCCGCCGGCGCCAACATGTTCTACATCGACCGGCTCAACCAGTCCAAGCCGGGCGTGTTCGAGAACAAGCTCGAATTCACCCGCCTCTACAACGGCGCTTGCGGCCGCCTGGGCGACAAGGCGATGAACACCGCGCTGAACGCCTTCATCGACCAGATCCGCGGCAACGGCGTGCTGGCCAAGGCCTACAGCACCTGGATGCGCCTCTCGCCGCCCGATTTCCCGGCTGAACTGCCGGAAATTCCGTTCACCGTCAGCTAACCCACCAGGAGCCGCATCGTGTCCCACCCCCCCTCCGACGCCGCGCCGCTGATTTCGATCGAAGCGGTGGATAAGTGGTACGGTGCGTTCCAGGTTTTGCGCGGCATTACCCTGACGGTGCGCAAGGGCGAGAAAATCGTCCTCTGCGGGCCGTCAGGCTCCGGCAAATCCACCCTCATCCGCTGCATCAACCACCTGGAAACCTACCAGGCCGGCCGCATCGTCGTGGACGGCGTCGTGGTCAATGACAGCGTGAAGAATATCGACACCGTGCGCAGCGAAGTCGGCATGGTGTTCCAAAGCTTCAACCTGTTTCCGCATCTGACCATTTTGCAGAACTGCACCCTGGCGCCGATGCGGGTGCGCGGGGTGAACAAAGCCACGGCCGAGGCCACCGCCCGCCGCTATCTGGACCGCGTCCGCATCCTCGATCAGGCCGACAAATACCCCGCCCAGCTTTCCGGCGGCCAGCAGCAGCGCGTGGCCATCGCCCGGGCGCTGTGCATGGAACCCAAGGCGATGCTGTTCGATGAGCCGACCTCGGCGCTGGACCCGGAAATGGTCAAGGAAGTGCTGGATACCATGGTCGGGCTGGCGGCGGACGGCATGACCATGATCTGCGTCACGCATGAAATGGGCTTCGCGCGTCAGGTTGCCGACCGGGTGATTTTCATGGCCAATGGCGAACTGGTCGAGCAGGCTCCGCCGGAGGTGTTTTTCCGCAATCCCACCCAGCAGCGCACGCGCGACTTCCTCGGGCAAATCCTCGCCCAACATTGATATCGCCCAACATTGCGATTGCCTGGAGTTTTGCATGCGCCGCCTGATCTATGTGCTGAACGGCCCCAACCTCAACCTGCTCGGCAAGCGCCAGCCGCATATTTACGGCCATGAAACCCTGGCCGATGTGGAAGCCGCCTGCCGCGCCACCGCCAGCGGGCTGGGACTCGATCTGCGGTTCCATCAGTCCAACCGCGAATACGAAATCATCGACTGGGTGCACGAAGCGCGGGAGGATGCATCCGGCATCGTCATCAACCCCGCCGCCTTCACCCATACGTCGGTGGCGATCCTCGATGCGCTGAACACCTGCGAGTTCCCGATTTTTGAAGTGCATATCTCCAACGTGCATAAGCGGGAGGAATTCCGCCACCACTCCTTCGTCTCCGGCCGCGCCGATGGCGTCATCGCCGGCTTCGGCACCCAGGGCTACACGCTGGCCATTCAGCGCCTGGCCACCCTGATCGCCGCCCAGCCTTGAGCGGGCGCGGCGGCATCCGCCTGGCCGTCCAGGGCGTCGGCCTGATCGGGCGGCGCCATGCCGAACACATCGCCGCCTGCCCGCAGGCGGTGCTGCATGCGCTGGTCGATCCGTCGCCAGCCGCGGCGGCGGTCGCCGCCGAATTTGGCGTGCCGCATTATCCGGGTTTCGAGGATATGTGCGCCGCCGGCCGGCCCGATGGCGTGGTGATCGCCACCCCGAACCAGTTGCACGTCGCGCATGGTCTGGACTGCGTGCGCGCCGGCATTGCCGCGCTGGTGGAAAAGCCCATCGCCGACGATATCGCGGGCGCGACGGTGCTGGTGGAAACGGCAGAGCGTGCTGGCGTGCCGCTGCTGGTCGGCCATCACCGCCGCTACAACCCGATGATCCAGCACGCCAAGGCGATGTTGGATGCCGGCCGCATCGGCCGTCTGGTCGCGGTGCACGGGTTTTTCTGGCTGATGAAGCCGGATGACTATTTCAACGCCCCCTGGCGCCGCGCCCCCGGCGCCGGCCCGGTGCTGCTGAACCTGATCCACGATATCGACCTGCTGCGCTATCTCTGCGGCGAAATCACCAGCGTGCAGGCGATGGCGGCCAACGCGGTGCGCGGTTTCGCGGTGGAAGATACCGCCGCCATCCTGCTGCGCTTCGCCAATGGCGCGCTCGGCACCGTCACCGTGTCCGATACCGTGGTGGCGCCGTGGAGTTGGGAACAGACCACCGGGGAAAACCCGATTTACCCGCACACCGATCAGGCCTGTTACCACCTCGCCGGCACCCATGGCGCGCTGGCGGTGCCCAAGCTCGATCTGTGGCGCAACCCGGTGGCGCGCGGCTGGTGGGAGGCGTTTGAGGTAGAGCGCGCCACCGTGCCGCCCGCCGACCCGCTGCAACGGCAGATCGCGCATTTCTGCGCGGTCATCCGGGGGGATGAAACCCCGCTGGTCTCCGGCCGTGAGGGGTTGCGCAGCCTGCGCGTTATCGCCGCCGTGCAGGACGCCAGCCGCAGCGGCGGCACGGTCCGGCTGGATTGATGCTGTTGGGGGCGCTGTTGCGCGCGCTGCTGCCCGGCTGCGTGGCACTGCGCGCCGGGGCGATCGCCGCGCATGTCGGCCCGATCTGGCCTGAAGAGGCCGCCAGGGTGGCGCGCGCCGCTGATGGCCGGCGGGCTGAATTCGCCGCCGGGCGCAGCCTGGCCCGGCAGGCGCTGGCCGATCTCGGCGCCGCTCCCTGCGCCCTGCCATCCAGCCCGGGCGGCGCGCCGGCCTGGCCGGCCGGCTATCTCGGCAGCATCACCCATTCGCGCGATCAGGCCGCTGCCGCCGTGGCACGGCAGACCGATCTGCGCGCCTTGGGGATCGACCTGGAAAGCGGGCTGCGCTTCAAGCCGGGCATGGAACGGCTGGTGCTGCTGCCGGCAGAAATCGCCGCCCTGCCAACCGATGATGGCCGCGCCCGTGCCGCCACGCTGCGCTTCTGCGCCAAGGAAGCGTTCTACAAAATGCAGTATCCGCTCACCGGCCAGCGCCTCGGCTTTCACGATGCGCAGGTGGATCTGCACCCCGATGGCAGTATCCGCCTCACCTTGTTGCCCGCCGTGGCCGGCTGGCCGGCCGGGCAGGTGTTCACCGGCCACAGCGCCGCCGGCGATGCCGGGAATGTCGCCGCCTTCTGGCTCGACTGAGGTTCAGGCTTTCGCCTGCCGGGTAAATTCCAGCGCCCCATCCGCCAGCCGGCCATAGCGCAGGCTGAGCAGATCGCGCGCGTAGTTCTGATGCAGGCGCCAGGGCTTTTTCGAACCCTGCTTGGGGAATTTGGCCACCGCGCGCTGGATATAGCCGGACGAGAAATCCACCCACGGCACGGCCTGCACCGACGGATCGCGCCGCCGTGGCGTCACCTGGGTAAAGCCATGCCGCGCCATATGGTTCAGCAACCGGCAAACATAATCGCAGGTCAAGTCGGCCTTCAGCGTCCACGACGCATTGGTATAGCCGAAGGCGACGGCGAAATTAGGCACATCGCTGTACATCATGCCCTTATAGGTCATCGTCTCCCCCAGCGTGACCGGTGCGCCATCCACGCTCACCTGCACATTGCCGATCACCACCAGATCGAGCCCGGTCGCCGTCACCACCAGATCGGCCGGCAGCACGGTGCCAGAGCATAACTGCACCCCCTCGGCAGTGAAGCCGGCGATCTCGTCCGTCACCACGCTGGCGCGGCCGCTGCGGATGGCGGTGAATAGATCCCCATCCGGCACCAGACAAAGCCGCTGATCCCAAGGCTTGTAGCGCGGGGTAAAATGCCGCTGCACGTCGTAATCCGGCCCGAGCGCCTGGCGCACCCCGCCCAAAATCAACTGCTTCACCCGCTCCGGCTGGCGCTTGCACAGCTGGTAGAAATACATCCCCAGCAACACGTTGCGCCACCGCACCAGCGCATAGGCCAGCCCGCCCGGCAGATGCCGCCGCAGCCAGTCCGCTGCCTTATCCACCGCCGGCCGCGCCACGACATAGGTGGGGGAGCGTTGCAGCATCGTCACATGCCCGGCCTGTTCGGCCATCGACGGCACCAGGGTCATCGCCGTCGCCCCGCTGCCGATCACCACCACGCGCTGGCCGCGATAGTCCAGATCCTCCGGCCAGGCCTGCGGATGCACGATGCGCCCGGCAAACTGCGCCATGCCGGCAAAGTCCGGCGTGTAGCCGTGGTCGTAGCTGTAATAGCCGCTGCACATGAACAGAAAGCCGCAGGTAAACGCCACCGGCGTCGCCTCCGCCCCAACCGCGGCCTCCACCGTCCAGCGCGCATCCGCCGACGACCACGCCGCCCGGATCACCTTGTGCTGCAAGCGGATATGCCGGTCGATCCCGTGCTCGCGCGCTGTTTCTGTGATGTAACGTAAAATCGACGGACCATCCGCAATCGCCTTCGCTTCCGTCCACGGCTTGAACGAGTAGCCCAACGTGAACATATCGGAATCAGACCGGATGCCGGGATAGCGGAACAAATCCCACGTGCCGCCCAGCCGGGCGCGGCCCTCCAGAATGGCGTAGCTTTTGCCTGGGCATTTCTGTTGCAGATGCACCCCGGCGCCGATGCCGGATAGCCCGGCCCCGACAATCAAAACGTCGAAATGCTCCACCGTCCCCCATCCTTCCCCTGCGCCCGACCCACGCTGCGGGCCGTGCCGCGCGTTGACCATCTTATCAGGTTCTGGCAGAAAAACTGTCAATAGAATGGCCCCGCTGACCGGGCCGGAGGGCGTTAGGTGACGCGCGCGCAGCCATGATCCGAAACCTTGCCACCGCCCTGGCGGTGCTGCTCGTCGCCTGCGGGCTGGCGGCCGGCTCCGCTTGGTGGGCGCTGTTCCACGGCGGCCCGCAAGATGTCGCGGTTGGCGCCTGGCGCATGAACAGCCTCGCCGGCAGCGCGCAGGCCGGGCTTTACACCCGGGCGCGGGTTGCGGTCACCGGCCTGTTCGCGCTCAACGCCAGCGAAACGATTTACTTCGCCGCCGCGCAGGATGATGCCGGCCGCCCGCTGCGCGCCGCCTGCCGCTATACCCTCACCGGCCGCAGCCTGACCGCGCGCTGGTGGAGCATCACCGCCTATGCCGATGATTTCTTCCTGATCCCCAACGCCGCCCAGCGGTTTTCCTACAATATGGGCAACCTCGCCTTCGCCCCGGATGGCAGCTTCACCCTGACCACCGGCCCAGACCCGCAGCCCGGCAACTGGCTGCCCACTGGGCGCCAGGGTGGCCGCCAG
The DNA here is from genome assembly GCA_903893975.1 of uncultured Rhodospirillales bacterium. Classification (GTDB taxonomy): domain Bacteria; phylum Pseudomonadota; class Alphaproteobacteria; order Acetobacterales; family Acetobacteraceae; genus CAITOL01. Next base: position 33,616 of record CAITOL010000168.1, on the reverse strand, counting down.
GGCGGGCTGCATCTGCTGCTGCGGCTCTATAATCCCGCCCCGGCCGTGCTGGCCCTGCCACAGGCCACGCCGCTGCCGTCGATCACTCCGGCGGGGGACTGCCCATGAAGCCCGCACGGCTCATCGCCATCACCCTCTCACTCGCCGCGGTGCTGCATCTCGGCATCATCTGGCTGGTGCCGCGCGCCATCACCGGCATCTTCATGTCCCGCGTCATCGCCCAGGCCGGCGCCAACCACGCGCTCACCCCGCCGCTGCCGACCGACACCGCCCGCAGCGTGGTGATGCCCAGCCCCGACCTGCTCTACGCCGTCTGCGTCTACGACCTCAGCGCCGGCCCGGTGCGCGTCACCGCCCAGCCCCCCGGCGGCTACTGGTCGGCGGCGGTTTATGACCGCAATTCGGATAACGTCTTCACCCTTAACGATCACGACCTCGCCGGCCGCCCGCTGGACCTGATCCTGACGCAAGCCGCCGACCCCACGCTGACCGCGCGCTTCCCCAATGCTCGCCAAGTGCCGCCGCCGCATGCCACCGGCGTGCTGCTGGTGCGGGCGCTGGTGCTGGATAGCGCGCATATGCAGCCAGCCTTGCAGGCGCAGGCCAGCGTGCGCTGCACCCCAATCGCACCGGCGGGATAGCGCGATGAGCTGGCAAGCCACGCTGTTCTGTCTGGCGCTGCGATGGACGGTCAAACGCGCCGCTGCCGGGCCGTTGGACGTCGCCCGCGCCCGCGCCAAAATCGGCACGCCCGGCCGTCGCGCCCTGCGCGTGCCGGCCGGCGTCATCGTATCCACCGGCACCGTCAACGGCCGGGCGCTGGAGCGGATCGACCGTGCCGACCAGCGGGATGACCGGGTGATCCTGTATCTGCACGGCGGCGGCTATATTTTCGGCTCGCCGCAAACCCATCGCCAGCTCACCATCGGCATGGCCATCCATGGCAACGCCCCAGTAGTGGCGCTCGATTACCGCCTGGCGCCAGAGCACGTGCTGCCGGCGGCGTTGGACGATGCGGTGGCCGCCTATCGGTGGCTGGCCGAACGGAACCCTACGCGCCGCATCGTGCTGGCGGGGGATTCGGCCGGTGGCGGCCTCGCGCTGGCCACTGCCATGGCGGTGCGCGACCATACGGATCTGGCCGCGCCGGTGGCTTTGGTGCTGTTTTCCCCCTGGACCGATCTCGGCGGTACCGGCGGCTCCAACGTCGCCAACTCCGACCGCTGCGCGATGTTCACCGCCGACATCATCCGCCAGGTTGGCCGCCTCTATCTCGGCCCCGCCGCGGCGGACGACCCGCGCGGCTCGCCGTTGTTTGGCGACATGCACCACCTGCCGCCAATGCAGATTTTCGCCAGCACGGATGAGGTACTGCTCGACGATTCGCGTCGGCTGGCCGCCAAGGCGCAGGATCAGGGCGTGACGGTGGACCTGCATATCGTGCCGGGCGTGCCGCATATCTGGCCGCTCTGGGCGCGCATCCTGCCGGAGGGGCAGGCCAGCCTTGCGGAGGTTAAACGCTTCCTCGCCGCGATCTGACGCTCAGGCGACGTCGCTGGTTTTCAAGATACAATCGACGAGCCCACTCAGCACCTCTTTCGCCGCCGCCACTGAAAGCCCCTGTTCATCCCGCAGGCGGGACCACACTTCAAAGCTCAGCGCCATATCCAAGGCCTCGAACGCCGTCGGCGACAGGGCGCCGTCCGGTATCCGCGATTTCAACAGGGTGCGCAGCGCGTTTGAGACCTCGACGCGACCGGCCCGCACCGCGGCCGAGCGGTGGCTGTGCAGATGCACCGCGCGCAGAATCTGTGCCAGGCCCTCGAACGCCAGCGCCCGGCGATGGACGAATTCGCCAACGTGTTCCCGCCAGGTCGTGCCAACAAATGGCCGCCGGCCGGCTGCCAGCAGCCGTGGTGCGATGATCTCGCCGATTTCGAGATAGAGGCTGTCCATATCGGTGAAATGGCGGAACACGGACCGCAGCCCGACCCCGGCCTTGGCCGCCACCTGATCGGCGCTTGGTGCCAGGACCCCGGTTTCGACCAGGTCCAGCATCGCTGCCACGATGCGGCGCCGGCTGTCTTCTGAGCGCAATTTACGGCCGTCGACATGGGATGGGCCGGTGGATGGATCGGCGAGGGCGGGTCGTGGGGCGGACATGGCGTGCATAGGGTCCTATATCTCCGGACCCGGCGACCTGCAAATTGCATCGCGCCACTCGGTTCCAAGCTTGCCGGCGGCCCGGTCGCGCGGCATGGTCCGGGCCATCGCGTCCCAACAAGGTAGCCACAAATGACCGATTTTGCCCCCGTGCGGTATGGCGTGCTCGGCGCCGCCAACATTGCCCGTCAATTCACCCGCGGTCTGGCTGGGTCAACCCAGGCCGTCGTCGCCGCGGTGGCTAGCCGGGGCGCGGACAAAGCCGCCGCCTTCGCCGCCGAACTCGGCATCCCCCGCGCCCATGCCAGCTACGAAGCCCTGCTGGCGGACCCGGAGATCGACGCGATTTACGTGCCGCTGCCCAATGACATGCATGCCGACTGGGTGGTGCGCGCGGCGGCGGCCGGCAAGCATGTGCTGTGCGAAAAACCCTGGGCCATGACCGCCGCGCAGGCCACAGCCATGTTCGCCGCCGGCCGCCAGCACAATGTCCACGTGGCGGAGGCCTATCCCTACATGTCCCAGCCGCAAACCCTGCGCCTGCGCGACCTGCTGGCCGGCGACACGCTCGGCCGGGTGCAGCTTGTTACCGCTGCCTTCGGCTTCGGCATCGTCTCCCCCGATGGGGACGGGTTGGTGGACCCGGCGAATATCCGGCTGGACCCGGCGCGCGGCGGCGGCGCGCTGCTGGATGCCGGAACTTATGCGATGAGCTTCGTGCGCCTCGCCGTCGGCACCCGCCCGCTGCGCGCTTTGGCCACCGCCCGCTACACCAAAAGCGGCGTGGACCAGACCGTGGCGGCGACGTTGGAATTCCCCGACGGCGTGCTCGGCCAGATCACCTGCTCGATGTCCACCGCCTTCCACCGCCATGCGGTCGTCATCGGCGAAAAGGGCGTGGTGGAAACATCCTACAGCAACCACGCCCCCGCCGCCGGCGCCCTGTCACTGCGCATCAAGCGCGGCGTGCCCGGCACGGTGCCGTTTGAAACCGAGGACGTTCCCGGCGGTGACGGCTTCCGGGCCGAGGCTGAATCCTTCGCCCGCATGATCCGCCTGGGCAAGCAACACTGGAACGGCGCGACGGAGGCGGAAAGCGTGGATACGGTGATGGCGCTGCAAGCGATTGCGGAGAGCGCGCGGAGCGGGGCTTGGGTGGAGTTGCCGAAGTAGAAAGGTCTCCTTTTTTGAAAAAAAGGAGCAAAAAACTTTTAAAACTTGGTCCAACGTACACATCAGCCATTTGGTGTACAGCAACGACCAGGAATAATTGAAGTTTTTTTGCTTCTTTGTTTTCAAACAAAGAAGATCCTTCCTAAACCAAATGGCAAGCCACCGCCTGCTCACCCAGATCCCGCAACACCGGCTCCTCCCGCGCGCACACCGCTGCCGCCCGTGGGCAGCGCGGGTGGAAGCGGCAGCCGCTGGGCGGGTTCAGCGCCCCCGGCACCTCCCCGGTCACGCTGATCTGCGGCCGGCTGGCCTCAAGCTCCGGATCGGGGATGGCGATGGAGGCGAGCAGCGCCTGCGAATACGGGTGTAGCGGCCGGGCATACAGCGCATCCCGCCCGGCGATTTCGACGATTTTGCCCAGATACATCACCGCGATCCGGTCGCTCATATGCCGGACCACCGCCAGATCATGCGCGATGAACAGATAGGCCAGGCCGAACCGGTCTTGCAGGGACTCGAACAGGTTGACGATCTGCGCCTGGATCGACACATCCAGCGCCGACACCGGTTCATCGCAAATCAGCAGGTCTGGCTGCATCGACAAGGCGCGGGCAATGCCGATGCGCTGGCGCTGGCCGCCGGAAAATTCGTGCACGTAGCGCGTCGCCATATCCGGGCGCAGCCCGACCATGGCGAGCAGGTCCTGCGCCCGATCCCGCCGCTCGGCGCGGGAGGTGCCGATGTTATGCACGATCATCGGCTCGGCAATGATATCGGCCACCGTCATGCGCGGATCGAGCGCGCCGAACGGGTCTTGATAGATCATCTGCATCCGCCGGCGGAACGGACGCAGGGCGGCGCGGCTGCTATGGGTGATGTCGGTGCCATCGAACACGATGCGCCCGGCGCTGGCCGCCTGCATGCGCAGCACGGCGAGCCCGGTGGTGGATTTGCCGCAGCCGCTTTCCCCCACCAGCCCCAGCGTCTCGCCCGGCCGCACCGTGAACGAAACCCCATCCACCGCCTTCACCGCACCCACCTGGCGCCGACGGATCACCCCGGCATGCACCGGAAAATGCACCTTCAGCCCTTCAACCGACAGCAGCGGCGGATCATGCGGCATCGACAAAACACGCCTTCCAATGTTGCGGCCGGGCCTCGGTCATTGCCGGCCTTGTGGCGGTGCAGTCGGGCTGCGCCACCTGGCAGCGCGGTTGAAACGCACAGCCCGCCGGCATCCGCGCCAGATCTGGCGGCTGGCCTTCGATGGGGCGCAATTTCTGCCCGGTCGGCGCATCCAGCCGTGGGATGGAGGCCAGCAGCCCGCGCGTATACGGGTGCAGCGGGTGCTTGTACAAATCCCGCGCGCTGGCGGTTTCCACCATGCGCCCGCCATACATCACCGCCACCCGGTCGGCGTAGCGCGCCACCACGCCCAGGTCGTGGGTAATCAGGATCAGCGCCGCCCCGGTTTCCCGCGTCAGCTCCTTCAGCAAGGCTAGAATTTGCGCCTGCACCGTCACATCCAGCGCCGTGGTTGGTTCATCGGCGATGATCAGCCGCGGCTGGCAGGCCAGCGCCATGGCGATCATCGCCCGCTGCCGCTGCCCGCCGGACATCTGGTGCGGATAGGCCCGCACGCGCGCCTGCGCATCGGGGATGCGCACCCGGCCCAGCAACTCCCCCGCTTTGGCGAACGCAGCCGCCCAGTTGGCGCCACGATGCAGCACCAGCGGCTCCCCCACCTGCACCCCGAGGGTGAGGGAAGGGTTCAGCGAGGTCATCGGTTCCTGGAAAATCATCGCGATGCGGTTGCCACGGATCGCCTGCATTTCGGCATCCGTCGCCTGGCACAGGTCGCGGCCTTCAAAGACCACACTGCCACCGGTGATCTCGCCGGGCGGGCGCGGGATCAGCCGCAGCATCGACAGTGCGGTGACCGATTTGCCAGAGCCGGATTCGCCGACGATGGCCAGCGTTTCCCCCGCGGCGAGGTCGAAGGACACATCATCCACCGCCGTCACCCAGCCCGCTTCGGTGCGGAAGCGGGTGGTGAGATTGCGGACCTGCAACAGCATTTCGGCCATCGCCGCTAGTGACCCATCTGCTTTTTCATCGCCTGATCGAGCCAGATGCGGGCGTAAACCGGGCCGGGCTTCACCGCGCCGACGCGCAATTCCCCATCGTAGTTTTTCACCCACGGCCACCAGGCGGTGTAGTTGTAGGGCGTCGGCAGCCAGATATACGGCGCCTTGTCGATAATCTCGGCTGTCATGTCCCGAATGGCCTGCTGCCGGGCCGCCTCGTCCGGGTTTTTGTACATCTCCGCCACCCGGGCGCTGAACGCCGGGTCGTTCCATTGCGACGGGTTCCACACCTGGCCGGGCACGAAATTCTTGCGAATGGTGGTGGTGGGGTTGGTGTGGCCGTTGGCCATGAAATAGCCTGCGGCGTTGGTCTGGGTGGTCATGGCCGACAGGAAAGCGCCGTATTCCATCGGCTGGATTTCCATCTTTACCCCGATCATTTCCAGATAGCCGGCCACCAACGGCAGCAAATCCATGTTATCGGGGGAACAGGCGCAGACCTGGGTTTTGAAGGTGAAGCCGTTCGGGTAGCCCGCTTCGGCTAGCAGCTTTTTGGCTTTCTCCGGGTTGTAGTCATACAATTCCCGCACCGAGGCCGGCATTTCCTCCAGCTTCTGGAAGTAGCCAACATAATCGGGATGCTGCGGATAGGCGAATAATTCGGCGTTGCCACCGTAATATTCTTTGACGATCTCCTGCTTGTTCACCGCCATATTCAGCGCCCGCCGCACCCGGATATCGTCGAACGGTTTGGTATCCACCCGCATCGACAGATAGGTGCCGGACATCGCCAGCCATTTGGCCCATTTCAGCTGCGGGGCGGATTTTTTCAAACTATCCACCGCCTGCCAGCGGATCGCTTCCAGAATATCCAGCTTGCCGGTGCGCAAAGCCGCGTGCTGCGTCGCCTCGTCCTTGATGATGCGATACGTCACCTTATCGACGAAGGGCAGTTGATAGTCCTGCCCGTCGATTTTCTCCTTATCCCAATAGCCGGCATTGCGGCTGTAGGTCTGCGCATTGCCCTGCACGTAGTCGGTCAGTTGGAACGGCCCGGTGCCGGTGGCGTTCTTCCAGTTCGAGGCCCCGGCATCGGCCAGTTCCTTCGGCATGATCTGCGAGTAATAGCCCCAGCCGAAGCGGTAATCCCACTCGGCATTGAACTCCTTCATCGCGAACACCACGGTGTAGCGATCGCGGGCTTCGACCTTGTCGACATAGTCGAAATAGCCGGGGATTTTCTTCGGGCTGGCGTTTTGCCGGTTAAAGCTGAACACCACGTCATCGGCGGTAAATTCGCGGGCTTTCATCACCCCGGCCTTTTCCGGCCACATAATGCCGTGGCGCAGATGCACCACCAGGCTCAGCGGCGCCTGGGTCCATTCCCAGCTTTCCGCCAACTCCCCACGCACCGCCTCGCTGGGCACCCAGGCATCGGGTTTGAAGTTGAATTTGCCGCCATTGCGCACTGCCTTGGACAAATCCCCGGCGAACAGGGTTTCCAGGTACAGCCCGGTATCGTGGTTCAGCTTCCAGGCGAAATCCGCCGGGTCGAACGACAGCGCGGAAATGGTGGCGTAGACGGTGCCCACTTCCAGATTGCCACCGTATTTCGGCGGTTCCGCCTGGGCGCTGGTGGCGAGCAGGGCCAGCAGGCCGGTGGCCAGGATGCTTGAACGCATGTTTCGCTCCCGTTTTTAGCGGCTGCCGCGCATACGCGGATCGAGCAGATCGCGCAGCGCATCACCGAAGACGTTGATGCCGTAGACCACGGCGGTCAGGCACAGGCCCGGCGCCAAAGCGAGCCAGGGCGCCATGTACATGTAGGTTCGCCCGGCGCCGCTCAGCATGCCGCCCCAGGTTGGCGCCGGCGGCGGCACGCCGAGGCCGAGGAAGGACAGGCCGGATTCCACCAGGATTACCCCGCCCACCCGGGTGCTGAATAACACCAGCACCGGTGGCATGATGTTGGGCAGAATATGCCGCAGCAGCACCCGCAGCGTGCCGGCGCCCATCGACTGGGTGGCGTGGATGTACATATTCTCCCGCACCGAAATCACCGCACCGCGAATGATGCGCGACCCGCCAATGCCGAAGGTCAGGCCGAGCACGCCGATAATCTGCGGCATGCCCGGCCCGATGACGGAGACAACGGCGATCAGGATGATCAGTTCAGGAAAGCTCATCCACGCATCGACCACGCGCTGGACGAGCATATCCACCTTGCCGCCGAAATAGCCGCTGACAATGCCCAGCGTCACCGAAATGAACGTGGCGATGGACGCCGCCGACAGCCCGATAATCACCGAAAGCCGGGCGCCGTAGAGCACGCGGGAAAACATGTCGCGGCCCAGATGGTCGGTGCCGAACCAGAACTGCGCCGAAGGCGGTTTCAGCCGGTTGACCGGGCTGATCTGGTTCATGCCAAACGGCGCCAGCCAGTCGGCGAACACGCCGCAGAACAGGAACACCAGCACGATCACCAGGCCGATGGCACCGAGCTTTTTGTCGCGGAACAGGCGGCGTAGCCAGCCGGGGGACGATGCAGCCATCAGCGATACCGCACTTTCGGGTCCAGCAGCCCGTAGCTCAAATCCACCAGCAGGTTGATCAGCATCACCACCACGCCGACCAGCAGGAACACGCCGGTTATGATCGGGTAATCCCGCCGGCTGACCGCTTCCAGCAGCAGCAGCCCCATGCCGGGGATGACGAAAATCTGTTCCATGATCACCGCGCCGCCGATCAGGATCGGCGCTTGCAGGCCGATCAGCGTTACCACCGGGATCAGCGCGTTGCGCAGCGCATGGCGCAAAATCACCCCGCGCTCGCTTTGCCCCTTGGCCCAGGCGGTGCGGATATAATCCTGGCGCAACACTTCAAGCATCATCGTGCGCGTCATCCGCATCGTCACCGCGGAGAGTGAGGTGCCGAGGATGATCGCCGGCAGCGCCAGTTGCCAAAGATTGCCCAGCGGGTCTTCACGAAACGGGATATAGCGCACTTCTGGCGACACGCCCCACCAGATCGCCGGGAACACCATGACGATGGTGCCGAGCCAGAAGCCGGGGATCGACAGCATCAGGATGGAGAACGACCGGCCGAGATAGTCGCTCCAGCTATCCTGGCGGATGGCGGAGAGAATGCCGATGGGGATTGCCACCAGCATCGCCACCCCCAGCGCCATCACCCCCAGTTCGAACGTGACCGGCAGGCGGGCCAGCAACTCATCCGAAACTGGGGCCTGCTGCCACAGGGACCGACCGAAATCGCCATGCAGCAGAATGGCGGAAATCCAGTTGAAATACTGCGTCAGCATCGGCTTATCCAAGCCGAGGGCTGCCTCCAGCGCGTCGCGTGTGACTTTAGATCCGATATCGTTCTGCGCGATCATCATGTCGATCACATCGCCGGGCAGCAACCGGACCGTCACGAAAACGATCAGGCTCGCCAGCAACATGGTCGGCACCAACGCCGCCAGCCGTCGGACCAGATAGGCCCGCATGTCCGTTCATCCTCCGTGCGACCGGTTTTCCGTGTCGCTTACGCGGAGCCTAATCCAGCTTTTCCGTTACGGCGAGGGGGGAAATGCATTTAGTTCGGGCGGGTTAGCCGCAACGTGTGGCGGGCGATCATGGCCTCCTCGTCGGTTTCCATCACCCGCACCGCAACCCGGCTGGCGGCCGTGCTGATCACGGCGGCACCGGCGACGTTGGCGGCAGGGTCGAGCGAAACCCCGAGCCAGCCCAGCCCGGCACAGATCCGCGCCCGGATCGGGGCGGCATGCGCGCCGATGCCGGCGGTAAACACCAGCCCATCCAGCCCGCCCAGGCTCGCGGTCAGCGCGCCGATTTCGCGGATGGCGCGGAAGGTGAACAGGTCGATCGCCTCCGCCGCCTCTGGCCCGTCACTGGCCAGCAGGCTGCGCATATCGCCGGACAGGCCGGACACGCCGAGCAGGCCGGAGCGGCGATACAACAGATCCTCGATCTCGGCCGCCGTCATGCCGCGTTGCTGCAACAGATACAGCACCACGCCCGGGTCGATGCTGCCGCAGCGTGTGCCCATCATCAGCCCATCCAGCGCGGTGAAGCCCATCGTGGTATCGACGCTGCGCCCATCGTGCATGGCGCACAGGCTGGCGCCGTTGCCGAGATGCGCCACGATCACCCGCCCGGCCGCGCAGCGCGGTGCCACCTGGCGCAACTGATCGGCGATATATTCGTAGGACAGGCCGTGGAACCCGTAGCGCCGCACCCCCGCCGCACTGATCGCGCGCGGCAGTGCCAGCCGCGTGGCGGTGGCGGACATGCCGTGATGGAACGCGGTATCGAAACAGGCGATCTGCGGCAGCGCCGGCCGTGCGGCGGCAATGGCGCGGATCGGCGCGAGATTATACGGCTGATGCAGCGGCGCCAGCGGGGTCAGCGTGGCGAGGATGTCCAGCAAAGCCGGCGTTACCCGCTCCGGCCGGTCATGCTCCGGCCCGCCATGCACCACCCGGTGCCCAACCGCGACCAGCGTGTCATCGCCGAGATGTGCCTCGATCCAATCCAGCACGCCCGCCATCAACGGCTCAAACCCCAGCGCCGCGTCCCAGTCCTGATCGGCCAGCACATGGCCGGCCATATCGCGGGCGTGGAAATGTGGCGCGCTGCCGATCCGCTCCACCTCGCCATGCAGCGCCAGCCGCAGCGCATCGCCGCCGGCCAGTTCAAACAGCGACACTTTCAGGCTGGATGAGCCCGCATTCAGCACCAGCACCGCATCCGGCATGGCCTACACCCCTGGCGTTGCGGGTTTGCGCGCCAGCAATACCGCTACCGCGCAGGAGGCGAGCCGCGTGCGTTCCCCATCGGCGCGGCTGGTCAGAATAATCGGCACCCGCGCGCCCAGCACCACCCCTGCCGCATCCGCCCCGGCCAGAAAGCTCAACTGCTTGGCCAGCATGTTGCCCGATTCGAGGTCGGGCACCACCAGAATATCCGCCTGGCCGGCCACGGGGGAGACGATGTGCTTATCCGCCGCCGCGGTCGGGCTGATCGCGTTATCGAACGCCAGTGGCCCATCGACCAGCCCGCCGGTGATCTGCCCGCGATCGGCCATTTTGCACAACGCCGCCGCATCCAGGGTCGAGCGCAGATCGGGGTTCACCGTCTCCACCGCCGACAGCACCGCCACGCGCGGGCAGGCGATGCCCATCACATGCGCCAGATCAATCGCGTTCTGCACAATATCCCGCTTGGCGATGAGGTCGGGGGCGATGTTCACCGCCGCATCGGTCACCAGCAGCAAACGCGGGTAGCTCGGCACATCCATCAGATAGACATGGCTCAACCGGCGCTTGGTGCGCAGGCCAATCTCCGGCGCCAGTACCGCGTGCAGCAACTCGTCGGTGTGCAGCGAGCCTTTCATCAGCAACGCCGCTTCGCCGCTGCGCACCAGCGCCACCGCCTGGGCCGCTGCCGCGTCGCTATGCGGCGCATCCACCAGCCGGAAGCCGGAAATATCGGCATCGGCTGCCGTTGCCGCCGCAGCGATCTTGGATTTTGGCCCGACCAGAATCGGCACGATCAGCCCGGCCCGCGCCGCTTCCACCGCCGCCCCGATTGAGGCCGGATCGCAGGGATGCACAATCGCGGTCGGCAGCGCCGGGTAGGCCGCGGCCGCCGCCAGCATCGCATGCACCCGTTGATGCCGGCTGAGCTGGATATCCGGCAATTCCATCCGCGGGCGGCGGGATTTTTCCCGCGGTGCCCGCACCAGCGCATCGCCGCTGATCACGGTCACGCCATCCTGGTTCACGCAGCGGCAGGCGAGGCGGATATTGGCTTTGTCGGGAAATTTCTCCGCCACCTGCACGCTGGCGGTAATGGTGTCGCCGATGGTGACCGGGTGCAGAAATTGCAGATCCTGGCTCAGATAAATCGTGCCCGCACCCGGCAGTTTGGTGCCGAGCAGGGCGGAGATCAGGCCGGCGCCAAACATGCCATGCGCCACCACGCGGTGGAACATATCGGTTTTGGCATAACCCGGGTCCAGCAAGGCCGGGTTGAGGTCGCCGGAGACAATGGCGAACAGTTCCACATCCTGCTGCGTCACCGTCCGTTCCAGGCTCGCCGCATCCCCGACAGCGATTTCATCGAAGGTGCGGTTTTCAATCATCGTCTCGGTGGCGGGGGGCATGCGCTGATCCTGTAGTGTGCGCCCGGCACCCTAGGTCACGCCGGGACGCTGTCCTTGATGCGGATCAATCCCGGCGCCCGATCACGCCTCCGCCTCGGGAATGGCCGGCGCCCGCATCATTTCGATGGCGGCGATGCTAAGGGGGTAGAGCGGCAAAAGCCACAGGCAATGCCAGCGCGACAGACCGCGCGCGTTCAGCCGGCTGGTCACCGCAAAGCCGATCGCGCCCGGCAGCACGGTCACCAAGGCGATGAAGCTGGCGATGGTGACATAAAAATCCAGCTCGGAAATCGCCAGATACAGCGAGACCAGCGCCACCGGCAGCACCAGCGCCGCGCTGAGCGACAGGGCCAGGAACCAGGCGCGGTTGAAGCGGATTTTGCGGTTGCGCCAGATAATCGCCCCCTGCGCCAGCAGCGGCAGCGCGATCGCGGCGGCGATAATCGCCATGTCTTCCAGCAGCGGGTCGTCATAGGCATCGTCTTTGAACGTGCCGACATATTGCCGGCCATTCGGCATGGTCAGGCTGCCTTTGCCGTTGAATTTGCCGTCGAGAAAGTCGCCCACATATTTCGCCCCGTTCGGATACACATGCGTGCCCTGGCCGTTGCGGTTATTGGCGCGGAATTCCCCGACATAGCTGCCGCCATCGGTGTAGGTGTAGGTGCCAATGCCCTCAAACTTCCCATCGACGAAGTCGCCGACATATTTCTCGCCGTTCGGATAGGTGTAGGTGCCGACACCATTAAACCGGTCATCGCGCATTTCGCCCACATAAACCCGCCCGTCCGGGAAGGTTAGCATGCCGCGCCCGTTCAGCTTGCCATCGACGAATTCCCCCGCATACCGTTCCCCGTTCGGATAGGCCTGGGTGCCCTGGCCGTTGCGGCTGCCGTCGCGGAAGGCGCCGAGATAAACCCCGCCATCTGGATAGCTGTAGGTGCCCTGGCCGTTGAATTTGTCGTCGCGAAACTCGCCCTCGTATTTCTCCCCGTCCGGGGTGGTGTAGACGCCGCGGCCGCTCATCTCGCCATCGACGAAACCGCCGACGTAAGACCGGCCATTGGCCAGCGTGAGCGTGCCCTGGCCGCTGAATTTTCCGTCCACAAAGCCGCCGACATATTTGCGCCCGTCGGCGAAGGTGGAAACGCCCTGGCCGTTGCGGGCGTTGTCGCGGAATTCGCCGACATAGCTGTCCCCGATGGGGGAGGTGTAGCTGCCCTGGCCGTTGAACTCGCCCTCTTTGAACGTGCCGACATATTTCTCGCCGTTCGGGTAGGTGAACGTGCCCTGACCGTCGAACTCCCCGTCGTTGAAGCTGCCGAGATAAACCCGTCCGTTGCGGAAGCTGAGTGTGCCCTGGCCGTTGAACTTCCCGTTGAGAAATTCGCCGACATATTTGCGCCCGTCGGGGAAGGTGAAGCTGCCTTGGCCGTTGAACTGGTCGTTGCTGAACGTGCCGACATAGGCGCGCCCGTTCGGGAAGGTTAACGTGCCCTGACCGTTGAACTTGCCATCGACGAGGCGCCCCACATACACCCGGCCATCGGCGAAGGTGAAGCTGCCCTGGCCGTTCGGAATATTGTCGTGCAGTTCGCCGACATATTTGCTGCCATTGGGGTAGCTGTAGGTACCCTGGCCGGCGAATTTGCCGTCACGGAATTCGCCGACATACTGCTCCCCATTCGGGTAGCTATAGCTGCCCTGGCCGGTGAATTCGCCATCGACGAAGCCGCCGACATATTTGCGCCCATCGGGGAAGGTGAGGGTGCCGCGCCCGCTGAACTTGCCGGCGAGGAAATCGCCGACATATTTGCGCCCGTCCGGAAAGGCGAAGCTGCCCTGGCCGTGGAATTTGTCGTCTTTGAACGTGCCGGTATAACTCCGGCCATCCGGATAGCTGAACGTGCCCTGATTGGCGAACCGGCCATCGACGAACCTGCCACTGTAGCGTTCTCCGTTCGGGTAGATATAGGTGCCCTGGCCATTGCGGGTGCTGTCGCGGAACTCGCCGACATATTTGCCGCCATCGGGGTAGGTATAGGTGCCTTCGCCGGCGAATTTGCCATCGCGGAATGCACCGACATATTTGGCGCCGTTGGGAAAGCTGAAACTGCCCTGGCCGTTGAACTCGCCGTTGACGAAGGCGCCGGTATAGCGGCGCCCGTCGCGGAAGGCGAAAGTGCCGGCGCCGTTCGGCCGGCCATCGCGGAAACTGCCGGTGTAGAAACTGGCATCGGCATAGGTGTAGGTGCCTTCGCCGTTAAAGCGGCCGTCGCGGAATTCGCCGACATATTTTTCGCCATTGGGGAACGTGAACACGCCCTTGGCAGTGAAATCACCGTCGCGGAACTCGCCGACGAATTTCCTCCCGTCGGGGAAGGTGAAGGTCCCCATGCCGTTTTCTTTGTCGTTGCGGAATTCGCCGACATATTTGCCGCCCATCGGGTAGGTTACGGCGCCAAAGCAGCCGTCGAACACCACGTCCGGCCCAGTCGGGCAGGCCGGCAACCGGCTTTGCGCCAAGGCTTGCGGCGCGCCGAGCAAGATTAACATCGCTGCGGATATGTATTTTATTATCATAAAATGTCTAGTAATTGTCATTTACATACCTCGACCGCCAAATGACTTGCCCGACGATGAAAAAACGCCACCACTATACAACAACTTAGCGTTTATTGTAGCAGAACTTAGCAGCCTCGTCTGCGTTTTGTCGCGCACGGGCGGTCGCGCGCGCCGAACCGGCATGGCGCCGCGCCGGGGGGGCACGCTGTCTGAACGCGGAATTTTCATCGGGAGGGAGATTTGGTGGGCGCAGTAGGGCTCGAACCTACGACCCGCTGATTAAGAGTCAGCTGCTCTACCAACTGAGCTATGCGCCCGCCGCGGCTTCTGGTCGGTAGACCGCCACCGTGCGAGGGCGGCGATATAGCAAGCGGATGCGGGGATGGGAAGTGCGCTTGTTAAGGTCTCCTTGCACGGCTGCCCCCCACATGCTTATAGCCGGATGACAATTCTGTGTTGCAGAAACGCACGGCGACGAGTCGGCGGAGCGCAAAAGGGGACGGCACTTGGCGTATGCGTTGCAACAACTGATCAACGGGCTGACCCTGGGCATGATCTATGGCCTGATCGCGGTTGGTTACACGATGGTCTATGGCATTATCGGCATGATCAATTTCGCCCATGGCGACATTTTCATGGTCGGGGCGTTCCTGTCGCTGATCTCGCTGACCGTGCTGTCTGGCCTGGGCATTACCTCGGTGCCGCTGGCTCTGGCGCTCACCTTGGTGTTCGCTGCGGGGATTGCCGGGCTTTATGGCTGGACGGTCGAACGGGTGGCGTATCGGCCCTTGCGCGGATCGTTCCGCCTCGCGCCGTTGATCAGTGCCATCGGCATGTCGATCGTGCTGCAAAACTTCGTGCAGGTCAGCCAGGGCGCGCGGGTCAAGCCGATGCCGGAAATGCTGCCCGGCGGCATCAAGCTGCTGACGGAAGATAATTTCGCGGTTCAGCTGAGCTGGATGCAGATCGCCATCACCATCGTCACCCTGCTGTTGCTGGTGGCCTTCACCTACCTGGTGACCCGCACCCCGCTCGGCCGCGCCATGCGCGCGTGTGAGCAAGACCAGAAAATGGCAGGGCTGCTGGGCATTGATACCGACCGCACCATTTCCATCACCTTCGTCATCGGCGCCGCGCTTGCCGCCGTCGCCGGGCTGATGTTCCTGCTCTATTACGGGGTGATCGATTTTTATATCGGCTTCATCGCCGGGGTGAAGGCGTTCACCGCCGCCGTGCTCGGCGGCATCGGCTCGCTGCCCGGCGCGGTGCTGGGCGGGCTGGCGATCGGGCTGATTGAAACCTTCTGGTCGGCCTATTTCTCGGTGCAATATAAAGACGTCGCCGCGTTTTCCATCCTCGTTCTGGTGCTGATCTTCATGCCCACCGGCCTGCTTGGCCGCGCCGATGTGGAGAAGGTCTGATCATGTTACGCGATGCCGCTGTCTCCGCCGTGATCGCCTTCGGCCTGTTCGGGGCGATGATCGGGCTGAAAACCGAAGTCGGGGTGCAAACCATTGAGCTGACGCCGCGGCCCTATCTGGTGCTCGCCGCCGTGGTGCTGGTGTTTTTTGGCCGGCTGGCGCTGCTGGCCTGGAAGAAATCCCGCCCGGCCGGCACGCCGAAACGCGGCCGCATCACGGCGGTGGCCAACAAAGCGGGCCGCTACCTCACCCCGGTGGTGCTGGTGCTGACCATCACCCTGCCGTTTTATGCCGAACGCTATTACGTCGATCTCGGCGTGCTGGTGCTGACCTATGTCATGCTCGGCTGGGGGTTGAACATCGTCGTCGGCCTGGCCGGTCTGTTGGACCTCGGCTACGTCGCCTTTTACGCGGTTGGGGCCTATTCCTACGCGCTGATCGCGCAGAATTTCGGCCTTGGCTTCTGGACCTGCCTGCCGCTGGCCGGGATTCTGGCGGCGTTCTGGGGCGTGTTGCTGGGCTTTCCGGTGCTGCGGCTGCGCGGCGACTATCTGGCCATCGTCACCCTGGCTTTCGGGGAAATCATCCGGGTGGTGATCCTGAACTGGACCAGCCTGACCGGCGGGCCGAATGGCCTGTCCGGCATTCCGCGCCCGACATTGTTTGGGCTGGTGTTCAACTCCAGCGGGGGGGAGGGCAGCTTCGCCGAGTTCTTCGGCATTGAGCCCAATATCAGCCAGCGCGGCATCTTCCTGTTCTATGTCATTCTCGGGCTGGCACTGCTGACCAACTGGGTATCGCTGCGCCTGCGCCGGCTGCCATTGGGCCGGGCCTGGGAAGCGCTGCGCGAGGACGAAATCGCCTGCCGCGCGCTGGGGATCGACGTGACGGTGACCAAGCTGACCGCCTTCGCCATGGGCGCCTGCTTTGCCGGCTTCGCCGGGGCGTTCTTCGCCACACGGCAGGCGTTTATCAGCCCGGAAAGCTTCACCTTCATCGAATCGGCCATCGTGCTGGCGATCGTGGTGCTGGGCGGGCTGGGCAGCCAGATCGGCGTGGCGCTGGCGGCGGTGGTGATGATCGGCGGCGGCGAGTTGTTCCGCGATTTCCAGGAATACCGCATGCTGATCTTCGGCGGTGCGCTGGTGATTATGATGGTGGTGCGCCCGCGCGGCCTGGTCTCCGGCCGCACGCCCTCGGTCTCCTTGGGGGATAAGCGACATATTTCGGCGGATATGATGACCGAGGGGCACGGCTGATGACCCATCCTTTGTTATCGGTCGAAGCCCTGACCATGCGGTTTGGCGGGCTGACGGCGGTGGACGCGCTGTCATTCGAAGCGCGGGCGGGGGAAATCACCGCGGTGATCGGCCCGAACGGCGCCGGCAAAACCACGGTGTTTAATTGCATCACCGGGTTTTACCGCCCCACCGAAGGTGCGCTGCGGCTGACCCATGCCAGCGGCGCGACCTATCCGCTGGCCAGCATGGCCGGGCATCTGATCACGCGGCGGGCGCAGGTGGCGCGCACGTTCCAGAACATCCGCCTGTTTGCCGGCATGACGGTGCTGGAAAACCTGCTGGTCGCACAACACAACACGTTGATGCCCAACGTGGCTAATGGCTTGCTGGCGGTGTTCGGCCTGGGCGGCCATCGCCGGGCGGAGCGGGCGGCGATTGAAAAGGCGAAATTGTGGATGGAGGCGATCGGCCTGACCGACCGCGCCGACGACCCCGCCGGCAGCCTGCCGTATGGCGACCAGCGCCGGTTGGAGATTGCGCGCGCCATGTGCACCGACCCGGTGCTGCTCTGCCTCGATGAACCCGCCGCCGGGCTCAATCCGCGTGAGAGCGACGATTTATCCTCGCTGCTGATGCGAATCCGCGATGGCCGCGACGTGGCCGGGCGGTGTTCGCTGCTGTTGATCGAACATGACATGGGCGTGGTGATGCGGATTTCGGACCATGTGGTCGTGCTCGATCACGGCCGCAAAATCAGCGACGGCACCCCCGAACAGGTGCGCGCCGACCCGCATGTCATCGCCGCCTATCTGGGTGAGGGCGATGAAGGCGATGATGCGGTGACGGAGGCCGCACTATGAGCGCGGTGCTGAGCCTGCGCGGCGTGACCACGTTTTACGGCGCGGTGCAGGCGCTGCGCGGTGTGGATCTGGATGTGAATGCCGGGGAAATCGTCACCCTGATCGGCGCCAACGGGGCGGGCAAATCCACCCTGATGATGACGATCTGCGGCAGCCCGCGCGCGCGCGACGGGGAAATTCTGCACGAGGGCACCGACATCACCACCATGCCGACGCATGAGATCATGCGGCGCGGCATTGCCCAATCCCCCGAAGGCCGCCGCATTTTCTCGCGCATGACAGTCTATGAAAACCTGCTGATGGGCGCGCATGGCAAGCCGGAAGCCAGCCTGAAGAACGAGATGGAGCAGGTGTTCACCCTGTTCCCCCGGCTGAAGGAACGGCTGAGCCAACGCGGCGGCACGCTGTCGGGCGGGGAGCAACAGATGCTGGCCATCGGTCGGGCGCTGATGAGCAAGCCGAGCCTGCTGCTGCTGGATGAGCCCAGCCTTGGATTGGCGCCCTTGGTGGTGAAGCTGATCTTCAATGCGATCCGCGAGCTGAACCGCACCACGGGTCTCACGGTGCTGCTGGTGGAGCAGAACGCGTTTCAGGCGCTGCGGCTGGCGCATCGTGGCTACGTGCTGGTGAATGGCGCGATTACCATGGCCGGCACCGGGGCGGATCTGCTGGCCCGGCCGGAAATCCGCGCGGCGTATCTAGAGGGCGGGCACGGCTGAGGCAGTGCCCGCCTGGGCGCGGTCTGACCAGGCGTGCACGGATAGTTTCAGCACCTGATCGCGGTACAGGGTGGCGAAGCCGAACCGCGCCAGCACCGCCCGGTCCCGGTCGTTGCCATAGGCGATGACCGAGCCGTGGCGCTGGAAATGCGCCAGATTATTGGCCAGGAACGCTTCCAGAATGGTCTGGTCGAACGGGTTGAACAAAAACACCAGGTTCGGGCCATCGGGTAGCTGGAACTGTGCCGCATCCGCTTCGACAAAGCGGACCTGCGTCAACCCGAGTTTCTGCGCATTGGCGCGGGCGATGGCGATCAGCGGTGGGGAAAACTCCACGCCCAGCACCTCAGGGAGGCCGAGGCTGCGCGCGGCGTAGAGGCAGGCTTTGCCCTTGCCGGAGCCGATATCGATGAAGCGGGTAAACGCGGTGCCCGACCGCATCGCCTCATACAGCACTGTTCGCAGCGCCATGCCGTCGAAGGGTTCGTAGGTATTGGCGTGGCGTTGCGAGTGCGGATGTGCGCTGCCGAGGTCGGCCGGCTGGATCAGCCCGGCAAAATCCAGGCCATGCCGGCGGGCGAGTGCCCGGTCGCGCCGGGCGTCCAGCCAGCGCGCGATATTATAGGCCACCGCTTGCAGTTTGACGCTCGCTGGCTTGTGCAGCCAGCGTTGGACCTTGCTGACTGGCTTACCGCCCGAGTTCATACGGACCGCCAACCTCCAACGCCCGTTGATAGGCGGGGCGGGCCTGAATGGCGGCGCCGTAGCGCGCCAGATTGGGATACTGCGCCAGCAGCCCGCGCGCGGCGGCGGCTTCGACCACGAAGCTGACCTGAATATCCGCGCCGGTCAGTTCGTCGCCCAACAAAAACGGCCCGGTCGCCAGCGCGCCGTCGAGATAGGCCAGGTGATTGGCGATTTCGCTGCTGATGCGCGGCGCCAGGGGTGCAGCGGCGTCGCCCAGGCGGCTGGTGTACAGCGCCAGCATCAGCGGCAGCATCGCCGAGCCCTCGGCGAAATGCAGCCAGTGCCGATACGGCACCATCGCGTTGCTCCCCTCGGCCGGGCGCAGCCGGCCCTGGCCGTAGGTGTCGATCAGGTATTCCACAATGGCGCCGGATTCCGCCACCACCGCATCGCCATCCGTCACCACCGGCGATTTGCCCAGCGGATGGATCGCCTTCAATTCCGGCGGCGCCAGGCGGGTTTGCGCATCCCGCTGGTAGCGCTTCACCTCATAGGGAATGCCCAGTTCTTCCAGCAGCCACAAAATGCGTTGCGAGCGGGAGTTATTGAGATGATGCAGCGTAACCATTATGCGGGCGCCCCGACCATTTACGAACGTTTGATAGCAGTTCCGCGGTCTCGCTAAAAGCCGCGCGGCTAATACAGCGTCTCCAGCAGGCGCGCCGGGGCGGTGGCGTCATAGGCCACGCCATCGAACTGGCCTTTGGTGACCTCGGCCAGAATGGTACCGTTGCTCGGCAGCGCGCTGCGCGGAATCTGCCGTTCCGGGTTCCACAATTCCGAGCGCATGACCGCTTTGGCGCATTGGAAGAACACGGTTTCCACATGCACCACCAGCACGCTGCGCGGCAGTTTGCCGGCGTGGATGAAGCGGTCCATCAAGGCCGGGTCCACCGAAATCTCCGCCCGACCGTTCACCCGCAGGGTTTCGCCAATGCCGGGGATCAGGAACAGCAACGCCACGCGGTTATCGGCCAGGATGTTGCGCAGCCCGTCGATGCGGTTATTGCCGCGCCGGTCCGGCAACAGCAGGGTGCGGTCATCGGCGATTTCAACAAAGCCCGGCCCGTCGCCGCGCGGGGAGGCATCGACAACCCGCGCCCCCACCGTTGCCAGCACCGCGAACGGGGCGGCGCGGATCATCGCCTGGTAATGCGGGTGCAGGTAGTCGACTTCCTTGGCGACCGCGCCGCCAGAGGGCTCGCCGTAGACGGCACGCAGGGCATCGAGGTCGCGGATGATGTGATCGCTGGTCATGCCGCATCTTTCTCTGCCAGGGCGGCCATTGCAAGCTTGCCTGCGGCGGATTGCGGCGTAACACTCGCCGCCATGACCTGGTCCATTCTCGTTCGAGATCCGGCCACTGGCGCGCTGGGCGCGGCGGTGGCTTCGCGCTTTTTTGCCGTTGGGGCGATTTGCATTCAGGTGGAAGGCGGGGTGGCGGCGATGGCCACGCAAGCGCTGGTCAACCCGATGCATTTCCCGCCCGCCTGGCCGCGGCTGCGCGCAAGGGAGGCACCGCAGGCGATCCTGGATGATCTGCTGCGCGGCGACCCCGGCGGGGACCAGCGGCAATGCCATATTCTGGATGCCAGCGGACGCATCGCCCAGCATACCGGGGCGGGCTGCGTGACCTGGGCTGGCATGGTGCGCGGGCTGGATATCTCGGTGGCCGGCAACATGCTGGCCGGGCCGCAGGTGGTGCAGGCGACGCTGGACGGGTTTCAGGCGGCCACCGGCGACCTCGCGCTGCGACTGATCGCGGCGATGGAAGCGGGGGAGGCGGTCGGCGGCGACAAGCGCGGCAAACAATCCGCGGCGCTGAAAATCTGCACCACCGATCCGTATCCCGACCTGGATATCCGCGCCGACGACCATGCCGACCCGCTGGCCGAACTGCGCCGGCTGCACCGGGTGAGCCTGGAACGCTACGCGATTTTCCGCCGCCATCTGGCCGGGCGCGATAGCCAATGGGGCACGGTGGACCGCGATATCATCAACGCCGACGTGGAAAAATACGGGAGACCCCTATGATGCAGCGTCTCATTCTGGCGGCGGCCCTCGCCGTTTCGGTTGCGGTGCCGGCTATGGCGCAGCCCACCACCTTGCGTATCGGGCTGCGGGAAGACCCGGATATGCTCGACCCCACGCTGGGTTCCAGCTATGTCGGCCGCATCGTCTATGCGGCGATGTGCGACAAATTGTTCGACATCAACGCCAAGCTGGAAATCGTGCCGCAACTGGCCACCGGCTATCGCTACCTCGACCCGACGCATCTGCTGATCACGCTGCGGCCGGGGGTGAAATTGCATGACGGAAGCGAAATGACCGCCGAGCTGGCGAAATATTCGCTGATGCGCGCGCTGACCCTGAAGGGCAGCATGCGGGTGGGGGAAATCAATGCCATTGAGAGCATTGATGTGGTGGACCCGCTGACCCTCAAGCTGAATCTGAAAGCACCGGCGGCGCAGTTGCTGGCGCAGTTGACCGACCGGGCCGGCATTGTGGTGTCGCAGAAAGCGGCCGATGCGGCGGGGGATAAATTTGGCCTGGCGCCGGTTTGCGCCGGGCCATATGCGTTTGACAACCGGGTGGCGCAAGACCGCATCGTGCTGAAGCGGTTTGCCGGCCATTGGAATGCCGCGGCCTATCATTTCGATCAGGTGATTTATCTGCCGGTGCCGAATTCGTCTGTCCGGTTGGCGAATTTGCAAGCGGGCAGCTTGGATCTGCTGGAATACGTCACCCCGTCCGACGTGGCGGCGGTGCGGGCGGATAAGCGGCTGAAACTGGCGATCGGCGACGGGCTCGCTTATACCGGCATCAACATCAACCTCAATAACGGCCCGGCGGCGCAAACGCCGATCGGGCAGAATGCGCTGATCCGCCAGGCGTTTGAACTGGCGATCGACCGCAAGGCGCTGATTGATGTCGTCTATAGCGGCATGTTCACCCCCACGGTGCAGGCCAATCCGCCGAGTTCGCCGTATTATTTCGCCGAGCTGCAACCGCCGGCGCGCGATGTGGCCAAGGCGAAGGCGCTGCTGCAAAAAGCCGGCGTGACCGGCCGGGTGGCGGTAGAGCTGACGGTAACCAACAGCCCGGAAGCGCAACAAACCGGCGAAGTGCTGCAAGCCATGGTGGCCGAAGCCGGGTTTGACCTGAAGCTGAAGACGATGGAATTCGCCTCCTCGCTGTCCGCTGGCTACAAGGGGGAATTCAACACTTACATGATCGGCTGGTCCGGCCGGGTGGACCCGGACGGCAATATGTGGGCGCTGATGCACTCCAAAGGCAGCTTCAACTACGGCAAGCACAGCAATGCCGCGATGGACGCGCTGCTGGACGAAGCCCGCACGGTGACCGATCCGGCGGCGCGGCGGGCGCTGTATGGCAAAGTGTGGGATATTCAGCGGCAGGATCTGCCGTTGATCTATCTTTACACCGCCAAGAATATCGTGGCGATGAAGGCGGGGTTGAACGGGTTTAGCCAGGTGCCGGATGGGTTGATCCGGCTGGCCGGGGTGAGCGTTTCGCCGTAGGCCGGGAAGCGCTGTTTTTTTGGAAAAAAGCAGCAAAAAACTTTCGAAAATTCGTTGCCGTACGCCAGCGGCAACGAACAGGAGAAGTTTTTTGGTTCTTTTTGTTCACAAAAAGAACTGCTTAATAGCTTCTTCCAGCCCCCGCACCGCCGCCAAATCATCATAAAGCCCCGCCGCGCCCTCCGTCACCCGCGCCCGCAAACGCTGCCGATGCTCCGGGTTCGCCACCAGCCGCGCCGCGAGGGCGACGTATTCGGCCGGCGTGCTGGCGACCAGTTCCGGCAGGCCAAGCTGGCGCATCACCCCGCTGGCGAGGCGGCCGCGCATGAACGGGCCTTCATAGGCCAGCACCGGCAGGCCGTTGCCGATGGCCTGCATGGCGGTGTTGAAGCCGGAAAAGCCGGGCGTATCCAGCATCAGATCCGCACGCTGCATCAGGCCGTGAAACGCCGGCATGCTTTGGTGCGGAATGAAGGTGGCGTGGGCGGCGAAATCCAGCCCGTGCGCCGCGAAGCTGGCGATCAGCCGCTGCTCCAGCCGGGCGGAAAGTGGCGCGTTGGTTTTGGTGTGGAAAAAGATCAGCTGCGCCTGGCTGCACTGGGCGGCGATGGCGGCCAGGGTGGCGTCGTCTTCCGGCGCGTATTTGAACGGCGCGCCGGGGCAGAGCAAAATCGGCCGTGCCGGGTCGATGCCGAGCGCGGCAAGGTCGGGCGGCACGGGGATGACCGGCTGCGGCACATAGGCGACGCCGAGCCCGGGCAGGCGGATCAGCCGCTCGCTGTATGCGGCTTCCGCCCCGGCAGGCTCAAACGCGGCGGCGGAGAGGAAGCCGTCCATCGTCGGCAGGCCGGTGGTTTCCGGATGGCCCCAACTGGTGAGTTGCACCGGGGCGAGGCGCAGGCTGGCGAGGTTGGCGGACAGGTTATCCATGCCCAGGCCGGGATAGATCAGCACATCCGGCTGCACCGCCTGAATGGCTTGTACCCAGCCGGCCAGGCCGCGTTCGCCCCAGGTGAAGCTGGCCGCCCGGGCGCGGGCGAAGGCGGTTTCCGCATCGCTTTTGCGGCCGAGATGGAAGCCGTGCAGTGCGAACCGCGCCGGGTCCAGATGCGCAAACCAGCCGCGGGTGATGGCGTGCCACACCGAATGGCTGTGCAGATGCGCGGACACAATCCCAACCCGCAGCCGGGGGGATTTGGTCTGCGCCGGGGCGGGCAGCGCCTGGCCTTGCCACCACTGCCCGAGCAAATTTGCCCGCAGGCTGCCGAATGTTTCCATCAACGCGCGATTGTTGCGGTTTTGGTAGGCGAGGAAAAACGGCCAGGCGAGTTCCAGCCGGTCGCGCTTGCCGGTGCGGTCGGCGGCATACCATGCCTGCAACTGCGCCAGCGCGGCAGCGAAAGCGGGGCGGGAGGCCGCGACCTCCGCCGTGCCGGTGGCGACATCGGGCAGGGTGGCCATCGCCCAGAGCCAGCGCGGCTGCGCGGCATCCGGGTCGGCGGCGCAGGCGGCGGCGTAGCTGTTGCAGGCATCCGCCGTGCGGCCGAGATCTTGCAGCGCGCGGCCGATATTGACCTGCACCGTCACCGGATCGGCGCCGCGTTCGAGCGCCTGCTGAAACAGCGCCAGCGCCTCCGCCGCCCGGCCCGCCGCAAGCAAGGCCATGGCCAGGTTGGACAGCGCGCCGGTCAGCCCGGGTTGCAGTGCCAGGGCGCGCTGGTAGCTGGCGATGGCGTCCGGCAACTGCCCGGTGATTTGCAGCGCGTCGCCCCGGCTGAACCAGGATGGCGCGTGGTCCGGGCGCAGCGCCAGAGCGCGGTCGAAATGGGTCAGCGCGTCGTCGTGCCGGTGCTGTTCGGCCAGCGCCATGGCGAGGTTGTAGTGCGCGCCGGGGTCATCCGGCCGTTGCTCCAACGCGCGGGCGATGAACCAGCTGCCCTCCGCCTGCTGCCCTTGCTGGCATTTGCTGACGCCGAGCAGATGCAAGGCATCGAAATGGGTCGGGATGGCCGCGAGGATTTGCCAGTAGAGCGCTTGCGCGGCGGACAAATCGCCGCTGTTCTGCCGGGCGACGGCCGTAGCAAGCTGGGCGGCAATAGGCTCGGGCGTCATACCATGCGCATCCTGCTTTAATCTCTGTTCATATCTGGCGACTAGCCTGGGGCGATGTCGTACTCGCTTGCAGATCTTACCCTAAACCAAGCTATCCCCGAACCCCCGGCCAGCGGCGCCGAACTGGCGCGGCTGCAATTGCAGCATGGCGTGGCGGCGGCGGAGCGCGGTGACCGCGCGGCGGCGGCCAAGGCGTTCGGCGCGGCCATGCGGCTCGATCCGATGCAGGCAGACGCAGCCAGCAATCTGGCGGCGCTGTGCAATATCGAAGGCCATTTGACCCAGGCCGAGGCGCTGTGCCGGGCGGCGCTGCAAATCGCCCCGGACCATGTCGCCGCGCTGACCAATTTGGGTAATGCGTTGCATGGCCTTGGCCGCCACGCCGACGCCATTGCCGCGTTTCGGGCCGCGCTGACCCGTGCGCCGCAGGCGGCCGACCCGCTGGCCGGGCTGGGGTTGAGCTTGCAGGCGCTCGGCCATATGGCGCCGGCGATTGCCTGCTTTCGCGCCGGTGTTGCCGCCACGCCGGCTTGCCCGGTGGCGCATGTGAATTTGGCGCATGGGCTGCTCGCAGCCGGTCAGTTTGATGAAGGCTGGGCTGAGTTGGAGTGGCGGGCGGCCGCACCGGATCGGCGCAAATCTGTGCTGCCCGGCGCGCCGTGGCGGGGGGAGCCGCTGTATGGCCGGCGGGTGCTGGTGCAGGAGGAAGGTGGTTACGGCGATATTCTGCAATTTGCCCGCTACGTGCCGTTGATCTTGCAACGCGGCGGTCACGTGGTGCTGCGCGCGCATCGTCCGCTTCTGCGCCTGCTGGGCCAATTGCCGGGGCTGGAGGTGGTGGATGTGGCCGCACCGCTGCCACGTTACGATTTGCGCTGTTCCCTGCTGAGTTTGCCACGCTTGTTCGGGACGGGATTGACCAGCGTGCCGCCGCCCTTGCCGCTACAGGCTGCGCCCGACCGCGTCGCCGCCTGGCGCGCCCGCATTGCCCCGGATGGGGCCTTCGTGGTCGGGCTGGCCTGGGCTGGGGCGCCACGGCTGAATGACCCGGAACAGGCGGCGATGGATCGCCGCCGGTCCATGGCGTTGGCCGATTTGGCGCCGCTGGCGGGTTTGGCCAATATCCGGCTTGTCAGCCTGCAAAACGGTGCCGCCGCCGGACAAATTGCCAGTTCTGGACTGCCGGTTTTCGATGCAATGACGGAAATGGACGACTTCGCCGATACCGCCGCGCTGGCCGCGGCGTGCGACCTGGTGATTTCCGTCGATACCGCCATGCTGCATCTGGCGGGCAGCCTCGGCCGCCCGGTCTGGCTGTTGGATCGTTACGATGGCTGCTGGCGTTGGATGAAGCAGCGTGCGGACTCGCCGTGGTATCCCACCCTACGCCTGTTCCGCCAACCGGTGCCGGGGGATTGGCCGACGGTGGTGGCGGATGTGGCGCAGGCGCTCAAAGACCGCATCTCCGCCTAAGCCAACGCCAGCACACACACCCCAAACACAATAAATCCCAACCCGGCCATGTGCATCAGCCCAAACGCCTCGCCGAACACGAAATGCCCGATCGCCGCCGCCGCCACGTACGACACCGCCGTGCACGGCAACGCCACCGACATCGGGATGCGCCGCAGCGCGACGATGTAGAGCACCGCCGCCCCGCCATACAGCACAAAGCCCACCATCGTGTGCCAGTCGAACAGCTGCGCCACGAAGCTGCCCGCCCCCGCGCCCGCCTTCAGCAGGCTCTGGCCCAGCAGGCTGGTGGAAATCGCCGCCGCCAATGCCAGCCAGAACGGCATCATGCCGCACCGCCACGCGCGATCTTGCGCACATTGCCCTGCGGCTTGCCGTTGGCGGACAGGAAGGTGCGGCCGAGATATTCGCCCATCACCCCGAGCATGATCGCCTGCACCCCGCTGACCAGCAGCAGCACCGTCATCATCGACGCCCAGCCGGACGGGGTCGCATGCGTGGTCAGCGCCTCGGCAATCGTCGCCACCGCGCCCACCACGCCCAGCGCCGCCATGCCCAGCCCGACAAACACCGCCAGCCGCAACGGCGCCAGCGAGAAACTGGTCGCCAGGTTCAGCCACAGCCGCACCAGCCGGCGCATCGTGTAGTTGGAGCGGCCTTCCGCCCGCGGCAAATGCCGCACCTCGATACTGTCGATCCGCTGCGTCACCTGCATGATCAGCCCATCCACATACGGATACGGCCCGGCATAGCGGGTCACCGCCTGCACCACCAAGGCGGACATGCAGCGGAAGGATGACAGGTACAGCCCCTTCGGCTTATCCAGCAGCCAATCCGCCACCTGGTTGGCGAACGCGCTGCCCAGGTTGCGCCAGGCGGCGTGCTTCTTCTCCGCATAGCGGGTGTAGACCACATCCCATCCGCCCAGCCGGGCATGGTCATACAGCCGCACCACCTCCTCTGGCGGGTTCTGCAAATCGTCGTCCATAGTGATCACATACGCCCCGCGCGCCACCCGCAGGCCGGACATCACCGCGTTATGCTCGCCGAAATTGCGGCTATGCTCCACGTACACCAGCGGCAGCTGCGCCGTCGCCAGCAGCGCCTCGCACACCTCGGCGGAATTGTCCGGGCTGCCGTCATTGACCAGCACGACCTCCATCCCGCCCGCCGGCCGCAACGCCGCCAGCGCTTCCACCAGCAGGCCCACCGTCGCCGCCCCGCGATAAACCGGCACCACGATCGACAATCCGTAGCGCGGCGCTTCAACTTCCGTCATCTGGACAAAATCCTCATATCTCCGGCCGCGTCGCGGTCGCCAGGATGGAGCCGCCAGCCGGAAACCAGCCGGGCAGGCGGCGTTCTATATCAGTCACCGCGAACAGAATGGCATCCAACCAAGGTGAAAAATTGGCCACGTCGGACGCCGCCGCCGCCCCGCGTGCCAGCACTTTGCGCTGCACCACCATCAGCGGCAGCAGCAACGCATTCCAGTAACGCACCCGCACCCCGGCAAAGCCCGCCGCCTGCAACTGGCGCCGCAGGCTGCCGGCGGTGGCCCGGCGTGCATTATGCACCCGCCGATCATGCGCGGAGGCCAGCCAGCCATAGGCCGGCATATTCACCACCAAACGCCCGCCCGGCTGCAACACCCGGCGCAACTCCGCCAACGCCGCCACCGGCGCCACCGCTTCGTGGCACAGCACATCCGCCGCCACCGCCGCGGCAAAACTGCCATCGGCAAACGGCATCGCGTTGATGCTGCCGCAGGCAATGCGCGCGCCAGACTTTTCCGCCGCCCGCCGCGCCGCCACGGCGACATATTCCAGCCCGAAAAGCTGCCCGCCCGGCAACCCGGCCAACAGGCCGCCCGTGCCACAGCCCGCATCCAAAATCGGCCCGCGCACCCCCGCCAACGCCGTGCCCAGCCGGGCATGCAAGGCGCGGTACCACCACATCCCCGCCTCGGCCGCATCCATCAGCGCGTATTCGTTCAGTTCCATCGCCGCTCTATGGCACAAACCAGCCCGGTTGCCGAAACCCGATCTATCAGGCATCCAAGGGGAAAATCACGGGGCGAAACCACATGAGCTTCCTGACCGAACCCGAACCGCAGCGCGGCGCCGTTCTGCCGATTGCGCCCGGCATTGCCCGCATCGTTGCCCCCAATCCGGGGCCGATGACCTATCACGGCACCAACACCTACCTGCTGGAAGCCGAGGACGGGTTCAGCATCGTCGATCCCGGCCCGGACAGCGCCGCCCATCTTGCCGCCGTGCTCGCCGCCACCGGCGGCCGCATCGCCCGCATCGTGCTCAGCCACACCCATCCCGACCATGTCGATGGCCTGCCGGCGCTGCAAGCCGCCACCGGCGCGCCGGTTTATGGCTGGCACACCCCGCAAGACGGCAAGGTCCGCGTCGATATCGGTCTGGCCGATGGCGATGTCGTCGCCGGCTGGACCGCCATCCACACCCCAGGCCATGCGTCCGACCATCTCTGCTACGCCAACGCCGCCGGCATCGTTCTGTCCGCCGACCATGTGATGTCCTGGTCCACCAGCGTGGTCAGCCCGCCGCATGGCAACATGACGCATTACTTCGAAAGCCTGCGCAAACTGCTCGCCCGCCCGGATGACAGCATGTACCTGCCCGGCCATGGCCCGCCGATCACCCGGCCGCACGCCTTCGTGCGCGCCCTGCTGGTGCACCGCACCCAGCGCGAGGACGCCATCCTCGCCGCCCTGGCCAGCGGGCCCAAAACCACCATGGGCATCGTCAGCGTGCTCTACGCCAATGTCGACCCGCGCCTGCACAAAATGGCCGAACGCAGCGTCATCGCCCATCTGCACAAGCTGCGCGATGAGGGCCGGGCGCAGGAGGCGGGGGAGGTCTGGCAAGCCGCCTGAGGCGCTATTCCGGGTCCCAGCCCTTAATCCGATAGGTCGGCACCAGCACCTGCGCCGCCCGTTGCTCCGGCGTTTGCGTCAGCCATTGCCGCAGCAGAATCAGCACGCCGCGCGTCGGATACGGAATATCGGTCGCCAGCACTTCCTCAACCCCGATCCAGCGCAGGTTCTCCAACTCGCCCGAGCCCGCTAGCGTGCCGCTGACATGCGCTGCATCGACAATCAGAAACCGCGCATCGAAGCGGATTGGCGAGCGCGGCGGGGTGATGGCGCGGCAGAGATAGGCGAAGCCGTGCAGCGCCGGCGGCTGGCCGAGCGTGAGCCCGGTTTCCTCCTCCAACTCCCGCGCGGCGGCCACCCCGATGGCATGCGCCAGGCTGCCCGGCGCACTGCGCGCAATCCGCGCCTGCACATGCTCCGGCATCGGGCGGGCGATCGGCGCGGTGTGGTCCGCGTCATCCACCGCCCCGCCCGGAAACACCAGCCGGTTGGGCATAAATTTATGGCCGGACCCGCGCATGCCCATCAACACCTGCGTGTCGGCGGCTGGGCGCAGCACCAGCAGGCTCGCCGCATCTTTCGGGCTCACGGGGGTATGGTCGGTCATGTCAGCGCATCTTCCCCATTCGCACCGCCAACCGCAAGGCACCGCCGGCGATCAGGCCCCAGAAGGCGCTGCCGATGCCCAGGAAGCTGAGGCCGGAGGCCGCCACCACGAAGGCCACCATCGCCGGCTCGCGCTCCGCCGGATCGGCGGTCGCCCCGGCCAGCGCGCTGCCGAAGGCCCCGAGCAAGGCCAGCCCCGCCACCGCCTCGATCAGGATCGGCGGGGCCGCACCGATGAACACCGTCGCCGCGCCCGCGAACAGCCCCACCACCAGATACCCGACACCCGAAAACGCCGCCGCCCAATAGCGCCGCGCCGGGTCGGGGTGGCTGTCGGCCCCGGCGCAGATCGCCGCGGTGATGGCGGCCATGTTCACCGCATGTCCGCCGAAGAAACTGCCGAGGAAGCTCATCATCCCCGTGGCGCGGAACAGCCGGCTTGCCGAGGGGCGGAAGCCGTTCAGCGCCAGCACCGCCATGCCCGGAATGTTCTGCGACGCCATGGTGACGATAAACAGCGGGACGGCGATGCTGACCATCGCCGGCAGGGAAAAGACCGGCCAGACCAGGATCGGCGCCGGCCACAGGCCGGGCGTGCTGGCAGCCGGCAGCGGCACGGTTGCAACAATCACCAGGGCGGCCACCACCACCGCCGCCGGCACCGCCAGCAGCCGATTGATCCGCCCGACCACCACCCAGGCGCCGACGATCAGCAGACCGTAGAGTGGCGACTGCGCCACCGCCCGGGCCGGTGCGAGGCACAAATTCAGCAGCACCCCGGCGAGCATCGCGTTGGCGAGCGCGGGCGGGATCTGCTCCACCCACCGCCCCAGCGGCCGCCACACGCCGGCGAGCGTGAGCAGCACGCCGCACACCATGAAGGCGCCAACGGCGGCGGGAAATCCGCCGGCCACCGCCCCCGACGACGCCAGCAGCGCCGCCCCTGGGGTGGACCAGGCAATCGCCGTCGGCATGCGCGTGCGCAGGCTCAACCATACCGACCCGGCCCCGGCCAGCATCGTCACCGCCATCAGTCCGGACGCCGCCTGCGCCGGGCTTGCCCCCACCGCCAGCAGCCCCCGCAGCACCACCGCGAACGTGCTGGCAAATCCGACGAAGGTCGCCAGAAACCCGGCCGCAACGGTGGTGACAGAAATCTCACGCTGCATGACGAGGAACCCCAACAGGCGCTAGGCCAGAATCGCCGCGATCACCGCCGGGTCCACATCTTCAATCCGCGCCGGCTGCCATTTCGGCTGCCGGTCCTTATCCACCAGCATTGCCCGCACGCCCTCGGCGAAATCTGGGTGCTGGGTGGTGGTGCGGGTCAGCTTCAGCTCCGCCGCCAGCGCGTCGCCCAGCGTCATCGCCGCCCCGCGCCGTACCGCCGCGAACGACCAGACGACCGAAGACGGCGAAACCTCGCGCATCATGCGCAGGCTGTCCTTGGCCCAATCGCTGCCATCGGCCTCCAGCCGGGCGACAATCTCGGTCACGCTGTCGGCCCCGAAGCAATGGTCGATCGCCGCGCGCTGCCCGGCCAGGCTGAACGGCGGCAAAGCCTGGGCGAACGCCGCCACCGCCGCCGCGCCATCGCTGGCCAGCGCCGCGTTCAACGCCGCCACATCCGCCTTGGCCACCAGATGGGTGGCAATGCCGGCATGCACCGCATCGGCGCCCTTCAGCCGCGCCCCGGTCAATGCCAGATACATCCCCAGCGCCCCCGGCAGGCGCGGCAGCATGTAGGTGGCGCCCACATCGGGGAACAGCGCAATCGCCGTCTCCGGCATGGCGAACAGGCTGTCCGCCGTGGTCACCCGCATCTGGCCATAGACCGACACGCCAATGCCGCCGCCCATGCAGATGCCATCGATCAGCGCGATATACGGCTTGGGGTAGGCGGCGATGGTGGCGTTCAGCGCGTATTCCTCGGCAAAGAACGCCTCCACCAGCGCCGTCTCCCCGGCCACCGCCTGGGCGCGAATGGCGCGGATATCGCCGCCGGCGCAGAACGCCTTGCCACCCGCGCCTTCGATCACCACCGCATGCACGCTCGGCAGGCTATGCCAGGCATCCAGCGCCTTTTGCATGCCGCGGATCATGTCCAGATCCAGCGCGTTCAACTGGCGCGGCCGGTTCAGCAGAATGCGGCCCACCCGCCCATCGATACGGGCAATCACGCTGGGTTCGGTGGCTTCGGTCGACATATGGCGGGTTCCTCCTATTGGCTGCGTCATCCTATATCAACGATCCGTAGTTGCGCGAAACCGCCCGGCGACGGCAAATGCGCCACCACCGCCACATCTGATGAGGCTCCATGTCGCCCACGCCACCGCTGGTCCGCTTCAATGCCGTGCGCAAAAGCTTCGACGGGCGCACCGACGTGGTGCGCGACCTGACGTTGGACGTCGCCCAGGGCGAGTTGCTCACCCTGCTCGGCCCGTCCGGCTCCGGCAAAACCACCACCTTGATGATGCTGGCCGGCTTTGAACGCCCGGATGGCGGCGATATCGAGCTCGCCGGCCGCTCGGTCATCGGCCTGCCGGCGCATAAACGCGGCATCGGCGTGGTGTTCCAGAATTTCGCCTTGTTCCCGCATATGACGGTGGCGGAAAACATCGCCTTCCCGTTGCAGGTCCGCCGCGTGCCGCACGCAGAACAGATCCGCAAAGTACGCGCCGCGCTCGACCTGGTGCGCCTGCCCGGCCTCGCGGACCGGCTGCCGGGCCAGCTCTCCGGCGGCCAGCAACAGCGCGTCGCCCTGGCGCGCGCTTTGGTGTTCGACCCGCGTCTGGTGCTGCTCGACGAACCGCTCGGGGCGCTGGACCGGGCGCTGCGCGAGGAGTTGCAGGCTGAACTGCGCCATCTGCACCGCCAACTCGGCGTCACCATGCTCTACGTCACGCATGATCAGGCGGAAGCCCTGGCGCTGGCGGACCGGATCGCCATTTTCGCCAGCGGGCGCATTCAGCAGCTCGGCACGCCGCAGGCGCTGTATGACACGCCCGAGAACCTGTTCGTCGCCCGCTTCCTGGGGGAGAACAACCTGCTGCCCGGCCAGGTGCTGGCGCTGGAGGACGACATCGCCCGGGTGCGGCTGGCCTGCGGCGCGGAGGTCGAGGCACAGTGCGTGGACGCGCGCGCCGGCGAGCCTTGCATGCTCGCCATCCGCCCGGAACGCATCGCCGTCGCGCCGATTTCGGCCACTGACATGGGGGAAGGCGCGATCAGCGCGGTGTTGCAGGAAATCGTCTTTCAGGGCGACCAGCTGCGCCTGCGGCTGCAACTCGGCGCCGGCACCGCGGATGCGGTGGATATCACCATCAAACGCCCGGCCGGGGCGCCGCTCGGCGGGCTACATCCGGGCCGCAGCGCCGCAGTGGCCTGGCAGCCGCATCACGCCCTGGCGTTCCATCGCGCCCCCCATCGCGCCCCCCATTGCGCCTCGCAGCGCGCTGGTTAACCTCGTTTTAGTCGTCTGCGGTCATACTCGCCTCCGAACAGCCTTCCGCAGGAGCGACGCGTGGACATGATGCAAACAAACTCGGTGCCCGCGCTGCCAGCGGATCAGGCGACCGACGCGCTCTATCGCACCATGCGCACCGAAATCGGTGACCAGTTTGGCGAAATGCGCCGCTTCGTGGACCGCCGGATCGCCGAACTCAGCATGGAAATCAGCGCCACTGTGCAGTTGCTGGACTTCAGCGAGGCCAATCTCTCCAGCCAACTCGCCCGCATCCACGAACAGATGGCCTCCGTCATCGCCGCCCCTAGCGCCGAAGCGCGCAATAGCGGGCTGGAACTGGAAGCGGT
>CAITOL010000167.1 GCA_903893975.1 uncultured Rhodospirillales bacterium | reverse complement strand
GCAATTTGGGCACCACGGGGCGATGACCGCCTCCCCTACCCAATCGCCCCCAACAACGCCGCCTCAAACGCCGCCGGCGCCTCATACGCCACCCAATGCCCAGCCCCCGGAATAATCGCCAGTCCCGCATCCGGCCGAACCGTGCGCAGGGCCGCGATCCGGGTTTCGATATCCGGATACGCCGTCACATCGCCGCTGCCCCAGATTGCCGTCAGCTTCGCCGGCGTCCGCCCGGTCGCATCGCGCAGCGACGAGGTATGTGCGAAGCCTTTGCTTTTCAGCCGCGCCTGCCGGGTGTTGAGGTCTTGGATATCAATCGCCCGTTCATCGATGTTCGCCGGGTCATGGAACATGAACCGCGCCAGGTTTTCCCGGTTCGCCGCCCGCCGTTCCGCGCCCTGTTTGCTGCGCACTTTTTCCAGCAGCACCGCATGCCGTGGCGTGCCCAGCGCCGCCGGCCCGACGATGGTCAGCGTTTTCACCTGCGTCGCCCGCTGCGCCGCCACATGGCCAGAGATCATCGAGCCGAAGGAGAAGCCGCAAATGTCATAGCGCGTCCGCCCGATAATCGTGCCAATCCCCGCCGCCACAATCGCGGCGATCCCTTCCGGGGTCACCGGGTCATGCGGCAGGTCGGAATCGCCCAGGCCCGGATGGTCGGCCACCAGCAGCCGATGCGTTTTCGCCAGCTTGGCGATATTCGCCGCCCAATGCCGCCAGGACCCGGTGCCGCCATGCAGCAGCACCAGCACCGGCCCGCTGCCCCAGCTACGCCACACCATCGTCCCATCGCCGCATCGGGTGCGGATCACCTCGGCCGTGGCGGCCAGTTCTGGCACGGGTTCAACACACTCATGCTTATGGGCGGTGGTCATGCGGCACGTTTCCATCGGTCAGGGTTGCGCCAACATTCCACCCGAATCCCAATCCGGCAACCCGCACCAGGGGGTGACAGCCCGTCCGCGCCGTCGCATGCTGCCGCCAACACCAACAGGAGGGAACTCTGATGTCCAAGAAAATGCTCGAAGGCAAAGTCGCACTCATCACCGGCTCCGGCCGCGGCATTGGCCGCGCCATGGCGCTCGTCATGGCGGAAAATGGCGCCAAGATCGTGGTCAACGATGTCGGCGCCGCGGTCGATGGCTCGGGCGGCGATGCCACCCCGGCGCAGCAGGTGGTCAATGAAATCGACGCTTTGTACGGCCAGGGCAGTGCGGTCGCCAACACCGACAGCGTCGCCGATTGGGACAGCGCCCAGCGCATGGTCAAAACCGCCGTCGATCGCTTCGGCAAGATCGACATCGTCGTCAACAACGCCGGCATCCTGCGCGACACCATCTTCCACCGCATGACGCCGGAGGAGTTTGATGCCGTGGTCAAGGTGCATCTCTACGGCGCCTTCTACGTCTCCCGCGCCACCATTCCCTATTTCCGTGCCCAGGAAAGCGGCGCCTTCATCCACATGACCTCCACCTCCGGCCTCATCGGCAGCGTCGGCCAGGTCAACTACGCCGCCGCCAAGCTCGGCATTGCCGGCATGTCGCGCGGTATCGCTGGCGACACCGCTCGCTACGGCGTCCGCTCCAACTGCATCGGCCCGCACGCCTTCAGCCGCATGATCGAAACCGTGCCCGGCCAGTCGGAAGCCCAGCTCCAGGAACGCGCCGCCCGCACCCGGCCCGACCAGGTCGCCCAGCTCGCCGCCTTCCTCGCCTCTGACGCCGCCAAGGGCGTCACCGGTCAGATTTTCGGCGCCCGTGGCAACGAAATCTACCTCTACAGCCAGCCCCGCCCGATCCGCACCATGCATCGCGGCGATGGCTGGACGGCGGAGAAAATGGCCGAAAGCCTGCTCCCGGCGTGGAAAAACTCCTTCACCCCGCTGGAACGCACCCGCGACGTCTATCCGTACGACGCGATTTAACCGCAACACCGCATGGCCGGGGCAGGGGCCCCGGCCATCGCAGCAGGAGCCGTCTGCATGGCCTACGCCGAACTCATCCTCTCCGGTGGCCGGATTTTCCAAGGCCTGCATGAAGGCTTCGCCGAAGCCCTCGCAGTCGCCAATGGCCGCGTGGTCGCGGTCGGCCAACGGGATGCGGTGCGCGCTCTGGCCGGGCCGGCTACCGTGCATATCGACCTCGCCGGCCGCCTCGCCGTGCCGGCCTTCAACGATTCGCACCAGCATCTGCTCCCGCTCGGCCTGACCATGGGCCAGGTCGATCTGCGGCAGGAAGTCGCCCCCACGCTCGACGCCCTGCTGCAACAGATCCGCGACGCCGCCGGCCACGCCCCCAAAGGCCAATGGATCGTCGGCCGAGGCTTCGACGATTCGGCGCTCGACGTCCGCCGCAATCCAACGGCGGATGAGCTGGAAGCCGCCGCCCCGCACAACCCGGTGTTCATCGTGCGCACCTGCGGCCATGTCGGCGTCGCCAACCGCAGCGCTTTGGCCCTGGCCGGCGTGGATGCCAGCACGCCAGACCCGTCCGGCGGCAGCCTGGACCGTGTGGGCGGCCAGCCCAACGGCACCTTGCGCGAACACGCCATGAAGCTGGTGCGCCGCAAAATCGCCGCCCCCAGCGACACGCAACTGGTGGACGCCATCGAACGCGCCGGAACCTATCTGCAGAAACAAGGCTTCACCCGCGTCATGGATGCCTGCGTCGGCATGACCGCCGGCATGCGCGAAATCACCGCCTACACCACCGCCCACCAGTCCGGCCGCCTGCCGGTGCGCACCTGGATGTGCCTCGCCGGCAACCCGGACGGCATCGCCGACGCCGCCTGGGCGCAGGGCATCCGTCCGGATACCGGGGACGCCATGCTGCGCTACGGCGCGATGAAAGTGTTCTGCGACGGCTCTGCCGGCGGCCGCACCGCGGCCATGACGGCGCCGTATCTGCAAGGCGGCACCGGCATGTTCATCTTCCCCACCGATGAATTTCACGGCCTGCTGGCCAAATACCACCGCCAGGGCTGGCAACTCGCCATCCACGCCATCGGCGACGCCGCGATTGAAAGCACGCTCACCGGCATGGAAGCCGCCGACAGCGCCGCCCACCCGCTTGCCGGCCGCCGCCACCGCATCGAACATTGTGAATTCACCAACCCCAACCAGATCGCCCGCATGGCCGCCCGCGGCATCGAGCCCATCCCGCAGGCGATCTTCGTCTATGAGTTCGGGGAGATGTATATCCAGAACCTCGGCGCCGAACGCGCTTTCGCCTCCAACCCCTGGCGCAGCTGGCTCGATGCCGGCCTGCATCCGGCCACCGGGTCAGACGCGCCGGTCTCCACCACCGACCCATTCCGCAACCTGCACACCCTCGTCACCCGCCGCACCATCAAGGGCACCGTGCTCGGCGCCGACCAGCGCATCAGCCTCGCCGAAGCTCTGCACGCCTACACCTGGGCCGGCGCCTATTCCCAGTTCACGGAGGCCGATAGCGGCCGCCTCGTCCCCGGCCAACGCGCCGATATCGCCGTGCTCTCGCGCGATATCTTCGCCGAAGATGTCGATGCGCTGCTGCAAACCCAGACCGACCTCACCCTGCTCGGTGGCAAGATCGTCTTTAACCGGCACGACTAGGCCCTAGACCGCAGCGCTGGGCTGGGTGAGTATGTGTCTATGAACGACCTGCTCTCCATCGAAGACCTGCGCACCGTCTTTCGCACCCCGGCGGGGGAAGTCTCGGCGGTCGCCGGGGTGTCGCTCTCGGTGCCCCGGGGCAAAACCCTCGGCATCGTCGGCGAAAGCGGCTGCGGCAAATCCGTGCTGTCGCTCTCCACCATGCGCCTGGTGCCACCCCCCGGCCGCGTCGCCGCCGGCCGCATCATGTTCGACGGCCAGGATTTGCTCACCCTGCCAGATGCCGAAATGCGCGCCCTGCGCGGCCGCCGCATCGCGATGATCTTCCAGGAACCGATGACCAGCCTGAACCCGGTCTTCACCGTGGGCGACCAGATCGTGGAAGCCATGCGCGCCCACGACCGCGATGCCAGCGACCTGGTGCTGAAAGCCCGCGCCATCGCCGCGCTCAACCGTGTGCGCATCCCCGCCCCGGAACGCCGCTTCGATGAATACCCGCACCAGATGTCCGGCGGCATGCGCCAGCGGGTGATGATCGCCATGGCGCTGTCCTGCGAGCCCGATCTGCTGATCGCCGATGAACCCACCACAGCGCTCGACGTCACCGTGCAGGCGCAGATCCTCGACCTGCTGCGCGACCTGCAACAGCAGACCGGCATGGCCATCATCCTGATCACGCACGACCTCGGCGTGGTCGCGGAAATGGCCGATGAAGTCGCGGTGATGTATGCCGGCCGCGTGGTCGAACGCGCCAGCGCCAAAGCGATCTTCGACGACCCGCAGCACCCGTACACCCTCGGCCTGCTCGGCAGCATCCCCAAGCTGGACGAGGAGCACGACCGCCTGCTCGCCATCGAAGGCGCCGTGCCGCCCCCCTTCGCTTTGCCCACCGGCTGCCGCTTCCACCCGCGCTGCGTGTTCGCCGATGCTGCCTGCAAAGCCACCGACCCCAGCCTGCGCCGCATTGGGGACGCGCATCAGGTCGCCTGCCTGCGCGCCCCGGTTGAAACCATCGTGGATGCCGTCGCATGAGCACGCCCCGCAAAGACGGCCTGTTGCTAGAGGTCGTGGATCTCGCCAAACACTACAAGGTCAATACCGGCCTGGTGTTTTCCCGCACCGCCGGCACGGTCAAAGCCGTCGATGGCGTCGCCTTCCAGCTCAAGCGCGGTGAAACCCTGGCCCTGGTCGGGGAAAGCGGCTGCGGCAAATCCACAACCGCAAGGCTGGTGCTACGGCTGATCGAACCCAGCGCCGGCCAGGTCTGGTTCGAAGGTCGCGACATCACCACCCTCGGCGGCAGCGAACTCCGCGCCATGCGCCGGCGCATGCAAATCGTTTTCCAAGACCCGTTCGCCTCGCTCAACCCGCGCATGACCGTGGGCGCCATTCTGGAAGAACCGCTAAAAGTCCACGGCATCGGCGACGCCGATACGCGCGCGAAACGGGTGGAAGAATTGCTCGGCCTGGTCGGCCTCGCCCCGTATCACGCCAAGCGCTACCCGCATGAATTCTCCGGCGGCCAGCGCCAGCGCATCGGCATCGCCCGCGCTCTGGCGGTGGAGCCAGACCTGGTGGTGTGCGACGAACCGGTCTCCGCGCTCGATGTCTCCATCCAGGCGCAGGTGGTCAACCTGCTGAAAGACCTGCAAGCCCGGCTCGGCCTGTCCTACCTGTTCATCGCGCATGATCTGGCGGTGGTGAAGCACATGGCGGACCGGGTGGCGGTGATGTATCTCGGCCGCATCGTCGAAATCGGCCCGAAGGACGCGGTGTTCGCCACCCCGCGCCACCCGTATACCCGCACCTTGCTCAGCGCCATTCCGCGCCCCGATCCGCATCGTGAAACCGCGCGGCAAATCCCCGGCGGCGACGTGCCCAGCCCGATGAACCCGCCCCCCGGCTGCCACTTCCACACCCGCTGCGCCTTCGCCTCCGAACTGTGCCGCACCCAATCCCCCGCCTTGCGCCCCACGGACGCCAGCGGCCACATGGCCGCCTGCCACCATTTCGAAACCCTGCCGGACGTGGTCGTGGAGCGCGACCGCGCCCAGGCCCCGGCCGCGGCAAAACGCCTCGCCCTCTATGCCGAACGCCGCGCGCGCGGCCCCGCCAGCGCCGGCTAAACCCATAAAATCAATCGCCTGGGAGCGAACATGTCGGCCTATCTGATCTGCAACATCACCGTCACCGACCCGGTCGGCTTCGGCCGCTACCGCGAACTCGCCGCCCCCATCATCGCCCAGTTCGGCGGCCGCTATCTGGTGCGCGGCGGCGCGGTCACCGACCTTGAAGGCACGCCCGGCCTGCAACGCGTCGTGGTGCTGCAATTCGATACCATGGACGCGCTGAAAACCTTCTACTACAGCCCGGAATACACCGCCGCCAAAGCGGTGCGGGAAGCCGCGTCCACCGCCAATGTCGCCATCGTCGAAGGCTACGCGGCATGAGCCCGTTTGCCATCGTCGCCCCGCGCTTCATTCAGGTTGGTGGCGGCAGCGTCGCGGACATCGCCGCCGTGCTGGCCAAATTCAACCTGCGCAAACCGCTGGTTGTAACCGACCCGTTCATGGTCTCCTCCGGCCTGGTGCAACGCTGCCTCGCCCCGCTCGCCGCCGCCGGCATCCGCGCCGCCGTGTTCAGCGACACGATCCCGGAGCCGACCGACACGGTGGTCATCGCCGGCGTCGCCGCCCTGCGCGCGGGCGATTACGACTGCCTGATCGGCTTCGGCGGCGGCTCCCCGATCGACACCGCCAAGGCCATGGCCATTCTCGCTACCGGGGACGCGCCGATGTCGGCCTATAAAGTGCCGTTCCAGGCCGACCATGCCGCCATGCCGGTGATCGCCATCCCCACCACCGCCGGCACCGGCTCGGAAGCCACCCGCTTCACCGTCATCACCGACAGCGCCCGTGACGAGAAAATGCTCATCTCCGGCCTCGGCGCCCTGCCGCTGGCGGCGATTGTGGATTACGAACTCACCTTCACCGTCCCCAAACGCACCACCGCCGATACCGGGGTAGACGCGCTGAGCCACGCGCTGGAAGCCTATGTTTCCAAACGCGCCACCCCGTTCAGCGACGCGCTGGCCGTCTCCGCCATGGCGCTGATCGGCGCCAATCTGCGCACCGCCTATCACGAACCCACCAACGCCGCGGCGCGGGAAGCGATGATGCTCGGCGCCATGCAGGCCGGCATCGCCTTCACCAACGCCTCCGTCGCCCTGGTGCACGGCATGTCCCGCCCGATCGGCGCGCATTTCCACGTGCCGCACGGCCTGTCCAACGCCATGCTGCTGCCCGCCATCACCCGCTTCGGCCTCGCCGCCGGCCTCACCCGCTACGCCGAAGCCGCCCGCCGCATTGGCTTCGCTGCCGCCACGGATGACGACGACACCGCCGCCAACAAACTCGCCGATGGGCTGGATGCGCTGAACTCCGAACTCTCCGTCCCCACCCCGCGCGGCTTCGGCATCGACCCGCTTGTGTGGGAGGCGAAGCTCGACCTGATGGCCGACCAGGCCCTCGCCTCCGGCAGCCCCGCCAACAATCCGCGCGTGCCCGAAAAGGCAGAAATCATCGCCCTCTACCGCGCGGTGTGGGCGGCGAACGGTTGATCGCTCCAGCGGCAACCCACACCGGCCGGGGGCAATGGGCGCCGGTTAAGCTTGTTGTTTTGTAGTTTGTGGACTACAATCCCCAATGCTCGAACTGAAGCAAACCGACGTCTTTCGCAAATGGCGCAGTAGGCTGAAGGATGAGCGGGCGCGTGCTCTCATCGCTTCGCGCCTGGATCGGCTGGCATTCGGGCATGCTGGTGATGTGGCACCCGTAGGGCAGGGCATCAGTGAACTGCGCATCCACCACGGTCCCGGCTATCGGATCTATTTTCATCAACACGGCAACACCGTGGTGATTTTGCTCTGTGGTGGGGACAAAAGCACGCAAGCTGCCGATATCAAAACCGCAAAACGCCTAGCGAATGACTGGATCGCTTGAAATGACCGGCAAATCGAAAACGCCAACCCTCACACCCTACGACCCAGCCGAAGACCTGGCCTCGGACAGCGCAATCGCCACTTTCATGGCCGAAGCGTTTACCACCGAAGACCCGGCCTACATCGCGCACGCCATCGGCATCGTCGCCCGCGCGAAGGGCATGAGCCAAATTGCCCGCCAGACCGGCCTGTCACGCGAACAGTTGTATCGGTCGTTCAGTCAAAACGGTAACCCAACGCTCAAGACGACGATGGCGGTGATGAAAGCCTTGGGCATGGAATTAACCGCAACCACGCCAGCTTCGACCGCCCCGTGACTCCAGGCCACCCCGAAAACCGCCGTCGCATCTGGGTTCCACCAGCTTGAAGCCAAGATGCGACGTACGCGGTAGCTAAATCACCTTCCGCACCCAGCCATGCGGGTCCGGCGCCCGGCCATACTGAATATCCACCAGCGTCTTGCGCAGCCCCATCGCCACCGGCCCGGCCGCGCCGCCGTTGATGCTGAACTCCCCGGCCGCCGAGCGCACGGTGCCAATGGGGGAAATCACCGCCGCGGTGCCGCAGGCAAACGCCTCTTTCAGCCGCCCGCTAGCTGCATCGGCGCGCCATTGCTCAATCGCATACGGCGCCTCATGCACCACCATCCCGGCGTCGCGCGCCAGGGTGATCACCGAATCCCGGGTAATCCCCGGCAAAATCGTCCCGCTCAGCGGCGGGGTCAGCAGCGAACCATCCTCGAACACGAAAAAGATGTTCATCCCGCCGAGTTCCTCGACATAGCGGCGCTCCACCGCATCGAGGAACACCACCTGGTCGCAGCCATGCGCGGTCGCCTCGGCCTGGGCGCGCAGGCTGGCGGCATAGTTGCCGCCGCATTTCGCCGCCCCGGTGCCGCCCAGCGAGGCGCGGGTGTAGTTCTCCGACAGCCAGATCGTCACCGGCGCCGGCCCACCCTTGAAATACGACCCAACCGGGGAGGCGATGACGGCGAAAATATACTCCGCCGACGGCTTCACCCCCAGAAACACCTCGCTCGCCAGCATGAACGGCCGCAGATACAGGCTGCCATCGCCACCCGGCACCCAGGCGCGGTCAAGGCGCACAATCTGCTCCACCGCCTCGATGAACAGCGCCTCCGGCAGCGGCATCATCGCCATCTGCTGCGCCGAACTCTGAAAGCGCCGCGCATTGGCGTCCGGGCGAAACAAATTCACCCCGCCATCGTCGCGCTTATACGCCTTCAGCCCCTCGAAAATCTCCTGCGCGTAGTGCAGCACCGCCGCAGCCGGATCGAGGGTGAAATTCGACCGCGCCATTACCGTGGCCCCGTGCCAGCCTTGCGCCTCGTCATAGCGGATCACCGCCATGTGGTCGGTGAACACCCGGCCAAACCCAGGATTGGCGAGCTTGGCATCACGATCGGCGTCGGCGGTTGGGGTCGCGGTGGGCTGAAGTGCGAAGTCCAATGTCATTCTCTCTCGGCTATGGTCGAACGGTCCGGGGCGAACATATTGGCATGTGGCGCGGCAGGAAAGCCGGGCCAGCGCCGGGCTGGAACGCAAATCCGCGCGCGCAGGCCGGCGCCGCAGCGCCAGGCCCGCATGCGCGCGGCGGCTATTTAATCCGGCCCATTGCCCGCAAGCGGGCCTCCAGCCGGCCACGGCTGCGGCCCATCGGCCCGGCCCCGGTCCAGTCGTTGATCTTCGGCCAGGCCTCGGCG
Source organism: uncultured Rhodospirillales bacterium (assembly GCA_903893975.1). Classification (GTDB taxonomy): domain Bacteria; phylum Pseudomonadota; class Alphaproteobacteria; order Acetobacterales; family Acetobacteraceae; genus CAITOL01. The sequence goes on along the minus strand of CAITOL010000167.1, from coordinate 14,419 downwards.
AACATCTCCAGCGTCACCGGCTCACCGGGGTCGAACTGCACCCCCTCGGTCTGGAAGTATTTCACCACCGAGAACGATCCCGCATTGGCGGAAATAATTTCGCCGGACACATCGCATTGCTCGCTGCACATCCAGCCCACGGCGGGGGACACCAGTTCCGGCTTCATGTAAACCGCCACTTCCTCGGGGATCAGATCCTCGGTCATCCGCGTGCGCGCCGAGGGGGAAATGGCGTTGAGCTTGATGTTGTAGCTCGCGCCTTCGTGCCGGAGCACGTTGATCAGCCCGTTCACCCCCATTTTCGCCGCGCCATAATTCGCCTGGCCAAAATTGCCCAACGTGCCAGAGCCAGAGGTGGTCACCACAATGCGGCCATAGCGCGCCGCCCGCATATGCGGCCACGCCGCCTTGGTGCAGTAGACGGTGCCCATCAGATGCACGTCCACCACCACGCGGAAATCCTCGTTTTCCATCTTGCTGAAGCTTTTATCGCGCAAAATCCCGGCATTATTGACCAGAATATCCAATCGGCCCCAGGTGTTCATCGCCGTGTCGATAATGCCCTGCGCCGCCTTCTCGTCGGACACCGAGCCATAATTGGCCACCGCCTCGCCGCCCGCGGCGCGGATTTCCGCCACCACCGTATCAGCCACCGCATTGGCGCCGCCGGTGCCATCCACCGATCCACCGGGATCGTTCACCACCACCTTCGCCCCCCGGCTCGCCAGCAGCAACGCATGCTGCCGCCCCAGCCCGGCGCCGGCCCCGGTCACAATGGCAACGCGATTGTCGTAACGAATGGTCATGGCTCGCTCCTCCTCGCTGCAAACGCCGCTTTCTGCGGCCGTTAGGCAAAATGTAGGCTGGTTTCCCGGCCATCCGCAATCGCCCCACCGCTTGCGGCCCTCCGCCGGCGCGGGCATGTTGGCCGCAACACGGCCATAGCCGAAAAACCGGAGGAAATATGATCGCCAATCGCCCGTTCCCTTGGGAACCGCATTACCCCGATGGCGTGGTGTGGGATGCGCCAATCCGGCAGACCACCTTGCCGGTGCTGCTCGATGAAGCGGTGGCCCGCTATGGCGACCGCACGGCGATATCCTTCCGCGCCATCCGGCTGACCTTCGCCGACCTCGCCCGCCGCGCCGACGCGCTCGCCGGCTGGCTGGCGGGGCAGGGGGTCGGCCCCGGCGATGCGGTGGCGGTGCTGCTGCACAACACCCCGTTCCACCCGATTGCCTTCTTCGCGGTGCTGCGGCTCGGCGCGCGGGTGGTGCATCTCTCACCGCTCGACCCGGCCCGCGCCATCGGCAAAAAACTCGATGACAGCGGCGCCCGCACGCTGATTTCCACCAACATCCCCGGCCTGCTGCAAAACGCCCAGGCGGTGCTGGCAGACGGGCATCTGGACCGGCTGATCCTGGGCGATGATGCCGAATGGGGCGCGCCATCGCCCGCTTTGCCCATCCCCAGCGCTGCCAACATCTTCAACCTCTCCGCCGCCAACGCCCCGCCGCCCGCCGCCTGGCCGGCGATCACCCCCGATGATGTCGCGCTGCTGCAATATACTGGCGGCACCACCGGCATGCCGAAGGCCGCCTTGCTCAGCCACGGCAACCTCACCGCCGCCGTCTCCATCATCAACAACGTCGCCGCCGGCAAGGTCGCCATCGGGCCGGATGATAAAATGCTCGGCGTGCTGCCGCTGTTTCATATCTACGCGCTGACAGCGGTCTTGCTGCGCGCCATCGCTGCCGGCTGCGAAATCATGCTGCGCCCGCGCTTCGATCTGGATCAGACCCTCGCCGACATCGAAACCGGCGGCGTGACGGTGTTTTGCGGCGTGCCGACGATGTGGATCGCGCTGGTCAGCGCCCCCGGCATCGAATCGCGCAACCTCTCCGGCCTGCGCCTCACCCTCTCCGGCGGCGCGCCGCTGCCGGCGGAGATTTCAGAGAAATTCACCCGTCTCACCGGCCAGATCCTCGGCGGCGGCTGGGGCATGACCGAAACCTCCCCCGTCGGCACCCTCATCCCCGAAGGCGTCGCCTACACGCCGGGCATGATCGGCATTCCCAACCCCGGCATCACCATGGATGTGGTGGCGCTCGATGACCCGCATCAGGTGCTCGGCCCGAATGAAACCGGGGAAATCCGCGTCAAAGGCCCCAACGTCACCCGTGGCTACTGGAACCGCCCGCAGGAAACCGAGTCCTCGTTCGCCGATGGTTTCCTACTCACCGGCGATATCGGCCATTACGACGAACGCGGCTTTTTCTTCCTGGTCGATCGCAAGAAAGACATGATTATTTCCGGCGGCTTTAACGTCTATCCGGCGGTGATCGAAAACGCGATCTATGAACACCCGGATGTGGCAGAGGCCGGGGTTGTCGGCATACCCGACGCGTATCGCGGGCAGGCCGCCAAGGCGTTCGTGGTCTTGCGCGATGGCGCGCCGGAGATGACACTAGAGGCATTGCGCAGCTTCCTCGCCGACCGTATCGGACGGCACGAACTGCCCAGCGCGTTGGAAATTCGCACCGCCCTGCCCAAAACAGGCGTCGGCAAGCTTTCGCGCAAGGACCTGATGGATGATGAGCGCGCCCGCACCACCGCGTGATGCCGGCGTTATAGGGAGAGAGCAATATGGACCTGAATTTCACCGCCGAGGAACTGGCATTTCGCGACGAGTTGCGGCGCTTTTTCCGCACCGAAATCCCCGAAAGCATCCGCAACAAGGTGTTGGACGGTCAGCACCTGAGCAAGGACGAAATCGTCCTGCAACAGCGCATCCTCAACAAACACGGCCTCGCCGTGCCGGGCTGGCCGGTCGAATGGGGCGGCAAAGACTGGACCCCGGTGCAACGCTATTTCTATAGCGACGAAATCCAGCAAGCCGGCGTGCCCGGTGGCCTGGCCTTCAACACCTCCATGGTCGGCCCGGTGATCGCCCAGTTCGGCTCGGAGGAACAGAAGAAGAAGTTCCTGCCCGCCACTGCCAATCTCGATATCTGGTGGTGCCAGGGCTTCTCCGAACCCGGCGCCGGCTCGGACCTCGCGGGATTGCGCACCAAGGCGGAACTGGTCGGCGATGAATGGGTGATCAACGGCCAGAAAACCTGGACCACGCTCGGCCAGCATGCGGACTGGATTTTCGTGCTCTGCCGCACCGACCCGGCGGCGAAGAAGCAGGAAGGCATTTCCTACATCCTCTGCGACATGAAAACCAAAGGCATCACCGTCCGCCCGATCCAGACCATCGATGGCGGGCACGAGGTGAACGAGGTGTTCTTCGACGACGTGCGGGTGCCGAAAGACAACATCGTCGGCCAGCCGAACAAAGGCTGGGACTACGCCAAGTTCCTGCTCGGCAACGAACGCACCGGCATCGCCCAGGTCGGCGCCTCCAAGGCGCGGCTGAAGCGCATCCGCGAACTGGCGAGCGTGGAGCCGGCCGGTGAAGGCCGGGTGATCGACGACCCCAAATTCAGCGAAAAGCTGGCGATGGTGGAAATCGAGCTGAAGGCGCTGGAAATGACCCAGATGCGCATTATCGCCGATGAGCGCGGCAAGGCGAAGGGCAAGCCCAACCCGGCCAGCTCGATCCTGAAGATGAAGGGCTCGCAAATCCAACAATGGACCACCGAGCTGGTGATGGAAATCGCCGGGCCGTACGTCATGCCCTTCGCGCTGTCCGATGAAGGCAGCGGCCGCAACGAAACCGGCTACGGCCCGGAATTCGCCGCCGCCGCCGCGCCGGCCTATTTCAACAAGCGCAAAGTGTCGATCTACGGCGGCTCGAACGAGATTCAGCGCAACATCATCGCCAAGGCGATTCTGGGTTTTTAGAGATTAAACCGACGCATACTCAGTTTATCTCTTAATAGGAACGAAAACGATGGACTTTGATCTCTCCGATGACCAACGCATGCTGAAAGACAGCGTTGATCGCCTGATCGCCGACAAATACAGCTTCGAACAGCGCAAGAAATACATGGCCGAGCCGGATGGCTGGAGCCGGGAATTGTGGGCGCAATACGCCGAACTCGGCCTGCTCGGCGTCAGCTTCCCCGAAGCGCATGGCGGCTTCGGCGGTGGCCCGGTGGAAAACATGATCGTCGCCGAAGCCTTCGGCAAAGGCCTGGTGCTGGAGCCGTATTTCGCCACCATCGTGCTCGGCGGCGGGCTGATCCAAGCCGCCGGCAACGATGCGCAAAAGGCGGCCATGCTGCCGGAAATCGCCGCCGGCACCCGCCTGGTCGCCTTCGCCCAGGTGGAACGCGCCAGCCGCTACAACCTGGCCGATGTGCAGGTCACCGCCACCAAAACCGCCGAAGGCTGGGTGCTGAACGGCGAGAAAAGCGTGGTCCTGCATGGCGACTGCGCCGATACCCTTCTGGTCACCGCCCGCACCGACGGCGGCCGCACCGACCGTAACGGCATCGGCCTGTTCGTCGTCGCGGCCAACGCCGCCGGCGTCACCCGCCAGGGCTATCGAACCCAGGATGGCTGCCGCGCCGCGGAAATCAGCTTCGCCAACGCGTTGGCCGCCGACGTCTTGGGCGACCCGGCCGGCGCCCTGCCGCTGGTCGAACAGGTGGTCGATCAGGCGATCGCCGTGCTCTGCGCCGAAGCCGTCGGCCTGATGGGGGAAATGCACACCATCACGGTTGACTACATGAAGCAGCGCAAGCAGTTCGGCGTTTCGATCAGCCAGTTCCAGGTGCTGCAACATCGCGCCGTCGATATGTTCGTCGCCGTGGAACAATCCCGCTCCATGTCGCTGTTCGGCACCGTGATGTCCGCCGACCCTGATGCCAAAGCCCGCAGCCGCGCCGTCTCGGCCACCAAGGTGCAGATCGGCAAAGCCGGCAAGCTGGTGGGCGAAGAAGCGGTGCAGCTGCACGGCGGCATCGCCATGACCATGGAATACAAAGTCGGCCACTACTTCAAACGCATGACGATGATTGAACAGATGTTCGGCAACACCGACGCGCATCTGGCCAAAGTCGCCGGCGCCGGCAGCCTGTTCTAACCACCGCCCACCCCGCCCCGGCAACGACCGGGGCGGGTGACTGCCAAAAAAATCCCGAGGGAACGCCAATGGACAACACCAAACCGCAACCAGGTGGTTGGGGTATCGTCGCGCTGCTGTTTTTCTTCATGCTGCTGAACTTCGTCGACAAGGCGGTGATCGGCGTTGCGGCACTGCCGATCATGAAAGAACTGGGGCTGACCCCGAAGGAATTCGGCGCGGTCAATTCCGCCTTCTTCGCCCTGTTCTCCATCTCGGCGATCGTCACCGGCTTCCTGGTCAATCGCATCCAGTCCCGCTGGGCGTTGCTGGTGATGGCGGCGATCTGGGCGCTAACCCAATTCCCCATGCTCGGCACCATCAGCTTCACCACGCTGCTGGCCTGCCGCGTCGCGCTCGGGGCGGGCGAAGGCCCGGCCTATCCGGTCGCCTTGCACGCCGCCTATAAATGGTTCCCCAACCATTTGCGCACCCTGCCCAGCGCCTTCATTTCGCAAGGTGCAGCGGTCGGCGTCGTCATTACCATTCCGCTTCTGGAATGGGTTATCGAGGAATATGACTGGCACCGCGCCTTCGGCATGCTCGGCGTGGTCGGGCTGATCTGGGTGGCGGCCTGGTGGATCTGGGGCAAGGAAGGCGCCCTGGTGGTGCAAACCGCCGACACTGGCAAGGCACTGCCGCCGGTTCCGTATGCGAAACTGATTTTCAACCCGACCAGCCTCGCCGTCTTCGCCACCGGCTTCGGCGCCTATTGGGGCCTCGCGCTGCTGATCGCCTGGTTCCCGCCCTTCCTGGTGCAAGGCCTGCACTACACCCCGCACGATGCCGGCTTCATCACCACCCTGCCATGGGCCGCATCCCCGGTGGCGGTGCTGTTCTCCGGCTGGCTGTCGCAGAAACTCCAGGCCGGCGGCATGTCCACGCGCGGCGCGCGCGGCATTTACGGTGGCGCCTGCGTCGCCATTGGCGGCGTAGCGCTGATCCTGATGCCGCAAATGCCCAGCAACGTGTTGCAGATCGCCATGGTGGTAATCGGCATGTCCGTACCCGCGGTGATCTACGTGATGGGCCATGCGATGCTGAGCGAATACACCCCGGTGTCGCAGCGCGGCGCCATGCTCGGCATCAACAACGCCATTGCCACCTCGGCCGGGCTGGTCGCGCCGTACGTCATGGGCAGCGTGGTGCAGGATGCGCTGGCGGCCGGCGCCACGGCGGCCAGCGGCTACACGCACGGGTTCTTCATCTGCGGGGTCGTGGCCCTGCTGTGCGGCCTGTTCGGCATCGTCTTCCTGCGCCCCTCCGCCCAGGCAATCCGCTTTGCGGAGGCAGCAGCGTAACACCCAAGCCCGACGCCGGCCTCGGCGTCGGGCTGCCGGCTACCCCATAACCTCGCCCACCGCGCGCACAAAGGTCAGCGCGCCATAAAATCCGCCGTCGCGATCCAACTCCTGCAAGCCTTCCCACCAGGCCTTCGCGGTCTCCGCACTGAGCTTGCGCGCCCGCACGCAATGGTCGCGCGCGATGGCAAGCCCGGCCACCTCATCCAGCACGGCGAGATCCAGCACCAACGTCTCGGCGGAGGTGCGGATGCGGTGGCAGCCGGCCGCGGCCAGCAGGCGCGGCAAATGCCGCCCGGTGTCCCCGCGCCCGGCGGCAATTTCGCCGAGCACGATGGCGGTCGTCGCGCGATCTTCGCTGGCGAGGGCGAGGCTGGCCCAATCCAGTTCGCACACCAAAATCCGCCCGCCGGCGCGCACCACCCAGGCCAGTTCGGCCAGCGCGCCCGCCGGGTCTTCCAGCCCCACCAGCCGTTCCTGCACCCAGGCGGCATCGAAGCTGTTGGCGTTATACGGCAAAGCCGCATCCAGCGCCGTTGCCGTCACCGTGCCATCAGCGCCGACCGCCGCGTACAAGCCTGCCTCATCACCGCCGGAATGCAGCACCCGATGCCCCGGTTGCAGCGCGAGTAGCTCAATCATCAGCCCACCACCAAACGGCGCGTATGCCGCTCCCCCATCAGCGCCAGCACCGCCGTTGCCAGCATGAACCCGGCGGAAATCCCAAATACCAGCACCGGCAGCCCGGCATCCATCAGCGCGCCGAACAATAGCGGCCCCACCGTGCCGCCGATGTTGAACCCGGTGGAGACAATGCCGAATACCCGGCCCTCCGCCCCCGGCGGCGCTGCCGCGCGCACCATCATATCGCGCGACGGCATGATCATCCCGGACAGGAACCCGGCCGCCGCCATCGCCGCCACCAGCCCGAACGGCGCCAGCGGCACCATGCCGGCCAGCAGCACCAGGCTCGCCGTCGCCCCGAACCCGAGCGCGGCCACGTCGCTGTGCCGGGTGGTTTTATCGGCGATAAACCCGCCGGTCAGCACCCCGAAGGCGGAGGCAAACATGTACGCGGTCAGCGCCGTGTTCCCTAACGCCGTCGGCGTGCCGAACCGGTCCAGCCAGGCCACGACGGAGAAATTCTGCAACCCGCCGCCGGACAGCGCCAGCAGGGTGAAAAACACAATAAGCCCCACCACCTTCGGCGTCACCAGCCCGCGCCGTCCCGCCGCCGGGGCCACCGCCGCGCGCGGCACCGGCGCCGGCAGCAGCAGCACCGGCACGGCGGCGGCCAGCCCCAGCAGCCCGGCCACCAGCAAACCCACCCGCACCCCGCCCAACGCCACCAGCAGCAGCATCACCCCCGGCGCCACCGCGCCGCCGAGATAGCCGGCGAAGGTATGGATGGAAAACGCCCGGCCCATGCGGCTTTCCCCCATGCTGGCCGACAAAATCGCGTAGTCGGACGGGTGGTAGACGCAGTTGGCAAACCCTGCCGCCGTCGCCCCGGCCAGCACCACCGGGTAGGTTGGCCAGATCGCCATCGCCAGGAACGCCGCCGCCCCCAGCAGCAACCCCGCCGTCAGCACCGTGCGAGCGCCGTAGCGGTCCACCGCGAAGCCGGTCGGCGTTTGCCCGAGCACGGAGGCGATGTTGAACAAGGTCAGCGCCCAGGCGAGTTCCACATAGCCAACCCCCAACGTGGCGCGCAGCAGCGGAAACAGCGGCGGCAACACCAGAATGTGGAAATGGCTCACCGCATGCGCGCCGCAGATCTTCGCCAGCGTGCGCAATTCGGTGGCCTGAAAGCGGTTGGTCATGTCATTGCACCCGATGCAGCAGATCCTGCCCGGCCGCCAGGCGGGCGCAGTTCTCAGCGGCAATCGTCAGGCTGCGATCGAACGTGCCGGCGGTCAGCCAGGCGACATGCGGCGCCACCACCACGTTGGGCAGCGCCAGCAGCGGATGGCCGGCCGTCGCCGGTTCCACCGCGAACACATCCAGCCCGGCACCCGCCAGCCGCCCGCTGCGCAAGGCGGCCAGCAGCGCCGCCTCGTCCACCAAGCCGCCGCGCGCGGTGTTGATCAGTACCGCGCCGGGCTTCATCTGCCCGAAGGCCGCCGCATCCAGCAGCCCGGTCGTGGCCTCCGTCTGCGGAATATGCAGCGAAACGATATCGGCCTGCGCCAGCAGGTTCGGCAGCGTGCACCAATCCGGATCGTCGCGCCGGGTCTGGCTGGTGAACACCACCCGGCAGCCCAACGCCCGCAGCACCGGGGCGAGGCGTTGCGGAATGGCGCCATAGCCCACCAACCCCACCGTCCGCCCGCCCAACTCGGCCAGCCCATCCTGATCGGCCGGCGCACACACCCACTGGCCGGCGCGCAGTTCCGCATCAAAGCGCGGCAGCCGGCGCAGCACTGCCAGCATCAGCAGCAGCGTCATTTCCGCCACCGCCGGCGCGTTGGTGCCGGGCAGGTTGCACACCGCAATCCCCCGCGCCGCCGCCGCCGGCAGATCAATCGTATTCACGCCCACGCCGATTTTCTGGATCAGCTTCAGCCGCGGCGCCCCCGCGATCACGGCCGCCGAACAGCGCTTCAGCACATGCCACAGCACATCGGCATCCCGCATCGCGGCGGCAAATCCGGCCTCATCCTCCTCGGGGCAGACCACCACCTCCAGCCCCGGCAATGCCGCCAGCCGCGCGGCCAGGCGCGGCCCGGCGCTGTAGTGGAACACCACCTTCATCGTTGGGAGCGGCCCAGCATGCTGCCACCGGCAAACCGCCCGGCGCCGCCCAACGCTTCCTCAATCCGCAGTGCCTCGTTCCATTTGGCCATGCGTTCGCTGCGGGCGAAGCTGCCCACCTTCAACTGCCCGGCGCCCCAGCCAATGGCCAGATGCACGATGGAAACATCCTCCGTCTCGCCCGACCGTGCCGAGACAATGCCGCCATACCCCACCTCGCGCGCCGCATCCCACGCCGCCTTGGTCTCGGTCAGCGTGCCGCGCTGGTTCGGCTTGATCAGCACCGTATTGGCCGCCCCCATCCGCGCCGCATCGCGCACCCGGGCGGCATCGGTCACCAGAAAATCATCGCCCACCACCTGAATTTTATGCCCCACCGCCTGGGTGAAGGCGGCGAACCCCGCCGCGTCATCCTCCGCCAGCGGATCTTCGATGGAAATGATCGGATAGCGGTCGATCCAGCCCAGCAGCATCTCGATCATCGCATCCCGATCCAGCGCCCGGCCCTCCAGCCCGAGTTTATAAATCCCGTCGCGGCCGAATTCGGAGGCGGCGATATCCAGCGCAATCGCCACCTGCTCCCCCGGGATCAACCCGGCGCGCTCAATCGCGCGCACCAGCATTTCCAGCGCCTGTTCATTGGTGGCGAAGGCCGGCCACCAGCCGCCCTCGTCCGCAACCCCCATCACCGTGCCGGCCTCGGCCATCAGCATGCCAGCAGCGCGATACACCTCCGCCGTCCAGTCCAACGCCTCGGCAAAGCTGCTCGCGTTGGGGCAGATCACCATGAAGTCCTGAATATCCACCCGCCGCCCGGCATGCGCGCCGCCGCCGAAAATCTGGATCTGCGGCAACGGGATCAGCCCTTCCGCACCGCCGAGATGGCGGAATAGCGGCTTGCCGGCAGCGGCGGCGGCGGCATGCGCAGCGGCGAGCGAGACCGCCAGCGTCGCATTGGCCCCCAGCTTGCGCTTGTTCGGCGTGCCGTCGAGTTCGATCAGTGCCGCATCCAGCCCGGCCTGATCGGCGCCATCCATGCCCAGCACCCGCTTGGCGATGGCGAAGTTCACGTTGTCCACGGCATAGGATACGTCGTAGCCGCCAAACGCATCGCCGCCATCGCGCAGGTCCAACGCCTCGCCAGACCCGGTGGAGGCACCCGCCGGCGCCATCGCCCGCCCGGTGGCCCCGCCGGCCAGCATCACATCGGCTTCCACCGTCGGGCGGCCCCGGCTGTCCCACACCCGGCGGCCTTGCACGTACACGATTTCGGTCTCGCTCATGGCGTCACTTCCTTCCCCCAGGCCTGGCGCACCGCCGCCAGCCGCTCCACCGGTGCTGCCAGCAACGCGCGGCCAATCTGGCGCACCCGGTTACGTTGCGCGTCGGTCTCGATGTACTCCACCGGCGACTTGCCATCCACCCGCGCCAGCAACAGCCCAGGCAGAAGCTGCGCCGCCCGCGCCTCTAGCGCCGCTGCCGGCTCCCACGTCACCCCGGCCAGATACGCCGCGACGAACGCGTCGAAACAGGCGAGAAATCCGGGCGTCGCCGCCGGGGTCCACAGGCATTTCAGCAGCAGATGGTTCAGGCAGAACGCCACATCAAACGCCGGGTCGCCCCACCAGGCGCATTCGGCGTCCAGAAACACCGGACCGTCCGGCCCGATCAGAATATTCTTCGGGCTCACATCGCCATGCACCAGCGCGCGCTGATTGGCCTGGGTGGTGGCCACCAGTGCGCGCAGGGCAGGGGCCAGGTCCGGATGGTGCGCGGCGGTGGCCAGCAGATACGGCTCCAGCCGAATGGCGAGGAAGATCGCATCGGTGGGAAATTCGCCGGCCACCTGCGGGTCCGCCGCCGTGGCGGCATGGATCTGCACCAGGCTGCGCGCCACTGCCGCCGCAAAGGCTGGGTCCGCCTGCCCGTCGCGCAAGGCGGCTTTCCACAGGTGATACTGCGCCTCCGGCAGATACTGCATCGCCAGCACGCCGTCGGTTTGCCCGAGAATCTCCGGCACCGAACCCGGCACCGCCGCCGCCGCCCGGCGCATCCACCCGGCCTCATACTGGTTGCGGATCACCGGCGCCTGCCACAGCGCCGCCACCTTCAACTGTGCCAGCGCCCGCTTGGCGCAGATCGGCCCGCCTGGCAGGTCGATCCGCCAGATATCGGACGAAACCCCGCCGGTGAGCGCCACGCCCGGCGCCGAGTCGGCGGCCCCGAGCAGCCGCATGGCGCGCAATGCCTGGACTATTTCAAAAGGTGGCAAATTTTCCTCCATACCGGCATCCTGTCGTCCGAAGCCCATGGCGGCAAGCCATGGCCAGCAGGGAATGCCGCATATGGATACGATAGAGGCCGATTATGTGGTCGTTGGCGCCGGTTCCGCCGGGTGTGTGCTCGCGGCACGGTTGAGTGAGGACCCGAATACCCGCGTCGTGCTGCTGGAAGCCGGCGGGCCGGACCGCAATCCGTGGATTCACATCCCGATCGGCTACGGCAAAACCATCGTCGATCCGAACGTGAACTGGATGTACGAAACCGAGCCAGAGGCCGCGGTCAACGGCCGCAAAGTGTTCTGGCCGCGCGGCAAGGTGCTCGGCGGCTCATCGTCCATCAACGGCCTGCTCTATGTGCGCGGCCAGCCAGAGGATTACGACCACTGGCGCCAGCTCGGCAACACCGGCTGGGCGTTCGATGATCTGCTGCCCTATTTCAAGCGCTCGGAAGGCCGCATTGGCGGCGATCCGTCCGGCCTGCATGGCCGCGACGGCGCGCTCACCGTCACCGATTTCACCGACCCCAATCCGCTGGCGCAAGCCTATGTCGATGCCGCCGTGCAAGCCGGCATTCCGTTCAACCCCGACTATAACGGCGCCAGCCAGGACGGGGTGTGCTGGTATCAGACCACCATCCGCAACGGCCGCCGCTGCTCGGCCGCCATCGCCTTCCTGCGCCCGGCGATGAAGCGGAAAAACCTGCAAGTCATCACCCACGCCCAGGCCGAACGGGTGCTGCTCGCCGGGCGGCGCGCGGTGGGCGTCGCCTATCGCCATCACGGCCAGAGTGCGACGGTGAAAGCCCGGCGCGAGGTGATTTTGTGCGGCGGCGCCATCAACTCGCCGCAACTGCTCATGCTCTCCGGCATCGGCCCGGCGGCGCATTTGCAGGATAAGGGGATCGAGGTCGTGCACGACCTGCCCGGCGTGGGGCAGAACCTGCAAGATCATTTCAATATCCGTATGGTCTACAAATGCACCCGGCCGCTCACGGTCAACGACATCATGATGTCGCCGACCAAAATGGCCAAGATGGGCCTGCAATATTTGCTGTTTCGCAACGGTCCGCTCACCGCCAGCGCCGGCCAGGTTGGCATTTTCACCCGCACCCGGCCGGAACTGGCCACGCCCGACGTACAGTTCCATTTCATCGGCTTCTCCGCCGACCGCCCGGCGGAAGGGTTGCACAAATTCTCCGGCTTCACCCAGCATGTTTGCCACATGCGGCCGGAAAGCCGGGGGGACATTACGCTGAAATCCGCCGACCCGCTGGCCGCCCCGGCGATCCGGCCGAACTACCTGTCCACCGAGCTGGATCGCGCCACCATGCTGGCCGGGCTGAAACTCGGCCGCCGCATCGCCGACCAGCCGGCCATGCGGCCGATGATCGAAAGCGAGTATCTGCCGGGTGCCCATGTCACCAGCGATGAAGACATGATGGAATATATCCGCAATTACGGCGCCACCGTGTATCACCCCGTCGGCACCGCCAAAATGGGCCGGGATGACATGGCGGTGGTGGACGACCAACTCCGCCTGCACGGCATTGGCGGCCTGCGGGTCGCGGATGCCTCGATCATGCCCACTTTGGTCTCCGGCAACACCAACGCCGCCTGCATCATGATCGGCGAGAAATGCGCCGACCTGCTGCGCGGGCAAACCCTGGCGCGCATCGACGGGCAGGTGGCAGCATGATGCTCGACGGCAAAACCAAAGGCATTCCCGGCGGCGTCGCGCCGTTCCCGCTGAGCGAAATTGCCGCCAAAGGCTGGAACCTGCTGCGGGAAGATCTGCCGCTGCCGGTGGCCGTGCTGAAGGGCAGCGCCATCGGGCATAATTCCGCCTGGATGCGTGATTTCGTCGCCCGCAGCGGCGCCGTCATCGCCCCGCACGGCAAAACCACCATGGCGCCGGCGTTGTTCTCGCGCCAGATCGAAGATGGCGCCTGGGCCATCACGCTCGCCACCGCGCAGCAGATCGCGGTCGCGCGCGCATTCGGCTTTTCCCGTATCATCCTGGCCAACCAGCTGATCGGCAAGCAGGCGATCCGCTACGTGTTCGATGAACTCAAGCACGACCCGGCGCTGGATTTTTATTGCATCGTCGATAGCCTGGACAACGTCGCCCAACTCGTCGCCGCGGCGCGCGAAGCGGGCCTAGGCCGGCCGCTCCAGGTGCTGCTGGAAGGCGGCTATCGCGGCGGCCGCACCGGGGTGCGCGATATCACCACCGGGCTTGCGGTGGCCCGCGCCGTGCACGCCGCCGCACCCTATCTGGCGCTGCGCGGGGTGGAAGGGTTTGAGGGCCTGACCTCCGGCACCCGGGCGGAAGCAGAAGGTCAGGTGCGCGGCTTCCTCGATCTGCTGATCGGCCTAGCGCAAGGCTGCGCGCAGGAAAACCTGTTCGCCACTGGGGAAATCATCCTCTCCGCCGGTGGCTCGGCGTTCTACGACATGGTGATCGCTCGCTTCCACCATGCCGGCCTGTCCCAGCCCACCCGCGTCGTCATCCGCAGCGGCTGCTACCTCACACATGACAGCCAAATGTATCGCCGCTTCTTCAGCGATATCGTGGACCGCACCCCCGATGCCGCCGCCGATGGCGGCCTGCGTCCGGCGTTGGAGGTCTGGGCCTACGTGCAATCGCGGCCGGAGCCCGGCAAGGTCATTCTGGCCATGGGCAAACGCGACATCGGCGCCGATGAAATGCCGCTGGCGCAAACCTGGTTCCGGCCCGGCATTCTCGCACCGCTGCCGATGCCGGCCGACCATCGCGTCGTCGGCTTCAACGACCAGCACTGCCACATGCTGGTGCCGGAAACCTCACCGCTACAAGTCGGCGATATGGTCAGCTTCGGCGTCTCGCACCCGTGCCTGACCTTCGACAAATGGCGAGTGCTGCTGGTGGTGGACGACGAGTACGACGTCACCTCCGCCGTCGAAACCTTTTTCTAGGCGGCCATCAGCCGGGTTGGCGGCGTACCGCCAACCCGGCGCCGGCACATTCTT
>CAITOL010000166.1 GCA_903893975.1 uncultured Rhodospirillales bacterium | reverse complement strand
CACGCCGTTCCGGCTGCCGGTCAGCGACGGGTCTGGCAATAATCGCGCGGCGTTGCGCGACGCGCTGGCGTTGCTGAAATCCGCCGGGTGGGAGGTGCGCGACCGCAAGCTGGTCAACGCGGCGGGGGAGCAGATGAGCTTCGAGATCCTGCTCTCCGCACCGTCGATGGAGCGGGTGGCGCTGCCGTATGTGCAGTGGCTGGCGCGGCTGGGGGTGGCGGCGCATGTGCGCACGGTGGACCCGGCGCAGTATCAGACGCTGACGGATGCGTATGATTTCGACATGGTCGATGGCGTGGTGGGCGAGTCTGACAGCCCGGGCAATGAGCAGGTCGGGTTCTGGGGCTGTGCGGCGGGCGGGCAGCCGGGCGGGGATAATCTGGCCGGGGTGTGCCATCCGGCGGCGGAAGCGATGATCGACAAGATCCTCAACGCGCCGGACCGGGCCGCGCTGGTCACCGCGACGCGGGCGCTGGACCGGGTGTTGCTGTGGAACTGGTATGTGGTGCCGCACTGGCATTTGCAGGCGGTTTGGGTGGCGCATTGGGACCGGTTTGCCCATCCGGCGCGGCCGGTGCGCAGCGGGCTGGCGCTGGATCGCTGGTGGCTGGATGCCAGGCGCGCCGCCGCGACCGACGCCGCCCGCGCCGCCGGGAACTGAACGCGATGGTCGGGTATTTGCTGCGGCGGCTGCTGCTGGTGATCCCGACCCTGTTCGGCATCATCGCGATCAACTTCGTCGTGGTGCAGTTCGCCCCGGGCGGCCCGGTGGAACAGATGATGGCCGAACTGCGCGGGCGCGGCGGCACGACGGACCGGATGACCGCGACCAGCGCCGGGGAGGTGGCGGCGGTGTCCGCCGACGGCACCTATCGCGGGCGGCGGGGGCTGGACCCGGCGGTGGTGGACGATATCAAGCGCATGTTCGGCTTCGATAAGCCGGCTTATGTGCGGTTCTGGGACATGCTGCGCGGCTATCTGACGTTGGATTTCGGCCGCAGCTTTTTCCGCGATGCCACGGTGTTGCAGTTGATCGGGCAGAAGCTGCCGGTGTCGCTCTCGCTCGGGGTCTGGTCCACGTTGCTGGTGTATCTGGTGTCGATCCCGCTGGGGATTGCCAAGGCGGTGCGCGATGGCAGCCGGTTTGATGTGGCGAGCAGCGTGGCGGTGCTGGTGGGCTATGCCGTGCCGGGCTATCTGTTCGCCATTCTGCTGGTGGTGCTGCTGGCCGGCGGCAGCGTGGTGCAGTGGTTTCCGCTGCGCGGCCTGACCAGCGCCGGGGCGGAGGCGTGGGACTGGCCGGCGCGGGTGCTGGATTATCTGTGGCACATCGTGCTGCCGACGGTGGCGCTGGTGGTGGGCGGCTTCGCCAGTCTGACCATGCTGACCAAGAACGCCTTTCTGGAGGAAATCCGCAAGCAATACGTGGTGACCGCACGGGCCAAGGGCGCCAGCGAAGGGCGGATTTTGTATCGGCACGTGTTCCGCAACGCCATGCTGCTGGTGATTGCCGGGTTTCCGGCGGCGTTTCTTTCGATGGTGTTTTCATCGGCTTTGCTGGTGGAAATTGTGTTCTCGCTGGATGGGCTGGGCCTGCTGGGCTTTGAGTCCGCCATCCGGCGGGATTATCCGGTGATGTTCGGCACGCTGTATATTTTCACCTTGCTGGGCCTGCTGATGCAGATCGTCGGCGACGTGCTCTACACCGTCGTCGATCCACGCATTGATTTCGATACGCGATGAGCCGGTCCCCGCTGACCCGGCGGCGGATGGCCGCGTTTTGCGCGCATCGCCGTGGCTTCTGGGCGTTATGGCTGTTTTTGCTGCTGTTCGGCGCCAGCCTGTTTGCCGAATGCCTGTGCAACGACCGGCCGCTGCTGATCCGCTATGCCGGGCATTGGTATGCGCCGGTGCTGGTGGATTACGCCGAGAGCGATTTCGACCCGGCGATGCTGCCGACGGATGCGGATTATTCGGACCCGGAACTGGTGGCCGAAATTGCCGCCAAGGGGTGGATGCTGTGGCCGCCGGTGCGCTACCGCTACAACAGTGTGGTCAAAGACCTGCCCACCCCGGCGCCGTCGCCGCCGAGCTGGCGCAATCCGCTGGGTACTGATGACCTGGCGCGCGACGTGCTGGCGCGGGTGGTGTATGGCTTCCGGCTGTCGGTGCTGTTTGGCTTTACCCTGACGGCGATCTCGTCGGTGATCGGCATCGCCGCCGGGGCGATCCAGGGCTATCGCGGCGGCATGACCGATCTGCTGTTTCAGCGCTGCATCGAAATCTGGTCCGGCATGCCGCAGCTCTATCTGCTGATTATTCTGGGCAGCGTGATGACGCCATCCTTCACCGTGCTGCTGGTGTTTTTGCTGCTGTTCAGCTGGATGAACCTGACCGGCGTGGTGCGGGCGGAGTTTTTGCGCGGCCGCAATCTGGAATATGTGCGGGCGGCCAAGGCGCTCGGCGTGTCCGATCTGGCGGTGATGTGGCGGCATATCCTGCCCAACGCGATGGTGGCGACGCTGACCTTTCTGCCGTTCACCCTGTCCGGCTCGGTGGCGGTGCTGTCCACGTTGGATTTCCTCGGCTTCGGGCTGCCGCCTGGCTCGCCGTCACTGGGCGAGTTGGTGGCGCAGGGCAAAAACAACCTCGCCGCGCCCTGGCTTGGCATCACCGCTTTCGTAGTGCTCGGCGGGGTGCTGACGCTGCTGATCTTTATTGGTGAGGCGGTGCGCGATGCGTTCGACCCGCGCAAGGCGCCGCAATGACCGCGGTGCAGGTGGCCGATCTGCGCATCGCCTTCGGGGCGCAGACGGTGGTGGATGGCGTGTCCTTCCGGGTCGCCCGTGGCGAGACGGTGGCGCTGGTGGGGGAAAGCGGATCGGGCAAATCGCTGACCGCGCTGGCGCTGTTGCGGCTGCTGCCGCCGGGCGCGGTGGCCAGTGGCACCGTGCGGGTGGAGGGCTGTGACAGCCTGACCGCCGATGCGGCCCGGTTACGGCGCCTGCGCGGCGGCGTGGCCGGGATGGTGTTTCAGGAGCCGATGACCAGCCTCAACCCGCTGGCGCGCATTGGCGCGCAGGTGGAGGAGGCGATGCTGCTGCATCAGGACCTGTCCGCCACCGCGCGGCGGGCGCGCAGCATCGCGCTGCTGACCGAGGTGGGGTTTGCCGATGCCGCCCAGCGGCTGGACGCGTTTCCGCACCAGCTCTCCGGCGGGCAGCGGCAGCGGGTGATGATCGCCATGGCGCTGGCCAATGACCCGGCGCTGCTGATTGCCGATGAGCCGACCACCGCGCTCGATGTCACCATTCAGGCGCAGATCCTGCGGCTGCTGGCAGAAACCAAGGCCAAGCGCGGGCTGGCGCTGCTGCTGATCAGCCATGATCTGGCGGTGGTGCGGCGCTATGCCGACCGGGTATGCGTGATGCAGGCCGGCAAGATTGTGGAGCACGGGCTGACGGCGACGCTGTTTGCCACCCCCCAGCACCCGTACACCAAATTGCTGCTCGACGCCGAGCCGCATGGCACCCCGCCGCCAGTGCCCGACGACGCGCCGACGGTGATCGATGCGCAGCATCTGAGCGTGGGGTTTGCCATCCGCCGGGGCGTGCTGCGCCGCCAGGTGGGGGAGGTGCGGGCGGTGCAGGATGTCAGCCTCAGCGTGCGGGCCGGGGAGACCGTGGGGCTGGTGGGCGAAAGTGGGTCCGGCAAGTCCACCATGGGCTATGCCATGCTGCGGTTGAACGCGGCGCGCGGGGTGGTGCGGGTGGATGGGCGCGATCTGGCCGGGCTGGCCAAAGCCGCCTTGCGCAGCCTGCGCGCCGATCTGCAAATCGTGTTTCAGGACCCGTTCGGCAGCCTGTCCCCGCGGTTGAGCGTGGGGGAGATTATTGCCGAGGGGCTGACGGTGCATGCGCCGCTGCTGACGGCATCCGCACGCCACGCCCAGGTTGCCGCCGCTTTGGCCGAGGTCGGGCTGCCGGAAGCCTGCATGGCGCGCTATCCACATGAATTCAGCGGCGGCCAGCGGCAGCGGATCGCCATTGCCCGCGCCATCGTGCTCAAGCCCCGCTTCATCGTGCTGGATGAGCCGACCAGCGCGCTCGACCGGTCGGTGCAGGCGCAGATCGTCGCACTGCTGCGCAAGCTGCAACAGGACCATCAGCTCGGCTATCTGTTCATCAGCCATGATCTGGCGGTGGTGCGGGCGCTGGCGCATCGGGTAGTGGTGCTGCGCCACGGCCAGGTGGTTGAACAGGGCAGCGCCGACGCCATCTTCGCCCATCCGCGCGAAGCCTATACCCAGGCGCTGATGGCGGCGGCGTTCGGCGCGGGCTGAATTTTTGGGAGCGAACAGATGGATTTGCAGTTAGGCGGCAAGCGGGCGCTGATCACCGGTGGCTCGAAGGGGATTGGCCGGGCGACGGCGGAGGTGCTGGCGGCGGAGGGGATGGATGTGCTGCTGGTCGCGCGCGATCCGGCGGCGCTGGCGGCGACCGCGGCGGGGATACGCGCCCGCTGGCAGGTGCAGGTGGAGGTGCTGGCGGCGGATCTGTCGCAAGAGGCCGAGGTGCAGCGCGTGGTGGCCGAGGC
Organism: uncultured Rhodospirillales bacterium; assembly: GCA_903893975.1. Classification (GTDB taxonomy): domain Bacteria; phylum Pseudomonadota; class Alphaproteobacteria; order Acetobacterales; family Acetobacteraceae; genus CAITOL01. The sequence goes on along the minus strand of CAITOL010000166.1, from coordinate 10,167 downwards.
CGGCGTGGTGGATGTGCTGGTGAACAATGCCGGCGCCATTCCGCCCGGCACGGTGCTGCAGGTGGATAACGAGACCTGGCGCCGGGCGTGGGATTTGAAGGTTTTCGGCTTCATTTCGCTCTGCCGGTCGCTGTACCCGGCGATGGCGGCGCGCAAGACCGGGGTGATCGTGAATGTGATCGGCGCGGCCGGGGAGAAATTTCCGCCCGGCTATATCGCCGGGGCCGCGGGCAATGCGGCGCTGATGGCGTTTACCCGGGCGATGGGCCATGCCAGCCAGAAAGACGGTATTCGCGTGGTGGGGATTAACCCCGGCGCCACCGCAACCGACCGGCAGGAAATGCTGCTGCGCCACGCAGCACAGGAAAAGTTTGGCGATGCCGCGCGGTGGCGGGAGTTGATGGCGCCGATGCCGTTCGGCCGCATGGGCCTGCCGGAGGAGATTGGCGCGGCGGTGGCGTTTCTGGCCAGCCCGCTGTCTGGCTACACCACCGGCACGATTTTAACCATCGACGGCGGCGCCTGAGCCCGGATTGCGTGTGCGTGCGCAATAATATTGCGCACGTGCGCCCCCAGCGGGATGCGGGATTGTTGAATCATGGCTTAACCGTGGCAATGCGGTGTGATACGCGCTAAATTGCTGCACTGCGACGGCTGCAGCGCGCGCGTCTGCGTTAGACAACAGTACTGCCGTAGTTTGAGGGAACTTAATCGAATGGACCTGCCCGCGATGGACATGCCCGTGATCTATCAGCCCGTGCGTCAAGGCCCGCCGGAGGCGCAAGGCCTCTATGATCCGACCCTGGAGCACGACGCCTGCGGCGTTGGCTTCGTGGCGAATATCAAGGGCCGAAAATCGCACGAACTGATCGGGCGCGGGCTGCAGATCCTGGTGAACCTGGATCATCGCGGCGCGGTCGGCGCGGACCCGTTGGTGGGTGACGGCGCTGGCTGCCTGATTCAAATCCCCGACAAACTGCTGCGCCATTGGGCCAAGGGGCTGAGCCTCAGCCTGCCGCAGCCCGGCCATTACGCGGTGGCGATGTGCTTCCTGCCGCGCGACAAGGCGGCGCGCGACTATGCGATGGAGTTGGTGGAGCGGATTACCGCGCTGGAGGGGCAAAGCTTCCTCGGCTGGCGGACTGTGCCGACCGATCTGACCGGACTGGGCGAAAAGGTGATCGAGACGATGCCGGACATCCGGCAGGCGATCATCACCCGTGGCGCGGATGTGGCCGATCAGGACGCGTTTGAGCGCAAGATCCTGACCATCCGAAAGCAGGTGCTGAACAATGTGCGCGATCTGAGCGTGCAAAGCCGGCTGCCGGGCCTGTCGGAACTGTACATGCCGTCCTGCTCCACCCGCACCTTGGTCTATAAGGGCCTGTTGCTGGCGCCGCAGGTGGGCAGCTTCTATCTGGACTTGCAGAACCCGCTGACGGAATCGGCGCTGGCGCTGGTGCATCAGCGGTTTTCGACCAACACCTTCCCGTCCTGGCGGCTGGCGCATCCGTATCGCTTCATGGCGCATAACGGTGAGATCAACACCGTGCGCGGCAACGTGAACTGGATGTTCGCGCGGCGTGGCTCGATGGCCTCTGACCTGCTCGGGCCGGATCTGGACAAAATGTGGCCGCTGATCCCGCATGGCCAGTCCGACACGGCGTGCCTGGATAATGCGCTGGAAATTCTGCTGGCCGGTGGCTACTCGCTGGCGCATGCGATGATGATGCTGATCCCGGAAGCCTGGGCGGGCAACCCGCTGATGGACCCGGAACGGCGGGCGTTCTACGAATATCATGCCGCGCTGATGGAACCGTGGGATGGCCCGGCCTCCATCGCGTTTACCGATGGGCGGCAGATTGGCGCCACGCTGGATCGCAACGGGCTGCGCCCGGCGCGCTATGTGGTGACCGATGATGACCATGTGATCCTGGCATCCGAATCCGGCGTGCTGCCGGTGCCGGAAAGCAGCATCGTGCGCAAATGGCGCTTGCAGCCGGGCAAGATGCTGCTGATCGACCTCGAAGAAGGCCGGATTATCGACGACGACGAAATCAAGGCCAAGCTGGCGTCGCACCATCCGTACGAGGAATGGCTGAAGGCGACGCAGATCAAGCTCGAAGAACTGCCGGAACTGCCGGACGGCCTGGCGATTAACCCGCCGAATGACAGCGCCACCCGGCTGAACATGCAGCAGGCGTTTGGCTACACCCAGGAGGACATGCAGTTCTTCCTGGAGCCGATGGCGATGCTGGGCGACGATCCGCTCGGCTCCATGGGCACCGATACGCCGATTGCGGTGCTGAGCCGCAAGCCGAAGCTGCTGTACAACTACTTCAAGCAGAACTTCGCCCAGGTGACCAACCCGCCGATCGACAGCACCCGCGAGGAGCTGGTGATGTCGCTGGTGTCCATGATCGGGCCGCGGCCGAACCTGCTGGGCCACGCCAAGGGCACGCATAACCGGCTGGAAGTGAGCCAGCCGATCCTGACCAATGGCGATCTGGCGAAGATCCGGGCGATTTCCAGCCAGATCGGCGGGCGGTTCCGCGCCCGCACGCTGGATGCCGGCTGGCCGGCCAGCGAGGGCGCGGCCGGGATGGAACGGGCGCTGGCGGATCTGTGCAACCAGGCGACGGACGCCGTGCTGCACGGGTTCAACATTCTGGTGATTTCCGATCGCGGCGTGTCCGCCGACCGCATCCCCATTCCGGCGCTGCTGGCGACCGCTGCCGTGCATCATCACCTGATCCGTCAGGGCCTGCGCACCAATGCGGGGCTGGTGGTGGAAACCGGTGAGGCGCGGGAAGTGCATCATTTCTGCGCCCTGGCCGGCTATGGCGCCGAGGCGATCAACCCGTATCTGGCGTTCGAGACCATCGAGCAGCTGCGGGTGGATAACGGGCTGAAGGTCAGCGCGTATGAAGCGCGCAAGAACTTCGTCAAGGCGATTGGCAAGGGGATGCTGAAGGTGATGTCCAAGATGGGCATTTCCACCTACCAGTCCTATTGCGGGGCGCAGATTTTCGACGCGGTTGGCCTGTCCAGCGCCTTTGTCGAAAAATGCTTCACCGGCACCGCGACCCGCATCGAAGGCGCCGGCATGGCCGAGATTGCCGCCGAGGCGGTGGAGCGGCATGCGCAAGCCTATGGCAGCAATCCGATTTACGCGGAAATGCTGGATGTGGGCGGCGACTACGCCTTCCGCCTGCGCGGCGAGGACCATGCCTGGACGCCGGAAAGCATCAGCAACCTGCAGCACGCCGTGCGCGGCAACTCGCAGGACCGGTATCGTGATTTCGCCCGCAACATCAACGAGCAGAACGAGCGGCTGCTGACCATTCGCGGGCTGATGCAGTTCCGCCTGGCGCCGACGCCGATTTCGCTCGACGAGGTTGAGCCGGCGAAGGAGATCGTCAAGCGGTTCGCCACCGGCGCGATGAGCTTCGGCTCGATCAGCCGCGAGGCGCATGCGACCTTGGCGGTGGCGATGAACCGCATCGGCGGCCGGTCGAACACCGGCGAGGGCGGCGAGGAAGCCGATCGCTACGTGAAGCTGCCGAACGGCGACAGTGAACGTTCGGCCATTAAGCAGGTGGCCTCGGGCCGGTTTGGCGTGACGGCGGAATACCTGGTCAATGCCGACGACATCCAGATCAAGATGGCGCAGGGCGCGAAGCCGGGTGAAGGCGGACAGCTGCCGGGCCATAAGGTGGACAAGAACATTGCCCGGGTGCGGCATTCGACCCCTGGCGTGGGGCTGATTTCGCCGCCGCCGCATCACGATATCTACTCGATCGAAGATCTGGCGCAGCTGATCTACGATTTGAAGAACGTGAACCCGCAGGCGCGGATTTCGGTCAAGCTGGTGTCCGAAGTGGGCGTTGGCACCGTGGCGGCGGGGGTGGCCAAGTGCCGCGCCGACCATGTGACGATTTCCGGCTACGAAGGTGGCACTGGCGCAAGCCCGTTGACCTCGCTGACCCATGCCGGGTCGCCGTGGGAAATCGGGCTGGCGGAAACCCAGCAGACCCTGGTGCTGAACGGGCTGCGCGGGCGGATTGTGGTGCAGGTGGATGGCGGCTTGCGCACCGGGCGGGACGTGGTGGTGGGCGCGCTGCTGGGGGCCGATGAGTTCGGCTTCGCCACCGGCCCGCTGATCGCGGCCGGCTGCATCATGATGCGCAAATGCCATCTGAACACCTGCCCGGTGGGCATTGCGACACAGGACCCGGTGCTGCGGGCGCGCTTTACCGGCACGCCGGAACACGTGATCAACTACCTGTTCTTCATCGCCGAGGAAGTGCGCGAGATTATGGCCCAGTTGGGCTTCCGCCGCTTTGAGGAGATGGTCGGGCAGGTGAACCGGCTGAACACCAAGCCGGCGATCTCGCATTGGAAGGCCAAAGGCGTCGATCTCGGCAAGCTGTTGCACGAGGTGGTGCCGGCCCCAGGTGTGGCGATCCGCCATGGCGAGTTCCAGGAACATCACCTGGAAAAGACCATGGACCGCGAACTGATCGTGGAATGCGCCCCGGCGGTGCAGAACGGCGAGCCGGTGCGGTTGGAAAAGTCGATCAGCAACCTCAATCGCACCGTCGGCGCCATGCTGTCCGGGGAGATTGCGAAGAAATACGGCCATGCCGGGTTGCCGGACGACACCATCGCCATTCGCTTCACCGGCACGGCCGGCGGCAGCTTCGGCGCCTTCCTGGCCCGCGGCGTGACGTTGGAGCTGACCGGCGACAGCAATGACTATGTCGGCAAGGGGCTGTCGGGCGGGCGGGTGGTGGTGCGCCAGCCGGCCGGGTTGAGCCGGCATCCTTCGGAGAACATTATCGTCGGCAACACCGTGCTGTATGGCGCGATTGCCGGTGAGGCGTATTTCGAAGGCGTGGCCGGCGAACGCTTTGCGGTGCGCAATTCCGGCGCGGTGACGGTGGTTGAAGGCACCGGCGACCATGGCTGCGAATACATGACCGGCGGCGTGGTGGTGGTGCTGGGTGAAACCGGGCGCAACTTCGCGGCCGGCATGTCCGGCGGCATCGCCTATGTCTACGACCCGCATGGCCGGTTCAAGCTGCTGGCGAACACGGCGATGGTCGATCTGGAAGATATCGGCCCGGCCGAAGCGCCGTCTGACGATCCGGAACGGCCGCGCCAGCGCGCGCCGAGCGTGGTGGATAACGGCATGGGCGACCCGCTGCGCTTTGATGCGGAGCGGTTGCGCATTCTGGTGGAGCGGCATTTGCTGCACACCGGATCGGCCCGCGCCCGCGCGCTGCTGGACGACTGGGACACGGCGTTGAACCAGTTCGTCAAAGTGATGCCGAAAGACTACCGCCGTGCGCTGCAAGACCTCCGCAAGGAGGCGCAGTCCGCGCAGGCCGCTGAATAGGTGAAAGTTTTTTGGTCCTTTTTTGCAAAAAAGGACCGCTTAAGCGAAGCGCTTCTTTTTGGAAAAAGAAGCAAAAACTTTTGTCTATCTGGCTTGGAGTTGCTTGGACATGGGTAAGGTAACTGGCTTTCTGGAGATTGAACGGCACGACCGCACCTATGCGCCGGTGGCGGAGCGGGTGCAGTCGTTCAAGGAATTCATCCAGCCGCTGGCGCCGGCTGAAGTGGCCGAACAGGCGGCGCGCTGCATGGATTGCGGCATTCCGTTCTGCCACAATGGCTGTCCGGTGAATAACATGATCCCGGACTGGAATAATCTGGTCTATCACGACCAGTGGAAGACGGCGCTGACCACGCTGCAATCGACCAATAACTTCCCGGAATTCACCGGCCGCGTCTGCCCCGCCCCGTGCGAGGCGGCGTGTACGCTGAACATCGACGACAACCCGGTGACGATCAAAACCGTGGAATGCGAAATCGTCGATCGCGGCTGGCGGGAAGGCTGGATTGTGCCGGTGCCGGCGGCGAGCCGCACGGGCAAGCGGGTGGCGGTGGTGGGCTCTGGCCCGGCCGGGCTCGCCTGCGCGCAGCAACTGGCGCGGGCCGGGCATGATGTGGTGGTGTTTGAAAAGGCGGACCGCATTGGCGGGCTGCTGCGCTACGGCATTCCCGACTTCAAGATGGAAAAGCATCTGGTGGACCGCCGGGTGGCGCAGATGCAGGCCGAAGGGGTGGAATTCCGCACCGGGGTCGAAATCGGCGTGGATGTCACCGTCGCGGCGTTGCTGGCGGAGTATGACAGCGTGGTGATGGCCGGTGGCGCGGAAGCACCGCGCGACCTGGAGGTCCCCAACCGCGCGCTCGACGGCATCCATTTCGCCATGGATTTCCTGACCCAGCAGAACAAGCGGGTGGCCGGGGACGATGAAGCCACGGCGGCACCGCGCGGCACGTTGAGTGCGGCCGGCAAGCATGTGGTGGTGATCGGCGGTGGCGATACCGGGTCTGACTGCATTGGCACGTCCGTGCGGCAGGGTGCGGCGTCCATCATTCAGCTTGAAATTATGCCGCGCCCGCCGGAGCGGGAGAACAAGGCGCTGACCTGGCCGAACTGGCCGATGAAGCTGCGGTCCTCGCACGCGCATTCGGAAGGCACCGACCGCGACTGGGCGGTGCTGACCACGGATGCGGTGGGCGAAAATGGCCGCGTCACCGCGCTGAAATGCGTGCGGGTGGAGTGGGTGAAGGCCGCCAATGGTCGGATGGAAATGCGGCATGTCGCCGGCAGCGAATTTGAGCTGAAGGCCGATCTGGTGCTGCTCGCCATGGGCTTTGTCGGCCCGCGGCAGGCCGGGGCGGTGGCGCAGTCCGGCGCGACGCTGGACCCGCGCGGCAATGTGCTGGCGGATACGGATGGCTATGCGACCTCGGTCCCCCGGCTGTTCGCGGCCGGTGACATGCGGCGGGGCCAGTCGCTGGTGGTGTGGGCGATCCGCGAGGGCCGGCAATGCGCCCGCGCGGTGGATGCGGCGCTGATGGGCACGACGTCCCTGCCACGCTGAGGCCGAGACAGGCTGGGCCGGGGACTACTCGGCCCGGCCGGCCGCCCGCCGTAGCCGGGGTTTGGGTTGCGGCGTGGTGGCATCGAGAATGGCGTGTAACGCCGCGATGGTTTCCGGCGACAGGCGCTGAATGCTTTGCGCCAGCCGGTTCGCCAGTGCCGTTTGTTCGGGCGTGAGCCCGGCAGTATCCACCACCACCCGGGGATGCGAGAGCCGGGCGAGGGCAGCAAGTTCCTCCGCCTGGTTCCAGATCAGCCCCATAATGTCGCAGACCTGGTGCACCAGCCCGATGCTGGGCGCGCCACGCCGGCCATGCTCCAGCGCCGAGAGATAGGCGGCCGAGACTTGCAACTGGCTGGCGAGGTCTTTCAAGGTCATGCCGCGTTCGGTGCGCAGCGCCCGCATGCGTGCGCCAAACGGGGTCATTTCGGGCGGCGCAGCATGATCCGCACCGAGCCGGGATTGGCGGCGTGCGGATGGGTGGCGGCCAGCACCAGCGGGCGCAAGGCGGGCAGGTTGAGCCAGAGTGGCAATTCCCGCCGCAGCACGCCGCCGGTTTCGCCCGCGCCGCGCCCGGTAATCACCTCCACACACCGCACATGGTCGGCATGGGCCGCGTGCAGGAAGGCTTGCAGCGCGTGAAAGGCGCGTTGCGCGGTGCGGCCGTGTAGGTCCAGGGTGCGCATGGTGGCGATTTTGCCGGTGCGGAACTTGTTCCAACTGGCTTTGTCCAACCCGCCCGGCGCGGCGCCGACGTTGAGAAAACCGGCGCCGAGCACGGGCTTGGGCGCGGCTGGGGCGGTGAAGCCGCGTTCCGCCGGCGGCACGGCGGGCGCGGGCGGGGCAAGCGGCAGCGGCGGCGCGGCTTTGCCTTTCAGCGGCCGCACCTGCTGCGCATACAGCGCCCAGTCGCCCAACTCGGCTTCGGTCAGCTTGCCCCGGCGCGCCATGCGTTAGCCGATCGCGGTGGGGTCGTCGTCTACCAGCACGATATGCAGGTTGCGCGGGCCGTGCGCGCCGAGTTCCAGCGTGGACTCGATATCGGCGGACCGGGACGGGCCGGTGACCAGCATCACGTTGCGGGGCATGCCGAGTTCCTGCCGCAGCAGATCCCAGGCGGCCTCATACGGGCCGACGATGCGGGTGGCCTTCAGCACCACCAGCGCGACATCACCCAGCAGGTTCAGCGTGGTCGGCCGTTCCGGCGTGGCGGGCAGCATCAGCGTGCCGGTTTCGGCGATGCCGGCATAGCCTTGGGTCAGGCACACCAGGTCGGTGCCCTGGGCGCGGCCGACGCGCGGGGTGAGCATCGGGCGGCTGGCCCAGTTCAGCCCGAGCAGGTCTGGATGCGGCGCCATGGCGAAATCGGTCGGCAGGTTGGCGGCGGCCAGATAGTCCCCCACCGCCGCCGGCACGTCATCGAGGCTGGCGACGCGGGCGACGGTGCCAAATTCCTTTTCCACGTTGGCGATGAACAATGCGATCTGCGCCGGCCGGGCCACCTGGCTGCGCGCGGGCACCAGATGGCGGGGATGGCCGGCGAGGCGGGCGCGCAGCGCCATGGCCTGATCGTCCGGCAGCGCGCCGCGGCGCAGGCCGCGCCGGATGGCGCCGAGGATTTCCGCGCGGCTCATACCTTGTTCCTTTGTTCGCGGGCGTAGCGGGCGAAGAAGGTCTCGCCTTCCGGGGCGGGCAGGTCGCGCCCTTCGGTCCAGCCGCTGGCCAAAGGCAGGCTGGCAAAGCGGCCGCGTTTGCGGCCCAGCAGCCCCAGCCCCCAGGCGGCGAGCCGGGTGGCGGTGCGGTAGAGGCCAGGCCGGCGGGCGAACCAGCCCCAGATGGCCAGGTTGGTGCGCATGGCGCCGGGTGTCAGATGGCGTTCAAACTCCCGTTCCCGCCAATGCCGCATCAGCTTGGGCAGCGGGATTTTCACCGGGCAGACACTCTCACACTTGCCGCAGAAGGTGGAGGCATTCGGCAGATGCCCGGCTTTATCCACCCCGATCAGGCCGGGGGTGAGCACGCTGCCCATCGGGCCGGGATAGACCCAGCCATAGGAATGGCCGCCGACGGTGAAATAGACCGGGCAATGGTTCATGCAGGCCGAGCAGCGGATGCAGCGCAGCATGTCCTGAAATTCGGTGCCGATCATGCCGGTGCGGCCATTGTCGATGAGCACGACGTGGTATTCGTCCGGCCCGTCGAGGTCGCCGGGGCGGCGGGCGCCGGTGGAAAAGGTGGTGTAGACGGAAAAATCCTGCCCGGTGGCGGAGCGGGCCAGCAGGCGCAGCATGGAGGTGGCGTCCTCTAACGTCGGGACCACTTTTTCGATGCTGGCGAGCACGATATGCACGCGCGGCAGGGTTTGGGTGAGGTCGCCATTGCCTTCATTGGTGACAATGACCGAACTGCCGGTTTCGGCGATCAGAAAATTCGCCCCGGTAATGCCGACATCGGCGGCGAGAAACTTCTCCCGCAGGATGGTGCGGGCTTCGACCAGAATATCCCGCCGTTCGCCGAATACCCGATCGGCCGGCAGGTCGGTATGGGATTTGCGGAAGCTTTCCTCCCAATCCTCCCGGTTCAGGTGGAAGGCGGGGGCGATGATGTGGCTGGGGCCTTCGCCGCGCAGTTGCAGGATGTATTCGCCGAGGTCGGTTTCCACCGGGGCGATGCCGTGCTGCTCCAGATGTTCGTTGATCCCGAGTTCCTCGGAGATCATCGACTTGCCCTTGGTGACGGTTTTGGCGCCGACTTTCTCGCAGATGGCCAGCACCGCGGCGCGGGCGTCGTCCGCCGTGCTGCACCAGTGCACGTGGCCGCCGGATTTCTCCACATTGTCGGCCCAGGTTTCCAGGTAGAAATCCAGGTTGGCGAGGGTGTGGTTTTTGATGTCGCGGCCGATATCGCGCAGCCGCTCAAACTCCGGCAGGGCCGCGACGGCGGCGGCGCGGCGTTCCGGGAAGCGCGGGCGGGTGAAGGTGAGCGCCTTTTGCAGGCCGGCATCGGCGAGGGCGCCGGTGACGTTGGCTTTGAAGGCGGGGGAGGTGGCGTGCATGTTAGCGGCCTGGGTGGGGAGGAAGGGAAGGACTTCTTTGTTTGAAAACAAAGAAGCAAAAAAACTTTTCGATGACATTGCCTACGGCGTACCTCACCGGATGGTGTACGGCGAAGCCCAGGAAGTGATGACGTTTTTTTGGTTCTTTTT
>CAITOL010000165.1 GCA_903893975.1 uncultured Rhodospirillales bacterium | reverse complement strand
TGTTTGATGGAGAAAATCAACGTGCGGTGCTGCGGCGGCGCGGTGGCGGCCAGGATGCGGCTGCCGGCTGGCGGGGTGGGGCCATAGCCGAGGCCGAGCAGCACCGAGGACAGCAGCAGCGCCGGCCACCAGCCCAAGGCCACGATTGCCATGGCAACGATAGCGCAGAGCGTGCCGATTTGCAGCGAGCGGATCGGGCCGAAGCGGGCCAGCAGCGGGCTGCCAAAGGCCAGGAACAGCACCGAGCCGAACGAGGTGAGCGACGACAGATTGCCAATGCGTTCCGGCGCGACCCCGGTGCTGGCGGTCATCAACGGGGCCACCACCGGCAGGCACTGGCCCATGAACGATGAGATCGTCTGCGCCAGCATGGTGGCCGACAGCGCCAGCAGCCAGACCGGCAGTTTCACCAGGCGACGTCCAGCAAGGTGCGCACCACCGCAGGGCCGTCGATTTTGCGCGGGTTGGTGTGCACCCAGCGGTCATGCATGGCGCCGGTGGCGATGGTGTCCAACTGGTCGGCGCGCACGCCCACGGCTTGCAGCGTGCCGGGCAGGCCGAGATCGGCGATCAGTGCGGCCACCGCGTCGCCAGCATCGCCGCCTGGCGCGCCCAGCGCCTCGGCGACCCAGGCCTGGCGGGCAGCGTTGACCGGTTGGTTGAAGCGCAGCACATGCGGCAGCATCACGCAGGACGTGTAGCCATGCGGCACCCCGGCAGTGCCGCCGAGCACGTGGCCGATGCCGTGGCTGGCACCTTTCGCCACGCCGTTTTGCGAGCCGACCATGGACATCCAGGCACCCAACTGGCAGTCGAGCCGCGCGGCGAGATCGTCGGGGTTCGCCTTGCAGCCGCGCAGGCCGCGCGCCAGCAGGCGCAGCGCGTGCATCGAGGTGCCATCGCTCATCGGTTGGCTATTGACCGAGCAGATATCCTCCACCGCATGATCGAGCGCGCGGATGCCGGTGGAAAGCCAGAGCCATTCCGGCGTTGGCAAGGTGACTGCCGGGTCCAGGATCACAACCTCCGGGATCATGGTGGCGGAGGCATAGGATTCCTTGCGGTGCACGCCGTCCGCAGCCTCGGTATCGGTGCAGCCGGCGAAGGAGGAGAATTCGCCGGCCGAAAGGGTGGTGGGGATGGAGATGGTCCGCACCTTGCCCGCTTTGGTTGGCGGGCGGCGGGTGACGCCATCGGCATCGGTCAGCGCGCGCAGCCCGTCGAGCTGCGCCGGGGTGGTGATATCGTTGGCGAGGCAGAGCCCCACCATCTTCGCCGCATCGGTGACCGACCCGCCGCCGAGGGTGACCAGCAGGTCGGCCTCAGCGGCGCGGGCGGCATTGGCGGCGGCGACCACATCCACCCGCGGCGTGTGCGCCGGCATGTGCGTCCACACACCGGCGAGGTGGTTGCCCAATGCCGCCTGCGCATAGGCCACCAGCGCGGTTTCGCGCGCCAGTGTGCCGCTGGCCATCAGGAACACATGCGTCGCGCCCAGGCGCGCCCGTTCGGCAGCCAACGCGGCCGCGAAGGGTTGGCCGTAGATCACCCGATCCATATTCGGGTAGCGATAGGTGCCGTTCGGCATGGGCATGGCGGGCTCCGTTACATCAGTTTCGTGGTCACCACGAAGAAGGCGACGAAGACCACGCCCAAGCCCCAGACTACGCCGGTGATGTCGCGGGTGCGCCCGGCGGCCATGGTCAGCAGGATGTAGCTGAACGTGCCCAGGGCCATGCCGTTGATCAGGTTATTGGTCAGCACCGTGATCAGCAGTGTCATCACCACCGGCAGCGCGTTCATCATGTTGGAAAAGTCGATCCGGGCGATGCCTTGCATCATTAGCACGCCGACCAGCACCAAAGCGGGGGCGGTAGCTTGCGGCGGCACGATAACGAAGACCGGCCACAGGAACAGCGAAACCACGAACAAGGCCGCAACGGTGAGCGAGGTAAGGCCGGTGCGCCCGCCGGCCTGCACGCCGGTGACGCTTTCAATATACGCCGTTACCACGGACGTGCCGAAGATCGGCCCGACGATGGACGAGGCCGCATCAGTGGCGAAGGCGGCGGTCGCGTTCGGGATGGAGCCATCAGGCTTGCGCAAATTGGCCGCCCCGGTCACCCCGATCAGCGTGCCGAGGGTGGAGAAGAACTCAGCGCAGACGAAGTAGAACAGGATTGGCAGCGCCAGCAGGAAATGGCTGAACAGCCAGCCGAAATCCAACGCCATGAAGGTGCTGGAAGGGAATTTCGGCCAGGCGAGGATCGAGCTTGGCATGGCGGTGATCATTTTGCCGTTTGCGCCCGGCACGAAAAAGCCGATCACGGTGAGCACGGCAATGGAAATAATCAGCGCCCCGGGAACCCCGCGCACCACCAGCACCGGGGTGAGCAGCAGGCCGGCCATGGTGAGCAGCACGCCCGGGGAATTCAGCGAACCCATGGAGATGTAGGTGCTGGGATTGGCAACGATGAAGCCGGCACCGCGCAGACCGATGAACACGATGAGGGTGCCGACCCCAGCCTGGATGCCGATCTTCAGAACCTCCGGCACATCCTTGGCAACTTTTTCGCGCACTTTCGACAGGCTGAGGGCCAGGAAGACCACGCCGGTGAAGGCCACCATCGCCAGCGCCCCTTGCCAGGGCACCCCCATTTGCTTCACCAGCACGAAGGTGAAGATGACGTTTGAGCCCATGGCCGGGGCCACCGCCAGCGGCAGGTTGGCCGAGAGCCCCATCAGCACGCTGCCGAAAATCGCCGCAATCGCGGTGGCGATCACCAACTCGCCGCGGTCCATCCCGGCCTGCGACATGATCGACGGGTTGACGGCGATGATATAGGCCATCGCCGCGAAGGTGGTCGCCCCCGCGATCACCTCCTGGCGGAAGGACGAGCCGCGCTCGTTGTATTTGAAGAAGCCCGCAATCCCACCCATCGCCGCTCTCCTACCAGACGACCGGGTGCGTCTCCCCGGTCTGCACGTTCACGAACCCGTTCGGCGCCTGCTCGCAGGGAGCCACCAGCACCCATTGCCACGGCGCGCAGGTGAGCGTGGCAAAGATCAGCCGTTCCGGGAAGCCCGGAAACCAGCGCGGATGGAAGGTGGGCTC
>CAITOL010000164.1 GCA_903893975.1 uncultured Rhodospirillales bacterium | reverse complement strand
TGTAGGGCCAAATCAGCGTAACGGAGACAAGGTCGCGTTCGGACTAAGGAATTATCTGCCAGTTTTCGCCGGATATGTTTTTATAAATTTATTATTATTAGTTTTTTCGTTCATTATTTATTTTGATCTCGTAGAAATAAAAAATCTATCTCATAGTTCACGTCGAATATTATGCTATATTGGAATATTATTAATATGCAATATAGTTACAAAAGGGTTTATTTGGTCTGCGCACACGCAGATTTTCAATATCCTTATACCCGTTGCCGGTACGGCCATCATGGCCAATAGCAATGCGCGAAGTTGGCCCAGATTGCTGGGCCTATCCTTACTGATCGGGCTTGGCATTCTTGCCTATGCCGCCAACGCGATCCTGCTGCTTTGCCTGCTACTGGCAGAATGGCGCCGCGCGCAGTGGCACTTGGTGTCGGTGTTGCCGCGGCAACTTGCGGCACTGGCCGCGACCATCGTCCTTCCGGTTGGATGGTCGCTTTACTGTACGATCGTGCTTGGCGGGTTTGCTGTCCCCGAAGCGACGACGCATCGCGAGATTGTCTGGATTTTGGATGCACGGAACCAGGGGATTGCTGAACTGGTTTATCAGATCGGCCAACGGGTGGACTTCTTTCTCGAACATGGGGCCTGGCAAGCCATCCCGGCCGCGGCCGCGCTGCTGGCGATTGCCATCAGCGTCCGGTTGGATGGAAGCGCCGGGTTTGGCAGTTGGGCCGCAAACCTGCGTCCGAAAGCCGAGCCTGCCTTGCTGGCGTCGCTCGTGTGCCTGATATTCTACATTATCATCGGTTGGCCGGCCGCGAGACTGGCCTATGCGGTTGTGCCGCCGCTGATCATCTGCGCCGGCTTTGGGGTCGCGGAAGCGGCCCGGATGGCGCCAGGGCATGACCTTGGCTGGCGCGTCGAAGCTGTCATCGCCGCCATCGTGCTGACCGCTGGAGTATTTTTTGTCATGCTGGATCGCTACTATTCCTGACGGCCAGCAGCGACCTCCCAAAGCCCCGCCACCGCCAAAAAAAATTCGCATATAGGGCTGTAAGGCTGACGTATTATCAGGCATGCTATTCTCGCATGGTTACGCGAGAGGTCTGAAATATGAAACGACGCACGCTTTTACAAGGCTTTGGCGCCAGTGCCGCCGCTTTGGCCGCCCCGAATCTGGCCGCCGCGCAAGGTTCGCGGGTGCTGAAATTTATCCCGCAATCAGACCTCACGGTGCTGGACCCGATCTGGACCACCGCCTACGTCACCCGCAATCACGGCTTCCTGGTATTCGACACGCTGTTCGGCTCGGACGGCGCCTTCAAAGCCTCGCCGCAGATGGCGGAGGGCATGACGGCGGAGAATGACGGCAAGTTGGTGCGCATCACCCTGCGCAGCGGGCTGAAATTCCATGACGGCAGCCCGGTGCTGGCGCGCGACTGCGTGGCCTCCATCAAACGCTGGGGCGCGCGCGACAGTTTCGGCCAGACCCTGATGGCGGTGACCGATGAACTGACCGCGCCGGACGACAAGACCATTCAGTTCAAGCTGAAAAAGCGCTTCGCCCTGCTGCCGGACGCGCTGGCCAAGTCGTCGTCCAATTTCTGCGCCATCATGCCCGAACGGCTGGCGCTGACCGACCCGTTCAAGCAGGTGACCGAAATGGTCGGCAGCGGGCCGTATAAATTCAAGGCCGATGAACGCAATGTCGGCCACCTCGTGGTCTACGAGCGCAACGCCGCCTATGTCCCGCGCGCCAACGGCGTGTCCGATTGTACCGCCGGGCCGAAGGTGGCGAATTTCGACCGGGTGGAATGGCATGTCATCCCCGATGGCTCCACCGCCGCCGCCGCGCTGCAAAGCGGGGAAGTTGATTGGTGGGAAAACCCTACCGGTGACATGCTGCCCCTGCTGCGCAAAGCCGGCGTGACCGTCACCGTGCAAGACCCGACCGGGCTGATCGGCTGCATGCGCTTCAACCAGTTGCAGCCGCCGTTCGACAATCCGGCCATTCGCCGCGCCATTCTCGGCGCCGTCAGCCAGGAAGATTACGGCATCGCCATCGCCGGCGATGACACGTCGATGTACTCCACCGGCGTTGGCGTGTTCACCCCCGGCACGCCGCTCGCCTCCAAGGCCGGCATGGAACCGCTGCTGGGCAAGCGCGACTATGACAAGGTCAAGCGCGACCTCGCCGCCGCCGGCTACAAGGGTGAACGTGTGGTGCTGCTCGCGCCGACAG
The DNA here is from genome assembly GCA_903893975.1 of uncultured Rhodospirillales bacterium. Taxonomy (GTDB): domain Bacteria; phylum Pseudomonadota; class Alphaproteobacteria; order Acetobacterales; family Acetobacteraceae; genus CAITOL01. Next base: position 10,560 of record CAITOL010000164.1, on the reverse strand, counting down.
ATCTAAACGTGCTGAAAATGCAGGGTGACATCGCCGGCGACATGCTCAAGCGCGCCGGGCTGAATGTGGATGTGCAGGCGATGGACTGGGGCAGCGTCGTTGGCCGCCGGGTTAACAAAGGCCCGATCGACAAAGGCGGCTGGAACGTGGCCTGCACCTTCTGGGCCGGCGGCGATCAGCTCAACCCGGCCGGCCACACCTTCCTGCGGGGCAATGGCGAAGCGGGCGGCAACTGGGGCTGGCCGAACAGCCCGAAGCTGGAAGAACTGCGCAATGCGTGGTTCGATGCGCCGGACCTTGCCGCCCAGCAGAAGCTGGCGCAGGACATGCAGGTGCAGGTGATGCAGGATGTGCCCTACATTCCGCTGAGTCAGACCATGCAGGCCACCGCGTTCCGTAAAGACATCACCAACGTGCCGAACGGATTTGCTATGTTCTGGAATGTGCGCAAAAGCTAGACCAAGACCACCAAGCGGCAGGGACGGGGCGCCGGCCCTGCCGCACATAAAACGGCGCGGCTTGAGACGGGAATGCTAGGCACGGCGGCGATTGAACGAAGCATCGAACGGGAACTTTGTGAATGATCCAACGTCGTGATTTTCTGAAGACCGCTGCCGCCGCCTCGGCGCTGGCGTTGCCCAATATCGCCCGCGGCCAGGGCGCCAAATTGCTGCGCTTCGTGCCGCAGGCCAATCTGTCCAGCCTCGATGCGGTGGCTGGCACGCAATATGTCGTCCGCAACGCCGCGTTCCTGATCTGGGACACGCTTTACGGCGTCGATTCGCAGCTCACCCCCAAACCGCAGATGTGCGAGGGGCATACCGTTGATGCGGCGCTGAAAACCTGGACCTTCAAGCTGCGTCCGGGCCTGAAATTCCACGACGGTGAAAAGGTCACCAGCAAGGACGTCGTCGCCAGCCTCAACCGCTGGATGGTGCGCGACACCATGGGCCAGATCATCAAAACCCGGCTCGATGCGCTCGAAGCGCTGGATGATCTCACCTTCCGCTTCCGGCTCAACCAGCCTTTCGCCAAGATGCTGTTCGCTTTGGGTAAGAACAACGCCCCGGTGGCCTTCATCATGCCGGAACGCATCGCCAACACCGATCCGTTCAAGCTGATCAGCGAATATGTCGGCTCCGGCCCGATGCGCTTCCGCCAGGACCAGTGGGTGCCGGGCGCGGAGGCGGTGTTTGAACGCTTCGCCGATTACAGCGTGCGGCCGGAGCCAGGTGACTGGCTGGCCGGCGGCAAGAAGATGTATTTCGACCGCATCGAGTGGAAGATCATGCCCGATGCGGCCACCGCCGGCGCGGCGCTGCAAAGCGGGGAGGTGGATTGGTGGGAAACCCCGATCGCCGATCTGGTGCCACTGCTGAAGAAAAACAAAAACATCTCCGTCGATATCGCCGACCCGTTCGGCAATATCGGCGCCCTGCGCATGAACCATCTGCAACCGCCGTTCAACGACGTGCGCGCCCGCAAGGCGCTGCTGATGGGGCTGGACCAGCAGGATTACATGCAGGCGGTGGTCGGCGATAACCCGGATCTGTGGAAGCGGCTGCCCAGCTACTTCACGCCCGGCACGCCGTTCTACACCGAAGAAGGCGGCGAGATCCTCAAAGGCCCGCGCAACTATGATGGCGCCAAGAAACTGCTCGCCGAAGCCGGGCTGCTGGGGGCCAAGGTCACCCTGGTGGTGGCAACCGATGTCGGCATCACCAAGGCGCAGGGCGATGTCACCGCCGACCTGCTCAAGCGTATCGGCTTCGAGGTGGATTTCGTCGCCACCGACTGGGGCACTGTCGGCGCCCGCCGCGCCAAGAAAGACCCGCCGAGCCAGGGCGGCTGGAACATCTTCCACACCTGGCATGCCGGGGCGGACTGCGTGAACCCGGCGCCGTACACCGCGCTGGATGCCGGCGGCGACAAAGCCTGGTTCGGCTGGCCGAAATCGGACGAGGTGCAGGCCGACATCCTGAAATGGTATGCCGCCCCGGATGCCGCGGCTGAGAAAGCGGCGATGGCCGCGATCAACAAAGCGTCGTTTGAAAATGTTACCTACGCGCCCACCGGGTTCTTCTTGCTCTATCAGGCGTGGCGTAACAGTCTGTCTGGCGTGGTGAAGGCACCGTTCCCGGTTTTCTGGGGCGTGCAGAAAAGCTAACGCAGACAAAAGTTTGGGTAAGGAGTAGCGGCGCAATGTTCGCCTATATCGTTCGTCGCATCGTCGCCACCATTCCGGTGGTGGCGATCGTGGCCCTGTTCATTTTCAGCCTGCTGTATTTCGCCCCTGGCGATCCGGCAGCCATCATCGCCGGCGATCAGGCATCGCCGGCCGATGTGGAGCGCATCCGTGCGTCGCTGGGTCTGGACCGGCCGTTCGTCGTCCGTTTCGCGGAATGGTCGTGGCAGGTGCTGCACGGCGATCTCGGCGTGTCGATCTTCACCAACCTACCGGTGACCAAGATGATCGGTCAGCGCATCGAGCCGACAGTGTCGTTGATGCTGCTGACCCTGTTGCTGGCCATTTCCACCGCCGTGCCGCTCGGCGTGCTGGCGGCCTGGAAGCAGGGTACCTGGATCGACCGTCTGGTGATGATGATCGCGGTCTCCGGCTTCTCGGTGCCGGTGTTCGTGGTTGGCTACATCCTGGCCTATGTGTTCGCCCTGTCGCTGGATTGGTTTCCGGTGCAGGGCTACACGCCGTTTTCCCTGTCCGACCCGTTGCCCTGGCTGCGCAACCTCATCCTGCCCGCCATGGCGCTTGGCCTCGCCTTCGTGGCGCTGATTGCGCGCATTACCCGGGCGACGATGCTGGAAGTGCTGAGCCAGGACTACATCCGCACCGCCCGCGCCAAGGGCGTGGGCCAGCGGCCGATCCTGTTCCTGCACGCGCTGAAAAACGCTGCCGTGCCCATCGTCACCATTATCGGCATTGGCTTTGCCGGGCTGATCGGCGGTGCGGTGGTGACCGAAAGCGTCTTCGCCATTCCCGGCGTTGGCCGTCTGGTGGTCGATGCGATCCTGCGGCGCGACTACCCGATCATCCAGGGCGTCGTGCTCATCCTCAGCTTCGTCTACGTCCTGGTGAACCTGGGCGTTGACCTGCTCTACACCTTGTTCGACCCGAGGATCCGTTACTGATGTCCAGCACGACCCTCCACGCCGCCGCCCCGGAACTGCCGGATGTGCTGCCGCCGCGCAAGGCCCGCGGCCGGGTGGCGATGTTCGCCTACCGGCATCCCTCCATTTTCGTTGGCGGCCTGCTGGTCGCGCTCATCCTCGCCAGCGCCGTCTTTGCCCCCTGGCTCGGTACGGTGGATCCCACCGCGCTCGCCCCGGCCAAACGGCTGCGCCTGCCGTCGGAAACCTACTGGTTCGGCACCGACATGCTCGGCCGCGACATCTATTCCCGCGTGCTTTACGGCACCCGGGTGTCGCTGCAGGTCGGCATTTCCGTGGCCTTCTTCGCCTCCATCATCGGCATGTTCATCGGCCTGACCTCTGGCTTTGTGCGCATTCTCGATACCGTGGTGATGCGGGTGATGGATGGGCTGATGTCCATTCCCGGCATTCTGCTCGCCATCGCGCTGATGGCGCTGACCCGCGGCAGCGTCGGCAACGTGATTATCGCCATCACCATCACCGAAGTGCCGCGCGTCTCCCGCCTGGTGCGCGGCGTGGTGCTGTCGCTGCGCGAACAGCCGTATGTGGAAGCGGCCGTCGCCGCCGGCACACGGGTGCCGAAAATCATCTGGAAGCACATCCTGCCCAACACGCTCGCACCGATCACGGTGCAGGCCACCTTCATCTGCGCCTCCGCGATGATCACCGAAGCCACGCTGTCCTTCATCGGCGCCGGCACCCCGCCGACGATCCCGAGCTGGGGCAACATCATGGCCGAGGGCCGGGCGCTGTGGCAGGTCAAGCCGTTCATCGTCTTCTTCCCGGCGGTTTTCCTGTCGGTCACCGTCTTGAGCGTCAACCTGCTGGGGGATGGGCTGCGTGACGCGCTCGACCCGCGCATGGCAAAGAAGATCTGATCCCATGGCCCTGCTCGAAGTCGATAATCTGCAAACTCATTTCGCCACCCTCGATGGCGTGGTCCGCGCTGTTGAGGGCCTGTCCTTTCACATCGACGCCGGTGAAACGGTGGCCATCGTCGGCGAAAGCGGCTGTGGCAAGTCCGTCACCTCGATGTCCATCCTGCGCCTGGTGCAGGAACCGCCGGGCAAAATCGCCGGCCAGATCCGCTTTCAGGGCCGCAACCTGCTCGACCTGCCAGATGCGGAAATGCGCAAAATCCGCGGCAAAGACATCTCCATGATCTTTCAGGAGCCGATGACCTCGCTCAACCCGGTGCTGACCGTGGGTAAGCAGATCGGCGAAACCCTGCGCCTGCATGAAGGCCTGTCGGCGGATGAGGCGCTGAAGCGCAGCATCGCCATGCTCGCTTTGGTCGGCATTCCCGCCCCGGAACGCCGGGTGCACGAATACCCGCACCAACTTTCCGGCGGCATGCGCCAGCGGGTGATGATCGCCATGGCGCTGGCCTGCAACCCGCAACTGCTGATCGCCGATGAACCGACCACCGCGCTCGACGTCACCATTCAGGCACAGATTCTGGATTTGATGCGCGACCTGAAAACCCGCGTCGGCGCCGCGATCATGCTGATCACCCACGACCTGGGCGTGGTGGCGGAAATGGCGCAGCGCGTGGTGGTGATGTATGCCGGCCGCAAGGTGGAAGAAGGCGACGTGAACGAGATTTTCGCCCGCCCGATGCACCCATACACCAAAGGCCTGCTCGGCGCGGTGCCGCGCCTCGGCTCCTCGCTGGAAAGCACCGGCCGCAGCAAGCTGGCGGAAATCCCCGGCCAGGTGCCCAGCCTGCGCAAACGGCTGGTCGGCTGCGCATTCGCCGGGCGTTGCAGCGCGGTGCAGGATGTCTGCCATAGCATCGCCCCGGCGGTGGAAGCCAAGCGCCCCGGCCATTTCGTCGCCTGCCACTTTGCCGGCCATAGGGAGTCCGTGGCATGAGCGCGATCCCGTTGCTGGAGGTCCGCGACCTCAAGAAACACTTCCCCCTGCATGGCGGCCTGCTCGGCCGGCAGACCGGCGCGGTCTACGCGGTGGATGGCGTCAGCTTCACCGTCAACAAGGGGGAAACCCTGTCGATCGTGGGCGAAAGCGGCTTCGGCAAATCCACCGTCGGCAAAGCCATTTTGCGCCTCTACCCGATCACCTCCGGCGAGGTGCATCTGGACGGCCAGCGCATCGACAATCTGCCCGGCCCGCACCTGCGCCCGCTGCGCCAGCGGGTGCAGGTGGTGTTTCAGGACCCGTTCTCCTCGCTCAACCCGCGCCAGCGCGTCGGCGACATCATCGCCGAACCCATCGTCAATTTCGGCCTCGCCAGTGGCTCGGAACTGGAAGACCGCGTCGCCGGGCTGATGGACAAGGTCGGCCTGCCGCGCGATGCGGTGAAGCGCTATCCGCATGAATTCTCTGGCGGCCAACGCCAGCGCATCGGCATTGCCCGCGCCCTCGCCCCCGGCGCGGACCTGATCATCTGCGACGAAGCCGTCTCCGCGCTCGACGTGTCGGTGAAGGCGCAGATCGTCAATCTTCTGTCGGATCTGCAAGACGAACTCGGCCTGGCGCTGCTGTTCATCAGCCACGATCTGGCGATCGTCGAACACCTCACCCACCGGGTCGCGGTGATGTATCTGGGCAAAATCGTCGAGGTCGCGGACCGCCGCACCTTGTTCGCCACCCCGCACCATCCGTACACCCGCGCGCTGCTCTCCGCCGTGCCGGTGCCGGACCCGACCGCGCCGCGCAACCGCATCATTCTGCGCGGCGACGTGCCCAGCCCGATCAACCCGCCCAGCGGCTGCCGGTTCCATACCCGCTGCCCGCTGGCGCATGATCGGTGCAAGGTGGAGGAACCGGTGTTGCGCGATGTAGGGCAGGGGCAGATGTCGGCGTGCCATCTGGATACGCCGTTGGGGTAGGGAAGGGAGGTCTGTTTGAGACCAAACAGACCCAAAAAACACCTTCGGTTTCCTAGGCCTCGCCGTAACTCCCTCGGCTTGGCCGCGCGCATGGTAGCAAAGTCCAAAAGTTTTGCTCCTTTTTTCCAAAAAAGGAGCGCTTCCTTTGACCTGTTTGCAGCCCTTGTCCCAAGCACGGGTCTGTATAGACTGCCGCGCATGAAAGTCCTGCCCCCCGCTATGACCACCGCCGAGATGCTGGCGCGGCTGGTGTCGTTCGACACCACCAGCCGTAACGCCAATCTCGACCTCATCGCCTTTGTCAGCGCCTGGCTGGATCAGCACGGCGTGGCCTATCGCATCAGCCACGACCCGACCGGCCGCAAGGCCAATGTGCATGCCCTGATCGGCCCGCAGGTTGCGGGCGGCGTGGCGCTGTCCGGCCATGTCGATACCGTGCCGATCGATGGCCAGGCCTGGAGCAGCGACCCGTTCGTGCTGCGGGCCGCCGACGGCAAACTCTACGGCCGCGGCAGCACGGACATGAAAGGCTTCGTCGCCAGTTGCCTCGCCGCCGTCCCGGCCTTGCGGGCGCGTAAACTCGCCCGCCCCGTGCACTTGTTCATCACCTTTGATGAGGAAACCGATATGGGCGGCGTCCGCCGCCTGATCGAGGATCTGGACGCCAGCCAGTTGCGCCCAGACGCCTGCATCGTCGGTGAACCCAGCCTGATGCAACCGATCCTGGCGCATAAAGGCCGGCTGGCACTGAATGTCACCGTACGCGGCATGGCGGCGCATTCCAGTGAGCCGGCCAAGGGCGTGAACGCGGTGCACGCTGCGGCGGAGGCGGTGGCGCATGTGGTCGCCGAAGCCCGGCGCTTCGCGGCCGAAGGCCCGTTCGTCGAGGGGTTCGACCCGCCCTACACCACCGCCCATGTCGGCACGATCAGCGGCGGCACCATTCTCAACATCATCCCCGAACGCGCCAGCTTCACCATGGAATGGCGCGTAGTGCCGGGGGTGGATGCGCTGGCCCAGGTGGCGGCGTTGCGCAGCTGGCTCGATGCCAATCTGGTGCCGGCGATGCAGGCGGTCGATCCGACCTGCGGCTTCAGCCTGGATATTATCGACAATATCCCCGGCCTTGCGCTGGATGCGGACCACACGCTGGCGACGCTGGTCAAGCAGCTCACCGGTTCCAATAGCACCGGCAAGGTCAGCTACGGCACCGAGGGCGGGCTGTATCAAAACGCGGGTATCCCCACCATCGTCTGCGGCCCCGGCGACATCGCCCAGGCGCATAAGCCGGATGAATGGATCGCCCAGTCGCAGTTGGATGCCTGCGACGGGTTTATCCATCGCCTTGCCGATCGTTTGATGACATGACCGAGTCCGGTGCCACCCTGCCATTGCCGCGCTTTGACGTGCAATTGGCGGCACCGGATATAGCGCCCTGGCGTGCGGGCAATGCGGGCATCCCAGGGGTTATGACCTTCCGGGCGGATCGACCCGGCCCGCATGTGGCGCTGTTCGCCGCCACCCATGGCAACGAGCTTGCCGGCGTTGTGGCGCTGGATCGCCTGCTGCGCGTCGGGCTGCGGCCGCGCCGGGGCCAGTTGAGCTTCGTCTTTCATCATCTCGAGGCCTTCGACAGCTTCGATCCAAACCGCCCGACCGAAAGCCGCTATATCGACGAGGATCTCAACCGGGTCTGGGCGGCAGAGGTGCTGGATGGGCCGCGCCAGTCGCGGGAGCTCAAGCGTGCCCGCGCCCTGCGCCCGCTGGTGGACCGGGTGGATGTGCTGCTGGATCTGCATTCCATGCTGTGGCCGTCAGACCCGCTGATCCTCAGCGGCCCGACCGCGCGCGGGCGCGACCTCGCTCTGGCCATTGGCGCCCCCCCAACCGTGGTGGCGGATGATGGCCATGCCGCCGGGCGACGGATGATGGATTACGCCCGCTTCACCGCGCCCGACGGAGATGCCATCGCCATGCTGGTGGAAGCCGGGCAACACTGGGCGCACAGCACGGTGGACGTGACCCTGGCCGCTATCAGCGGCCTGCTGCATCGGCTGGCGATGGTCGATCCGCATCCTGCCCTGCCGCCGCCGCCCATCGGCCCGAGCCGCTTTGCCGAGGTGACGCACACCATCACCGCCCGCTGTGGCGATTTCGCTTTTCTGCAAAGCTTTCGGGGGGGGGAGGTGGTACCGCGCCGCAACACCCTCATCGCGCTCGACGGGGATCAGGAGATCCGCACCCAATATGACGATTGCCTGTTGGTGATGCCCAGCCTGCGGCCCAGCCGCGGCCACACCGCCGTGCGGCTGGCGCGGTTCATTGCCCCGGAACCGACGACACGCCGGCCCCTTGATCGCCATGAGTGATACCACCGGCAACAAGGCTGTGGCAAAGCTGGCAGCGGCGACGTTGCGCCTGCTGCGCCATCTCGGGGCACCGAAGGCGCTCTTGGCCGGGTGGCCGGAGGTGGAATACGGCCTGCCGTGCTCGCCACGCCCGCTGCCGGTGCTGCACTATTTGCCACGGGTGATGACCTGCACAGCGCCGGCGACCGAGTCACTGGCGGCGCAAATGATCGCCGAGGTCGCCAAGCTGGATTGGCGACAGAGCTTTACCGCCGGCATGTCAGATGGGTTTCTGGCCAATTATGGCTGGACCGAGATTATCGGCCCGCGCGGTCCGATCGTCGCCGACCGCCTGGCGTGCGGCTTCCTGCTGCTCGGCCCCCGCACCGCCTTCCCGTCACACCGGCACGCGGCGGAGGAACTCTACGTCCCGCTCGCCGGCACCGCGTTCTGGCAGCGCGGTCGACGCCCCTATGCGCCCTGCCCGCCGGGCCAAATGCTGCACCACAGCCCGTGGTTGCCCCATGCCGTGCGGACGGCGGATGAGCCGTTGCTCGCGCTTTATGTCTGGCGGGGCGACGCGTTGATGCACGCGCCGCTGCTGGGATGAAAAAACCGCCCGCGCGGACACGGGCGGTTGCTTCAGGCTGGATCATCCACGGCCATGCGGCCGCGTCTTACATTTTCTTGATGCAGTCGCCGAACTTGTTGACAATCTGATTCGCCCCGCTCAGGTCCAGGCGCCAGTCGTCGATCGACTTTTCATCAGGGAAGCGCAGCAACATCGCGGAGTTGGAGGCGAATTCGGTAATCCAGGCCTCGATCTGCTTGTTGGGAATCTCCAACTCCAGCGCCGCGTCCCCATCGCTCATGTGAAACGATTCCGCCGCGGCTGACCAAGGCGAGGCCTTGCCGAACTGCATGGTGGTTTTCACCTTCAGCCCGTCTTTCAACTTCCAGTCATCATGGCTGATTTGCACGGTCAGCCCGGTATCGCCCTTAAAATACTTCACCCCGAACCACAGCCCCTTGCCGCTGGACGACATGGTGCAGATCGGCTTCCCCGCATCGGTGGTGCCGCCAGAGGCGGTCCAGGACCCGGCCTTGCCAAGGGTGGAAACGGCGGCGTTTGCCACGCCAACAGCCGCAACGGCTGCGGCGGCTAACCCGATTACTACGGCACGGCGCATATTAATCCCCCTGCGACACGATGGTCGATTTTTGCTGCCACAAACATTCATCACGCACCACGCACCGGACTCCGTGCTGGACAATGCAAATGTTTATTAAAAAATAGACAAAATCAAGGCGACAAACTTACTGAATATTAAGTTTATGAAAAAATGTGTCAGCCATCCTCCAACGCCGCCAAGGCTTCTTCGGCTGGTTTGTTGCCCTGCGCGGCCGCCTTGCGGAGCCACTGCCGCGCCAGTGCCGGGTCTTTGCTGCCGCCCCGGCCGTGCAGATACATGAAGCCCAGATTGCTCTGCGCGATGGCGCTGCCCTGCGCGGCGGCAGCAGCATAGAGCCGCCGCGCCGTCGCCTCATCCTTCGCCACCCCATCCCCGGTGGCATAGAGCAGGCCGAGATTGTTCTGCGCCGTGGCATAGCCCTGATCTGCCGCCTGCCGGTACCAGCGCGCCGCTTCCGCCGCATCTTCTGGCACGGACAGGCCCTTGCGGTAGAAATAGCCGACATTGAACTGCCCGCGCGCGCTGCCTTGCGCCGCCGCCGCGCGATATAGCTCCAGCGCGCGGGGGTAGTCCCTCGCCTCCTCCGCCGCTGCCGCGCCTTGTAGCAGGCTGTCGGTGGAAATGGCGGCGGCGATGTTGGGGATCAGGCTCGGCGCAGCCGGGGCGGCAGTGGCCACCACGGGCGGCGCCGGCGCGGTTGCCGCAACCGGCGCTGCCGGCTGCGTCGTGCTAGCGAAGAAAAACTGGCCGCGAATGGGGGAAATCGCCAGCCAGGGCTGCTGCTTACCCGCGGTCGCCTGATCCACCGCCACGCCAACTTGATTGAACATATCCAGCACCCCCAAGCCAGGTTGGTGCATCGCCTTGGCCAGCGCGGTGGCATAGGGGCTGTTGCCGCCCGCTGGCCCGTCGGCGGCGGTTTTGCCGGGGGCGGTGGCGTAGCTGATAATCGTGCCCTGCGGCGCATCCATCGCCGCCAGCCCCCCCCCCCCCCCCCCG
>CAITOL010000163.1 GCA_903893975.1 uncultured Rhodospirillales bacterium | reverse complement strand
CGCGAAAGTCAATCGCGCTTCGGTATTGGACACCATTCGCTTCGTGCTCGCGGCCAAGCTACCCGCCGGGCCGATCGCAGGAGTGGGGTGAGCAATTACAAAAAACTAATAATAATAAATTTATAAAAACATATCCGGCGAAAACTGGCAGATAATTCCTTAGTCCGAACGCGACCTTGTCTCCGTTACGCTGATTTGGCCCTACATTTTGCGGGATCAATATCTGTAACGGACTGACAACCGGTTCTAGTATCCGCCCCAATACCGATGCCGCAACGATAAAAACCGGACGCGACAGCCGATACTCCCCAGGCTCCATGAGCTCTATGGGATTGTACGCGAGGCGCAGGAAATCCGGAGAGTCGCAATTGAGCAGAAGGCGCCAGGATTTGGCGAGTTGCAGGTTGACAACGCAGAGCGCGCGGGCGCGTTCTAAAGGCATGGCCGGCCCGTGCAGCAATGCGACCATGAACGCGACCATCGCCGCGAGGAACATCGCCACAGGGACTTTGCGGCGCGCAAAACCTGCGTGCATAAAAACCTCCGGCGGATGTCGAGGGTTACGCATTCAGTCAAATTACAGGCGTTTACAGCGTTCGCACGGTAATGCGCAGCACCCGGTTTGCCAAGTTCAGCGATCAGGCATACGAATATGCAATGACAACTTGGCTGTCACGATTGCTCTCTGCGACGCAACATCCGATCGCGCGGCAATTCCTGCGGTTCGGAACGGTCGGTTTTATCGGTTTTTTTTTCGACGCCGGAACGGTCTACGCCACCAAGGGTATCGCAGGTCTCTACGTGGCCGGAATGCTCGGTTACGTCGTCGCCGCGACGGTGACATGGTGGCTTAACCGCATCTGGACCTTCCACGGACAGGGTGGAACCGGCAACATGCTGCGGCAATGGGCGGCGTTCATGTCCGCCAATTTCGTCGGTTTTTTGTGCAATCGCGGGGTCTACACGCTGCTGATCACCTTCAGCAGCCTTTGCGTCGCCTATCCAGTGCTGGCGATTTTGGCCGGGATTCCCGCGGGCATGGTGTTCAACTTCCATTTGTCGCGCCGGCTGGTGTTCAAGGCTTAGCTCACCCGGTAGAGCGCGACGCCAGGGTGGCGGGGGCCGAGCTTGTCCCACACGGACGCTGGCAGCCGGCCGGCAAGCGGGGCCAGCACACGCTGCGCCCAGCTCGCCGGTGGGGTTTGTCGGCGCAGCAAGGTCCAGGACGGCGCCGGTTGCGGGCCATGCGTGGTGGGATCGTAGACATAAAGCTCCCCCGCTTGCGGCGGGGTATCGACTACCCGCGCGTCCACCCCGCGCCAGGCCAGCAGCAACTCAGCGCGGGCGTGGATTTCCGCATCCGCATGTAGCACGCCCGGCGTGGTGGCGGCGAGTTCGGCCAACGCCCATTCGCTGTAGCGGTAGTTGCGGTTGTCCAGCGCCAGGGCCACCAGATTGCCAGCCAGCAACAGCGCGAACAGCGCCAGTGCCAGCCGGTGCCGGGCGCGCAGCGCGAGCTGGCGCAGCGCCAAGGCGGCCAGGATCGAGACGCAAAGCGTGGGCAGCAGGAAGTAGCGCGGGGTGAGCGGCAGTTGCGTCCACAGGGCGGAGGCCGCCACCGTCCAGCTGGCGCCGACGGTGGCGAAGATGATGGCGGCCTGCCGGGCTTTGCCGGCCAGCCCGCCGCGCCAGAACAGCCAGACCGCCAGAGGCAGGCCGATCCAGCCGAGCAGGGCGAAATAATGGCCGGTGAACCACATCAGCACCGGGTCGAGCGCCGGATGGACGGTAAAGGCGATGTTGGGGTTGGGGTCCCAGCGATTGATTGTGGTGTCGTGATGCGCGGCGATGGCCAGGCGGTGCAGCGGGTTGCCGGTATAGGCCCAGAGGAAGGCCATTTCCCCCAGCAACAGGGCCGAGAAACCGGCGGCCATCACCAGATACCAGCGCCGGGCGAAGCCGAAGCCGGCAAGGAACAACAGGCCGATGCCGGCCACCGCGAAGGCCGCGGTTTCACGCGAGAGATAGGCGAGGCCGAACAGCACCCCGCTGGCCAGCAACGTGCCCCAGGACGGGCCGCGCGCCACCGCGCGGGCATAGAGCGCCAGGCCGGCGCAGCAGAAAAACAGCTCCACAATATCGACCGCCGCCGTGCTGCTCCACACCACCAGCAGCGGGTTGCACACCACCAGCACCAGCGCGGCGGCGGTGGCATAGGGGTCGGCCACCCGGGCCAGCCAGGCGCGCAGCACCAGCAGGGCGGCGGCGGCATAGAGCAGGCAGGGCACGGTCAGCGCGAGCATGGTATCGCCGAACGCCAGCCGGGCGAGCACGATGGGCAGCACCAGCGTATGCCGCAGCGCCCAATGCGTGTTGCCGACATAGGGAAAATGCGCCAGCCAGGCGCTGGAATCGGCCCAGTAAATCGCATCGTCCGAGCCGAGATAGCCAACCCAGAACAACCACAGCGACAGCGGAAAGCCGAGCAACGCCAGCCAGGCCAACCAGCGCGCCGGGGACAGGGGGGCAGGCTTGGTGGGGCTTTGGCTCATGCGCGGTGCTTTCGACGAAATTGTCTGCGTTTGCAAGCTGGACAGACGCAATCCAAACGCGCACTTCTTAACCATACGTGACAGATTGTCTCTAGCCCGGAATTTGCGATGCCGTCCTCGCCGACCGTTGATGAGAAATATTACCAGGTGGCCGGTGATGGCTCGCTCGCGGGGCGGATGGTGGTGCTGGCGCGCGACCGGATCTACGCCGATTTCATCGCCTGGGCGCAACCGCAGCCGACGACGACGCTGCTGGATGTGGGCGTGTCCGACGTAACGACCGAGGGCGCGAATGTGCTGGAGCGGCTCTACCCCTACCCGGCCCAGATCACCGCCGCCGGTCTGGGCGAAGGCGGCGGGTTTCGCGATAGTTTCCCCGCCATTGGCTATGTGCAGATCGAGGCCAATCGGCCGTTGCCGTTCGCTGACCGGCAGTTCGACATCGCCTGCGCCAATGCGGTGTTGGAACATGTGGGCAGCCCAGCCAATCAGCGGGCGTTTTTGAACGAGCTCGCCCGCGTCGCCCGGCGGGTTTACATTACTGTGCCGCACCGGTTCTTCCCGGTTGAGCACCATACCGCGATCCCCTTCTTGCATTGGACGGACACCACATTCCGCTGGGCCTGCGCCGCGCTGGGCAAAAGGGAATGGACGCGGGCGGAGAACCTGATTCTGATGTCGCGCAGCCGGTTGCGCGCGGTCTGCCCAGAGTCGCTGCGCCCGGTGATCGGCACCACCGGGTTGGCGCTGGGGCCGTTTAGCTCCAATCTGTTTTTGTGCTTCGATCAGGGATAGACGATGACCATGCCGCCGCCCCTGCCCGCCCTTGCGACAGAAACCGATGCCGGCCCGCACCGCTGGCCCGGCCAGCGGATTGCCGTTGTGGTGCCCTGCTACAATGAAGAAGTGGCGATCCCGCACGTGATCGCCGCCTTTCGCCGCGCGCTGCCGGAAGCCGAGATTTACGTGTTCGACAATAATTCGCGCGACCAGACCGCCGCGGTGGCGCGCGCGGCCGGCGCCCAGGTGCGGCGGGAGTTGCGCCAGGGTAAGGGCAATGTGGTGCGGCGGGCCTTCGCGGATATCGAGGCCGACGTGTATCTGCTGGTCGATGGTGACGATACCTACGACGCCAGCGCCGCGCCGGCGATGGTGGATCTGCTGATCGACCAGCATCTGGACATGGTCAACGGCGCGCGGGTGACCGATATCGCCGCCGCCTATCGGCCCGGGCATCGGCTGGGCAACCGGGTGCTGACCGGGCTGGTGCGGGCGGTGTTCGGCAACGAGATTTCCGACATGCTGTCCGGCTATCGGGTGTTCAGCCGGCGGTTTGTGAAATCATTCCCCTCGCTCGCCTCCGGCTTCGAGACCGAGACCGAGTTCACCGTGCATGCGCTGGATCTGAAGATGCCGGTGGGCGAAGTGCCGACGCGGTATAAAGACCGGCCGGAGGGGTCGGTTTCCAAGCTGCGCACCTATTCCGACGGGTTGCGGATTTTGCGCACCATCGTGGTGCTGGTGAAGGAAGAACGGCCATTGCAGTTCTTCAGCCGGGTGGCAGCGGCGCTGGCGGTGCTGGGGCTGGTGCTCGGCATCCCCGTGGTGGTGGAGTTCATGCGCAGCGGGCTGGTGCCGCGCTTGCCCTCCGCCTTGCTGGCGACGGCGCTGGAATTACTGGCGTCATTGGCGGTGGCGAGCGGGCTGATTTTGGATTCCGTGGCGCGCGGGCGTAAGGAGGTCAAGCGGTTGGCTTATCTGGCCATTCCGGGAATCGGGGCGGGCTGAATGCGGCAATGGCGGGGTTTGGCGGCGTTGGGGTTGCTGGCGCAGGTGGCGGCGGCCCCGGTGGTCACCACCCCGGCGCCGGGGCCGGTGCGGGTTATCGGCAGCGGCCTGGGCTGCATCGCCGGGGCGGTACGGCTGCCAGATGCGGCGCCGGGGCTGCAAACGGTGCGGCTGGGCAAGTCCACCTTCTGGGGGCACCCGGAGGTGTTGGCCAATATTCTGCTGCTGGGCCAGCGCGCCAAGGCGGCGGGGCTGCCGGATCTGTATATGGGCGACCTATCGGGGCCGCGCGGCGGACCGATCCCCGGCGGGCATGCCAGCCATCAGCGCGGGCTGGATGCGGATGTGTATCTGGATGTGGTCGCGCCGCACCCGGTGCTGCCACTGGCGCAGCGGGAGAATATCGAGCCGCCGAGCCTGGTGCGGCGGGATGGGCGGGGGATTGAGCCCACCCGCTGGCGGCCGGAGCATGTGGTCTTGCTGAAACTGGCGACGCAGTTGCCGCTGGTGGATCGGGTGCTGGTGAACGCGGCGATCAAGAAGCAGTTGTGCGATACGGTCACCGGCGACCGCAGCTGGCTGCATCTGGTGCGGCCTTGGTATGGCCATGCGTCGCACATGCATATCAGTTTCCGCTGTCCCGCCGGGCAGCCGGAGTGCAAGAACCTGCCGCCGCCGCCGGCGGACGAGGATTGCGGGGCGAATTTGCAGTGGTGGTTCACCCGGCTGGATGCCAAGCCGGGGCCAACCAAGCCGGAGAGCAAACCGCCCCCGCCTCCCAAGCCCCCCGCAGCCTGCGCGGCGATTATGGCGGCACCGTGAGCCGGGATTGGCGGCCGGCGGCCGTTGCGGTGGCGGGGATGGCGAATTTCCTCAACCTCTACACCCCGCAGGCGGTGCTGCCGGCGCTGGCGGCGAGCTTTGACATGCAGGCCGCCGGGGCGGGGCTGGCGGTCACCGCGCCGCTGATCGCGGTGGCGTTGGTGGCGCCGTTTGCCGGGGCGATTTCCGACCGCATCGGCCGGCGGGTGCTGATTGTCGGCGCGCTGTTTCTGCTGGTGGTACCGACCTTGCTGATCGCCACCAGCCCGACGATGCATATCCTGCTGCTCTGGCGGTTTTTGCAGGGCGTGCTGCTGCCGTTCATTTTCGCGGTGTGCGTGGCCTATATCGGCGATGAAATTCCCGGCCCGGCCGGCATCCGGGCGGCGAGCCTGTATAGCGCCGGCACCATTTTCGGCGGCTTTGGCGGCCGGTTTGTCGCCGGCCTGGTGGCAGAATGGGCGGGGTGGCGGATGGGGTTCGTCGCCGTTGCCGGGCTGACCCTGGCGGCGGCGGTCTTTGTCGCCATCACCCTGAAGCCGGAGCGGAATTTTCGCCCGGTGACCGGCGGGCTGGGCGGCACGCTGCGGGCCTATGGCGCGCATCTGCGCAACCGGCGGCTGCTGGCGACCTGCGCGATTGGCTTTGGCATGTTGTTCAGCAATGTGGCGGTTTACAGCTTCGTGAATTTTTACCTCGCCGCCCCGCCCTTCTCGCTCAGCCCGGCGCAGTTGGGCGGGGTGTTCGTGGTCTATCTGCTCGGCGTGTTCACCACTGCCATGGCCGCGCGCGTCGCCATCCGCATTGGCCGTATTCAGACCCTGGCGCTGGCGCTGGGGCTGGCTGGCTGCGGCATGATGCTGACCTTGCTGCCGCGGACGGCCTGGGTGATCGCCGGGCTGGCCGGGCTTTCCGGCGGGTTGCTGGTGGTGCAGGCGCTGTGCATCGGGGTAATTCCGGTGCTGGTCAGCGGGGCGCGGTCATCTGCCGTGGGGCTGTATGTGACGACGTATTATGTCGGCGGGGCGTTGGGCGGGTTTTTGCCGGCTTTCGTCTGGCAAAGCCATGGCTGGCCGGGGGTGGTGGCGCTGGTGTGCACGGTGTTCGTGGCCATGCTCGGCCTGGCGGTGTGGCAATGGCCACGGAAAGATGCGCCGGCGCCGGTTGCCTAACCGGGCGTGCAGCCCCAAACTAAGGCTTATCCTTGTTCTTCCTGCCAGACCGGAGCCGCCCGCATGGACGTGACCACTTTGCTTGAGCCCGACATGCTGACGCCCGGTAAGTTCGCGGTGGGCCAACCCGTATCCCGCCGGGAGGACCCGGTGCTGCTGCGCGGCGAAGGCAACTACACCGCCGACAAAAACCTGCCGGGCCAGGCCTATATGGTGGTGGTGCGCAGCCGGGTGGCACATGGGATTTTGCGCAGCCTGGATGTGGACGCAGCCCTGGCGGTGCCGGGGGTGCTGAAGGTGATCACGGTGGCCGATCTGAAGGCCGCCGGCATCAAGCCGATGCAGAACAACGTGACCGGCACCAACCATGATGGCTCCGCCCCGCCGAAGCCGGTGCAATACGCGCTGGCCGAGGGCCGGGTGCGCTATGTCGGCGAGCCGCTGGCGGTGGTGGTGGGGGAAACCCTGCAACAGGCCCGCGATGGGGCGGAGGCGCTGTTCGCCGATATCGACCCGCTGCTGGCGGTGACGACTGCGGAGGACGCCGCCGCCCCCGGTGCCCCGCAACTCTATGACGAAGCGCCGGGCAATGTGGTGCTGGACTGGCATTTCGGCCAGCACGCGCTGGTGGATGAGATTTTCGCCAAGGCCGCGCATGTGACGCGGATGAAAATCCGCAACAGCCGGGTGATTGTCTCGGCGATGGAACCGCGTGCGATCCTCGGCCTGTTCGACGGCGAACGCTACATCGTGCACTCGCCGAGCCAGGGCGCCTTTGGCCTGCGCGCCGGGGTGGCGCGGATGATGGGGGTGCCGGCGGAGCAGGTGCGGGTGCTGACCGGCAATGTCGGCGGAAGCTTTGGCATGAAGGGCGGCAACTACCCGGAACATTGCTGCGTGCTGCTGGCGGCGCGCGCGCTGGGGCGGCCGGTGAAATGGGTGGATGAGCGGTCGGATTCCTTCCTGTCCGACAGCGCCGGGCGCGACCATGACCACAGCCAGGAACTGGCTTTGGACAAAGACGGCAATTTCCTCGCCTTGCGGGTGCGCGGCTACGCCAATATCGGCGCCGTGCTGTCCAACTCCACCACCTTGCCGCCGACGATGAACATCGTGAAGAACATCATCGGCGTCTACCGCACCCCGGCATTGTCGGTGCAGGTGAAGGTGATGCTGTCCAACACCACGCCGGTGGGGGCGTATCGCGGCGCCGGGCGGCCGGAGGCGAATTACTATATGGAGCGGCTGATCGAAACGGCGGCGCGGGAGATGGGGATTTCCGCCATCGAGCTGCGCCGGCGCAACCACATCACGCCGGACATGCTGCCCTACAAAGCGCCCTCGACGATGGAATACGATAGCGGCGACTTCCCGGCGGTGCTGGACCGGGCGTTGGCGGCGGCGGATTGGGATGGCTTCCCGGCCCGGGCCGCGGCAAGCCGGGCGCGCGGCAAGGTGCGCGGGCGCGGCATTGGCCAGTATCTGGAAGTGACCGCCCCGGCGCGGGCGGAAATGGGCGGCATTCGCTTTGAGGCCGATGGCACGGTGACCATCGTTTCCGGCACGCTGGATTACGGCCAGGGGCATTGGACGCCGTTCGCCCAGGTGCTGGTGGACAAGCTCGGCGTGCCGTTTGAGAAAATCCGGCTGGTGCAGGGCGATAGCGACCAGTTGCTGGATGGCGGCGGCACTGGCGGGTCTCGCAGTGCGATGAATGGCGGCAACGCCATTGCGGTGTCCAGCGAAGCGGTGATCGAAAAGGGCCGCAAGATCGCGGCGCATGTGCTGGAAGCGGCGGCGGTGGATATCGAGTTCGTGCGCGGGCGCTTTGCCATTGCCGGCACCGATCGCGGCATCGGCATCATGGATCTGGCAGCGCAGCTGCGCGACGGGCTGAAATTGCCGGACGACGTGCCGCAATCGCTGGATGTGGACATGATCGTGCCGGGCGTGCCGAGCGCCTTCCCCAATGGCTGCCACGTGGTGGAGGTGGAGGTGGACCCGGATACCGGCCATGTCGATGTGGTGAAATACAACACCGTCAACGACTTCGGGACGTTGTTGAACCCGTTGATGGTCGAAGGCCAGGCGCATGGCGGCATCGTGCAGGGGCTTGGTCAGGCGCTGATGGAATCGGTGGTGTTCGACGAGCAGGGCCAGGTGCTCAGCGGGTCCTACATGGATTACGCGCTGCCGCGCGCCGATGACGCGCCGGCTTTGGGCTTCCTGTCGCATCCGGTGCCGGCGCGCACCAACGGGCTGGGGGCGAAAGGCTGTGGTGAGGCCGGGTGCGCCGGGGCGATGCCGGCGGTGATGAACGCGCTGGTGGATGCGCTGGCCAATTTCGGCATCCATCATATCGACATGCCCGCGACGCCCGAGCGGGTATGGGCGGCGATCCAACAGGCCAAAGCGGCATGACCGCCGAGGCGGTGGCGGCGGCTTATGTCTTCGGGCTGCCGTATGTGGAAATGGCGCGCACCCGGGCGGAGTTTCTCGCCGCCGGGGTGCCGACCGGCCAGTTTGTGCCGATCCGCCAGTTGACCACCGCCGCCGATCGTTGGGTGACGACGCCGAATAACGACACACCCTATGCCTCCGCCTGGCTGGATCTGGCGCAGGGGCCGGTGGAACTGGCCACGCCGGAGTTTGGCGACCGCTACTGGTCGGTGGCGTTGATGGCGATGACGACGGATAATTTCGCCATCATCGGTACCCGCACCCATGGCAACCGGCCCGGCCGGTTTTTGATCGTCGGGCCGGACTGGCAGGGGGATGCAGGGGCGCGCCCCGTGCTGCGGTCCCCCACCCCGGCGGTGTGGGCGCTGGCGCGGATAATCGTTGATGGGCCGGACGACCTGCCGGCGGTACATACGTTGCAGGATGGGCTGGTGCTGACGCCACGCCAGGCGCAGCGCCCGCCGCGTTTGCCGGCGCCGCTGCGGCGAGGCGATGCGGCGGATTATTTCCGGCTGCTGCGCGAGGTGCTAGCGGAAAACCCGCCGGGGCCGGCGGATCAGGCCGCGATGGACGGGCTGGCCAACCTGGAGACCGACGACCTGGCAGAAGGCTTTGCCCGCGGCGTCGCGCATGTGCGCGGTGGCGGGGCGATGGGCCAGCGCCACAGCGTGAACGGCTGGAACATTCCCCCCGCTTGCATCGGTCAGTTCGGCACCGAATACGGCATTCGCGCCGGGGTGGCGTTGGGCGGGCTGGGGGCATTGCCGCCGGAGGAGGCGATGTATCTGTCCGTCGGCGGCGCGCATCTGGTGGGCAGCACCGCGTATCGGCTGATTTTTGCCGCCGATGCGCCGGTGCCGGTGCAGGCGTTCTGGTCGCTGACCTTGTATGAGCGGACGCCGGAAGGGCGGCTGTTTTTCTTTGATAATCCGTTGGATCGCTATGCAATCGGCGACCGGTCGCCAGGGTTGCGGCCGAACGCGGATGGCAGCGTGGAAATTCTGATCCAGGCCGCGCGCCCGGCCGGGCACGAGGGTAACTGGCTGCCGGCGCCGCCCGGACGCTACAGCCTGAACCTGCGCTGCTATCTGCCCAAGCCGACCTTGCTGGATGGGCGCTGGCAGCCGCCGCGCCTGCTGCCGGTGGCGATGTAGCGGCGATGGACACGCGGGTGCTGATTTGCGGCACCCATGCCGCGAGTTGGATGACGGCCCTCGCAGCCGATGCGCCGGTGTGGCGCCTGTTGCCGGAGGTGGTGGAGGTGGGCGTGCTGGCGCAGCCGCAAGGCGGCGTGGTGCCGCCATCGCCGGTGGCGCAGCGCCGCACCCTGTTGCTGCCGCTGCTGGAGCCGCATATCAAAGCCTGCCCGCGCGGCGGTCTGGCGCTGATCCCCACCCCGGCGATGGTGGATGTGCTGGCCGGCAAGGGCGCGTTTGCGCAGTATGTCGCAGCCTTCGGCCTGGCGCGGTATTGCCCGATCAGCTACCGGCATGTGGATGATGCGCGCTACCCCTGCGTGGCCAAGCGGTTGGATTTATTCGCGGGCGACGGAATTGCCATCGTGCCCGACGCGGCGGCACTGGCGGCGTTGCGGCAGCATCCGATCTGGCATGGGCACGAAATTCTGTTGCAGGAACTGGTGCCCGGCACGGTGGAGCATGTGACGCATTGCGTGTGCAAGGATGGCGAGATTTTGTGGCACGCCAGCTTTGCCTATGACATGGGCGCAACCACCCAGGTGCGCACGCCCGATAATGTGCGGGCGATGCAGCGTGTGGCCACCAGCCCGGCGGCGCTGACCGCGATCGGCGAGATTTTGCGCCCGCTGCGCTATAACGGGCCGTGCAATGCCGATTACAAGCTAGTGACGCCCGGGCGGGCTTTGGTGCTGGAGACCAATCCGCGCCTCGGCGGGTCGCTGATGCTGCCGGATAACGCGGACGTGCTGGCCGCGTGCCTGGCCTGCGTGCTGGCGCATGCGGAGCCGCGGCTGTAACGGTTGCGGATTTCGGTATTCATTCTGACATCTACGCCGCACGCCCTCCCCGCGTCATGCCGCCGGGCGCATCGTCTGTCAGAAAACGTTACAGGTTGGGCCGGCAGCGCCGCAGGTCGATTTTTAGCGGCTTGAAATTCCACTTTTTTGAACTGTGGTATAAAAATTGCACGGTTTGGCCGCCTACCTGCCAGTGTTTGGCTCTGTCGAACCAAATTTCCGGGATGTAAGCGTCCGAAAACTATTCATCGCCGTCATAATTGGAGCATCCATGCGTCGCCTCGCACTTCTATCGGTCGCCTTGCTCGGCCTGTCTGCATCGGCGCAAGCCGCGGTCATCAGTGGCGTGTTCTCCGGAAACGCACAAAACAGCATAGAGGGGTTCGTCGCCGGCGATGCGATCAGCGGCTATTTCACCGCCGATTCCGGGACCAACAGTATTTTTTCGAACGGCTGCTGCGGCGCGAGCGATAGGGCTGTTGGCCATGTCGCGATCACGATCTCGCTGACCGACATGGTCAACAATGCCTCGGTGACAGTGTCGGCGACCGCCGCCAGCGGCCAGGGCAACCTGTCCTGGGCCAATAATGGCACGTGGTATGGCTATTCCTTCCTGCAGGTCTCGCTGAACCCCTCGGGCAACCCACCGTACGTTGACTTCTCCATCAATGGTGCCGCCAACTTCTTTGGCAATGTCAACGATTTGTCGACGCTGCAATACGCGGTGAACGGCACGTCCAATTACGGCAACAGCACCTTCATCGATTCTGCTGGCCTGAGCACCACCATCAACGCCTTCTCGCTCAACGATGGCCCGCTCCAGGCGGCGCCTGAGCCTGGTTCGCTTGCACTTGCTGGCGCTGGCATCGCCGGCCTGATGGCGGCCCGCCGCCGCAAAGCCCCGCGCCCGGCGTAATCCGGCGCAGGTTGATGGCGGGCCAGTGGCGGTAAAACGGCCGCCACTGGCCCGCGGTTCATGTCAGCACCTCGCCGACAACGGGGAACCGATCCGGCGACCTTGACGCACTACTGTGCCCACCCGCCGCCCAGCGCCTTGTAAAGCTGCACGAAGTTGGTCGAAATCGTCGTCGTGCTGTCGGCCAGTTCCTGTTCGGAGGCCAGCAACACGCGCTGGGCGGATAGCACTTGCAGGAAGTCGGTCACCCCCTGCTCATAGCGCATCCGGGCGAGGCCGAGGGCTTTGCGGCCTTGGTCCACCGAGGCTTCCAGCCGGGCGCGGCGGCGTTGTTCGGCGCCGTAGGCGGTCAGCGCGTTGTCCACATCATGCAGCGCGCCGAGCACGGTGCGCTGATAGAACACGGCCGCTTCCTGCTGCTGCGCCTCGCGCAGTTCCAGGGTGCGCTTGCGGCTGCCGCCATCGAAAATCGGCAAGGTGACTGACGGGCCGAGGCTGTAGGTTTCCGCCGTGGCGAGGCCGGCGAGGCTGCTGAGTTGCAGCCCTTGCAGCGCACCGAAGCCGGTGAGCATGACGCGCGGGTAGAAATCCGCGGTGGCAACGCCGATGCCGGCGGTGGCGACGTGCAGTTTGGCCTCCGCAACCCGGATATCCGGCCGGCGGCGGGCGAGTTCGGACGGCACGCCGACCGGCACTGCCGGCGGCACTGGCGGCACCGCGTGCGGGGCGGCGAGTTCGGCGGTGGTGGTTTGCGGCGCCTGGCCGAGCAGCAAAGCGATGGCGTTGATCTGTTCCGCCTCCGCCTGCTCCTGGGTGGGGATCTGCGCCTCGATCGTCGCCACCAAAGCGGCGGCGTTGGCGACGTCCAGATCCGTGGTCAGGCCGCCGGCGGCGCGGGCCTGGGTCAGGCCGAGGCTTTGGCGGGCAATGTCGAGATTGGCGTGGATGATCTGCAATTTGCGCTGAATGCCGCGCAGACGGATGTAGTCGCGCGCCAGTTCGGCGGTGGCGACCACCATGGTATCGCGCCGCGCGTCCTCGCTGGCGGCGACGCCGGCCTCGGCGGCTTCCACCCCACGGGCGACGTGGCCCCACAAATCCAGCTCCCAACTGACATCAAACCCGGCCTGGTAGAGTTGGAACGGGTTCCGGAAGTTGGAGCCGGGGGCCATGGTGGCGGGGTTGATATCGTCGACGCCCTTGCGGCTGAGGCGCTGGGCGGAGGCGGCGCCATCGGCGTTGAGAGTGGGCTGGCCGGCGGCGGCGGTCACGCCGAGTTGGGCGCGCGACTGGGCGAGGCGGAGGGAGGCCAGTTGCAGATCCAGATTGCTGTCCACCAGTCGGGTTTCCAGCGCCGTCAGCAGCGGGTCGCCAAGGGCTTTCCACCATTGCGCGTCGATGGCGGTGGCAACCGGGCGGGAGGTTTCGTCCTTCGAGGGTTGGCCGGTTTCCCCCAGAATGGCCGGCTGCCAGTTCGGGGTCGGTGGCACGAAATCCGGCCCCATGCGGGTGCAGGCGGCGAGCGGGATGGCGACGGCCGCCAGCAGGGTTACAGCACGGGACATGCGCACAGCCATCGCCTCAAACCTCCAGCACGGATAATGGTCGAGCCTACAAGTCGTGCCGGTGCGGTCAATGCAAAGTCGCGCCGGGCTGCCGCGCGATGCGGCAATGTGCTAGCGTCAGGGCATGAGCTTTTCGGTTTTCTCGCAAAACACCTTCGCGGTGCTGCTGGCGGCGGTGCTGGGGGCGGCGATCGGGGCGGAGCGTGAATGGCGGCGGCATCCGGGCGGGTTGCGGTCCTGCGCGCTGGTGTCGGCGGCGGCCGGGGTGTTTGCGCATATTTCGGTCGCCTATGGCGGCGGCAATCCCGGCGCGGCGCTGGGGGCGATTGCCACCGGGGTGGGGTTTATCGGCGCCGGGGTGATTATGCATCT
>CAITOL010000162.1 GCA_903893975.1 uncultured Rhodospirillales bacterium | reverse complement strand
CCGGCGACTGCCCCGGCGCCACCGGTGGCCGCGACCAGGCCGGGTGCGCCCGCGCCGCGTGTGGCCCCGGTGCCGGCGGTACCGCCGCCGGTGGCCGCCGCACCGCACACGCCGCAGTCGCGGTCTGCCCAGCAACTGCCTGCCGTTCCGCAGCCCGCGCAGCCGCCGCGGGTGCAGCAACCGCCTGCTCCCTCCGTCCTCGCGCCCGCCCCGTTGCGGCGTGAGGTGAAGGCCGTTGTCCCGGTCGGGGGCGAAAATGTCACGTATCGCTGATGACGCGGGCGCAACCGATTTTCGCGCGCTGAAGGCCCGCCTGCCCGGCTTGCGGGGGGTGAGCGCGGATAGCCGGACGATCGGGCCGGGCATGCTGTTTGTGGCGCTGGCGGGCAGCCGGGCGGATGGGCGCGGCTTTATCGCGGATGCGGTGGCGCGCGGGGCAGTCGCCGTGCTGGCGGCGCCGGGCACGACGCTGCCGGATGGGGTGGCAGTGCCGCTGCTGGAGGACCCGGAGCCGCGCCGCGTGCTGGCGCGGCTGGCGGCGGACCTGGCCGGTGCGCAGCCGGCGCGGATTGTGGCGGTGACCGGCACCAACGGGAAGACCAGCACGGCCGAATTCACCCGCCAGCTTTGGGCCGCCGCCGGGCGGCAGGCGGCGAGCCTGGGGACGCTGGGCCTGATTGCTCCTGGGCAGCAGGGTGGCGTCGGGCTGACCACCCCGGACCCGGTGAGCCTGGCGGCCAGCATGGCCGCCCTGGCGCAAGACGGCGTGACCGATGTGGCGATTGAGGCGTCGTCGCACGGGTTGGACCAGTTCCGGCTGGACGGGTTGCGGCTGTGCGCCGGGGCGTTCACCAACCTGACCCGCGACCATCTGGATTATCACGGCAGCATGGCGGCGTATCGCGACGCCAAGCTGCGGCTGTTCCGCGATTTGCTGCCGCCGGGGGCGCCGGCTTTGGTGAGCGGCAGTTTGGATGCCGAGAGCCGGGCGGCGCTGCGGGCGATTGCGCAGGCGCGTGGGTTGGCGATGGAAGTGGTCGGGCTGGGCGGTGATGCGCTGCGGCTGGTGGCGAGCACGCCGCTGACGCATGGCCAGCGGCTCGGTTTGCAGGTGGATGGGGTGGCGCGCGAGGTGGAGCTTCCACTGGTCGGGGCGTTTCAGGCGGATAATGCGCTGCTCGCCGCCGGTTTGGCGCGCGCGACCGGGGTGGCGGACGCGATTGATCTGCTGCCGCATCTGACCGGCGTGCGCGGCCGGATGGAACTGGCGGCGACATTGGCGAACGGTGCGGCGGTGTATGTGGATTTCGCCCACACGCCGGATGCGCTGGAACGGCTGCTGACCGCGCTGCGGCCGCATGCGGCGGGGCGGCTGGTGGTGATTATTGGCGCCGGCGGCGATCGGGACCCAGGCAAGCGCCCGCTGATGGGCGCGGCGGCGGCGGCGCATGCCGATCGGGTGATCGTGACCGACGACAATCCGCGCAGCGAAGCCCCGGCGGCCATTCGCGCGGCGGTGCTGGCCGGCTGCCCCGGCGCGGTGGAGATCGGCGACCGTGCGGCGGCCATTCTGGCCGGGATGAACGCGCTCGGCCCCGGGGATGTGCTGGTGGTTGCCGGCAAGGGGCATGAGCAGGGTCAGCAGATTGGCGGTGAGACCTTGCCGTTTGACGATGTGGCGACGGTGCGTCGGGCGGTGGCGGCATGAGCGTGTTGTGGTCCCCGGCGGATCTGGTGCGCGCCACTGGCGGCCTGTTGCGCCGGCCGTTCCAGGCCAGTGGCGTGTCCATCGACAGCCGCAGCGTGAAGCCGGGCGATCTGTTCGTGGCGCTGGTGGGCGAAAATGGCGACGGGCATCGCTTTGTGGCCGATGCGCTGGCCAAGGGCGCGGCAGGGGCGTTGGTGCACAGCCTGCCGGATGGCGTGGCGGATGATGCGCCGCTGTTGCAGGTGGGCGATACGTTTGCGGCGCTGAACGCGCTGGGGGTGTTTGCCCGTGCGCGGTTTCGCGGTCGGCTTGTGGCCGTCACCGGCAGCGTCGGCAAGACCACGACCAAGAACATGTTGCAGCGGGCGCTGTCGGCCTGCGGCAAGACCTGGGCGGCGGAGGCATCGCACAACAATCATTGGGGTGTGCCGCTGACCTTGGCGCGGTTGCCGCAGGGCTTTGCGTTTTGTGTGGTGGAAATCGGCATGAACCATGCCGGTGAGATTTTGCCGCTGGCGCGGATGGCGCGGCCGGATGTGGCGGTGATCACCACGGTGGAAGCAACGCATATCGGCCATCTCGGCAGTATCGAGGCGATTGCGGACGAAAAAGCGTCGTTGTTACAGGCGCTGTCGGCGGAGGGGGTCGCGGTGTTGCCGGCGGACTCGCCGCTGCTGGGCCGGTTGCTGGCGCAGGCGGGCGCGGCGCGGGTGGTGTTGTTCGGCGCCGGGGCGGGGGCCGCGGCCCGGCTGGTGCGCCAGGTGGGCGATGCGGATGGGTCTGACCTTGAGGTGCAGATCGGCGATGCGTCGCTGGCGCTGCGGATTGCCGCACCGGGTGCCCATATGGCGATGAATGCGGTTGCCGCACTGGCGGCGGCGCAGGCGCTGGGGGCGGATGTGGCGCGCGCGGCGTCAGGGCTGCAAGGCTTTGCGCCAGTGGCCGGGCGTGGCCTGCGGCGCGACATTGCGGTGCCCGGCGGTGCGGCGTTGCTGCTGGATGAAAGCTACAATGCCTCCGCCGCTTCGGTGAACGCGGCGCTGGCGGTGCTGGCGCTGCAACCGGCCACGCGCCGGATCGCGGTGCTCGGCGATATGCTGGAACTGGGCGCGCGCGGCCCGGCGGAACATCTCGGGCTGCTGGCGGGGCTGGTGGCGCATGCCGATCTGGTGTTCGCCTGCGGGCCGCTGATGCGCGATGTGTTCGAGCAGCTGCCCGAAGCGGCGCGCGGCGGCTACGCGGCGGAGTCGCAAGGGCTGGCGCCGCTGGTGGTGGCGGCGCTGCGGCCCGGTGATGCGGTGCTGGTCAAGGGTAGCCTGGGTAGCCGGATGAAAATTGTGGTGGACGCGATTGCCCCACCGAACCCAATGCAGAGCGGGGTGCGCTAATGCTGTTTCTTCTCACCCGCCCGATCGCCGATCAGTCTTTGGCGTTCAACCTGTTTCGCTACCTGACCTTCCGGTCCGGCGCGGCCTGCATGACGGCGCTGGTGCTGTCGCTGCTGTTCGGCGCGCCCTTGATCCGCTGGCTGAAGTCCGTGCAAGGCTCTGGCCAGCCAATCCGGCCGGATGGGCCGGAGCGGCATGTGCTGGAAAAGCAGGGCACGCCGACGATGGGCGGGGTGCTGATCCTGGCCAGCATGGTGGTGTCCACGCTGCTGTGGGTGGATTTGCGCAACCTGTATGTCTGGGTGGTGATGGCGCTGACGCTGGGCTATGGCGCGCTCGGCTTTGTCGATGACTACATCAAGCTCTCCAAATCCAACCATGCCGGCGTGTCGGCGCGGGGCAAGCTGATTGTGCAGCTTGGCCTGGGGTTGCTGGCGTCCTGGGCGATTGCCAGCCTGACGCATGGGCCGTTGGGCACCGGGGTGACAGTGCCGATTTTCAAGGATGTGCTGATCCCGCTTGGCATGGTCTTTCCGCTGTTCGGGGCGGCGGTGATGCTCGGGTTTTCCAACGCGGTGAACCTGACCGATGGGCTGGACGGGCTGGCGATTGTGCCGACGATTATTGCCGCGGGCGTGTTCATGCTGATCGCCTATCTGGTCGGCAACCATATCTTCGCCGATTACCTGCAACTGAACTTTGTGCCAGGCGTGGGCGAGTTATGCGTGTTCTGCTCCGCGCTGATCGGGGCGGGGCTGGGGTTTCTGTGGTTCAACGCCCCGCCGGCGCGGGTGTTCATGGGCGATACCGGGGCGTTGGCCCTGGGCGGCGCGCTGGGGGCGGTGTCGGTTGCGGTGAAGCACGAGATTGTGCTGGGCGTGGTCGGCGGGCTGTTCGTGGTGGAACTGGCGTCCTCGCTGATCCAGGTGTTCTGGTATAAGCGCACCGGGCGGCGGGTGTTTCTGATGGCGCCGCTGCACCATCATTTCGAGAAAAAGGGCTGGGAAGAGCCGACGATTGTGATCCGCTTCTGGATCATCGCCGTGATTTTGGCGCTGATCGGCCTGGCGACGTTGAAAATCCGATGAAATTTCCCCCGAACCTGTTCGCCGGGCAGCGTTTCGCGGTCGTCGGCCTGGGCAAAAACGGCTTGCCGGTGGCGCATCGGCTGCTGGCGATGGGGGCTGCGGTGACGGTGTGGGACGACAACCCCACCGCGCGCGCGGCGGCGGTGGGGCTGGAGGTGCGGATGCCCGATTTCGCCGGGCTCGACGCGCTGGTGCTGTCGCCGGGGATCCCGCATGTGCTGCCCAAGCCGCACCCGATTGCGCAGGCGGCGCGGGATGCCGGGGTGCCGATTTTGTCCGATGTGGAGTTGCTGTATCGCGCGGTGCGCGCGGCAGGCTCTGCGGCGCGCTTCGCGGGCGTGACCGGCACCAACGGCAAATCCACGACGACCGCGTTGCTGGCGCATATGCTGGAGGTGGCCGGCCGGCCGGTGGCGGCGGGGGGCAATCTGGGCACGGCGTCGCTGGCGTTGCCGTTGCTGGGCGATGACGGCGTCTACGTGATCGAGATGTCGTCCTACATGTTGGAGCGAATCACTTCGCTTCGGTTTAGTGAAGCCTGCATGCTCAACCTCAGCCCGGATCATCTGGACCGTCATGGCGATATGGCCGGCTATGCGCGGGCCAAGCGGGCGATCTTTGACCGGCAGCTGGCGGGCGACCTGGCGGTTGTCGGGGTGGAGGACGCGCTGTCGCGGCAGATGGCGGCGGCGTTGCGCGCCGGGCCGGCGCAGGTGCTGACGGTCTCCGGCAGCGGGGCGGCGGATGTGTGGGCGGAAGGCAGCGTGCTGCGCGATGCCGCAGGGGTCATCGCCGATCTGGCGCAGGCGCAGGCTTTGCCGGGCAGCCATAACGCGCAGAACGCCGCTGCGGCGAGCGCGATGGCGGCGCATCTGGGGCTGAGCCGGGCGGAGATCGTGCAGGGCCTGATGAGCTATCCCGGCCTGCCGCACCGGCAGGAAATGGTCGGCAGCATTCAGGGCGTGCGCTTTGTCAACGACAGCAAGGCGACCAATGCCGACAGCACCGCGCGGGCGCTGGAATGCTATGACCGGATGATCCTGATTGCCGGCGGGATGGCGAAAGAGGGCGGCATTGAATCGCTCGCCCAGTATTTCCCCCGGCTGGCGCTGGTGCTGCTGATCGGGCGCGATGCGCCGGCCTTTGCCGCCACGCTGGCGGCGCATGGCGTGTCGCACCGCATTGTGGGCACGCTGGATGTGGCGACCGAACAGGCCTGGGCCGCAGCGCGCGCCGGGCTGGCGCCGGTGGTGCTGCTGTCCCCGGCCTGCGCCAGTTGGGACCAGTTCACCGGGTTCGACCAGCGCGGCGACCATTTCCGCGACCAGGTGCGCGCCATCGCGCAGCGGGAGGGCGGGCGATGAGCGGCTTTTCCCGCGCCGATACCTCGCTGCTGGGCAAGTGGTGGTGGACGGTGGACCGGCTGACGCTGATCGGCGTCGCGGTGCTGATCGGCACTGGCTATGTGATGATGCTGGCGGCGAGCCCGGCGGTGGCCGAGCGCATCCATGTCTCGCGCGATATGTTCATCTTCAAGCAGGTGGTGTTCCTGCTACTGGCCGCGGTGGTGGTTGTGGGGGTGAGCCTGCTGACCCCGCGCGGGGTGCGGATGCTGGCGCTGGCCGGGTGCACGGTGGCGGTCGGGCTGACGCTGATGACGCTGGTTTCGGGCGTGGAGATCAAGGGCGCGCGGCGCTGGGTCAGCCTGCCCGGCCTGTCGCTGCAACCGAGTGAGTTTCTCAAGCCGTGCTTCGCCGTGGTCGCGGCCTGGCTGCTCTCCGAAGGGAAGCGAGAGACGGCGCGGCTGCGGCGGATGGCCTGGCTCGGCGTGGCCTGCGGCATCATGCTGGTGATCGCGCTGCTGCTGAAGGCGCAGCCGGATATGGGCATGATGGCGGTGCTGCTCGGCGTGTTCCTGGTGCAGTTGTTCGTCAACGGGCTGAACGTAGTGGTGGTGGGCGGCCTGTTTGGCATGATGGTGGCCGGTGGCTTTGCCGCCTACACCTTCGTGGGCCATTTTCACGAGCGGGTGGAGCGGTTTCTGCACCCGAAGGGCGCGGGCGATACCTATCAGATCGACCACGCTCTGCAGGCCTTTGGCAGTGGCGGCCTGCTGGGGCGCGGTGCGGGCGAGGGGCGGGTGAAGGACATGATCCCCGACGCGCATGCGGATTTTGTCTATGCGGTGGCGGGCGAGGAATACGGGCTGCTGATCTGCCTGTTCATTCTGGCGGTGTTCGGCTTCATCGTGTTGCGGGCGCTGCTGAAGCAGTTGCAGGAGCGCGAGTTGTTCGTGGTGCTCGCGGTGACCGGGCTGGCGGCGGGGTTCGGCTTGCAGGCGTTTGTGAACATGGCCTCCACGCTCGGGCTGATCCCGACCAAGGGCATGACGCTGCCGTTTATTTCCTATGGCGGGTCGTCAGCGCTGGCGGTGGCGTTGGGGATTGGGATGTTGCTGGCGCTGACCCGGCGCCGCACCGTGGGTGAAATGGGATGAGGGGGCCACAGGCACGTCCGGTGGTGATTGCCGCAGGCGGCACGGGCGGGCATTTTTTCCCGGCCGAGGCGTTGGCGGCCGAGTTGCTGCGCCGGGGTGAGCGGGTGGTGCTGATGACCGATGCCCGGTCCGGCGGGCTGAACTCCACGGTGTTCGCGCAATGTGAACGCTTTGTGCTGCGCGGTGCCGGGATTGCCGGGCGCGGCCTGGTGAAGGCGATGCGGGCCGGGGTGGCGTTGGGCTTGGGCACCTGGCAGGCGCGGCGGATGCTGGCGCGGTTGCAGCCGGCCGCCGTGGTGGCGTTTGGCGGCTACCCGAGCGTGGCGCCGGTGCTGGGCGCGTCGATGCTGCGGCGCGGTGCGCGCCCGGCGATTGTGCTGCACGAACAGAATGCGGTGCTGGGCCGGGCGAACCGGTTTTTGTCCCGCCGCGCGGATCGGCTGGCGTTGAGCCATGCGGCGACGGCGGGCGTGCCGGCGGGCGTGGCGACTGAGGTGACCGGCAATCCGGTGCGCCCGGCGGTGGCGGCGTTGGCCGGTGCGGGCTATGCGGCACCGCAGGCGCAGTTGCGGCTGCTGGTGCTGGGCGGGTCGCTCGGCGCGCGGGTGTTTAGCGATGTGGTGCCGGCGGCCGTGGCACTGCTGCCGCAGGCTGCGCGCGCCCGGCTGGTGGTGACGCAGCAATGCCGGGCGGAAGATCTGGCGCGGGTGCGCGCGGCCTATGCCGCCTGTGACGTGCCGGCGGAACTCAGCCCGTTTTTCACCGATGTTGCCGGATTGCTGGCGGCGGCGCATCTGGTGATTACCCGCGCCGGGGCGTCCACCGTGGCCGAACTGGCGGTGGCCGGGCGGCCGGGGCTGCTGGTGCCGCTGCCCTCGGCGATTGATGACCATCAGACCGCTAACGCGAAAGCCTTGCAGGATGCCGGCGCCGCCTGGGTGCTGCCGCAGCCGGGCTTTACCGCCGAGGCCCTGGCGGCGAGGCTGACCGATTTTCTCGCCCATCCGGCGTTGCTGGCCGAGGCCGCCGCCGCCACCCGCATCGTTGCCACCGCCGACGCAGCCGCGCGCCTCGCCGATCTGGTCCAGCGCCATGCCCATCAGGAGACCAGACTATGAGAGCGATGCCGCGCACCATTGGCGCCATTCATTTCGTCGGCATTGGCGGCATCGGCATGTCCGGGATTGCCGAGGTGCTGCATAACCTCGGCTACACCGTGCAGGGCAGCGACATCGCCGAAGGGGCGAATGTGCAGCGGCTGCGGGCGTCGGGCATTCATGTCGCCATTGGCCATGATGCGGCCAATCTCGGCGATGCGCAGGTGGTGGTGACATCTACCGCGGTGAAATCCGCCAACCCTGAGGTGCGGGCGGCGCGCGAGCGGCTGATCCCGGTGGTGCGGCGGGCGGAAATGCTGGCCGAGCTGATGCGGTTGCGCTGGTCGATCGCGGTGGGCGGCAGCCATGGCAAGACCACCACCACGTCGATGGTCGCCGCCGTGCTGGAAGCGGCCAAACTGGACCCGACCGTGATCAACGGCGGCATCATCGAGGCCTATGGCAGCAATACCCGGCTTGGTGCCGGCGAGTGGATGGTGGTGGAGGCCGACGAGAGCGACGGCAGCTTCCTGCGCCTGCCGGCGACGGTGGCGGTGGTGACCAATATGGACCCGGAACATCTGGACCATTGGGGCACGGCGGAGGCCATGCTCGGCGGGTTCGAGCAGTTTGTGCAGAACGTGCCGTTCTACGGCTTCGCGGTGCTGTGCATCGACCATCCGGCGGTGCAGCAGATGATCCCGCGTTTGTCGGACCGGCGCATTATCACCTACGGGTTTTCGCCGCAGGCCGATGTGCGCGGCGAGCGGCTGAACGCGGACACCAACGGTTCGACCTTCCATGTCAGCGTCGCCGACCGGGCGCGCGGGCGGACGCGGCAATTGGGGCCGTTCCGCCTGCCGATGGTTGGCCAGCACAACGTGCAGAACGCGCTGGCGGCGATTGCCATCGCGCTGGAAATGGACATCGATGCCGAGAGCATCAAAATGGCGTTCCTCAACTTCCGTGGGGTGAAGCGGCGCTTTACCCGGGCGGGCGATGCGGGCGGCATCGTGGTGATCGACGATTACGGCCATCATCCGGTGGAAATCGCCGCCGTGCTGAAGGCGGCGCGTCAGACCGGGGCGAACAATGTGATCGCGGTGGTGCAACCGCATCGCTACACAAGGTTGCAGTCGTTGTTCTCGGAGTTCTGCACCTGCATGAACGAAGCGGGCACGGTGATCGTGGCCGATGTCTACGCGGCGGGCGAGGCGCCGATTGAGGGCGTGAACCGCGATGCGCTGGTGGAGGGGCTGCGGGCGAGCGGCCATCGGAGCGTGGTGCCGTTGCCGGGGCCGGAACATCTGGCGGAGATGGTGAGCGCGATTGCCAAGCCGGGCGATCTGGTGGTGTGCCTGGGGGCGGGCAATATCACCGCCTGGGCGCATGCCTTGCCGGCGCAGCTGGCGGCGTTGCAGGGCGAGCGTAGCGGCCGGGCTGGCCTGAGATGATGACCGCCCAGGCGCACGCGCATCTGCTGGACAGCCTGCCGCCGCTGCGGGGCCGGGTGCAGGCCGATGCCGTGCTGGGGCCGACGACCTGGTTTCGCGTAGGTGGCCCGGCGGAGGTTCTGGTGCGCCCGGCGGATGTGGATGATTTATGCGCCTTCCTGGCGGCGTTGCCGTTGGAGATTTCGGTGCTGCCGATCGGTGCGGCATCGAACCTGATTGTGCGCGATGGCGGGGTGCGCGGCGTGGTGGTGAAGCTGGCGCGCGGGTTCGGCGGCATTACGGTGGAAGCGGATGGGGTGATTGCCGGGGCGGGTGCGCTGGATGTGACGGTGGCGGAACATG
Organism: uncultured Rhodospirillales bacterium; assembly: GCA_903893975.1. Classification (GTDB taxonomy): domain Bacteria; phylum Pseudomonadota; class Alphaproteobacteria; order Acetobacterales; family Acetobacteraceae; genus CAITOL01. The sequence continues at coordinate 1,681 of CAITOL010000162.1, read as the reverse complement.
CGGCGGCGGCCGGCCTGTCCGGGCTCGCGTTTCTGTCTGGCATTCCCGGCAGTATTGGCGGGGCGGTGGCGATGAATGCCGGCGCCTATGGCGGCGATATCGCCGGCTGCCTGGACTGGGCCGATGTGGTGACGCGTGACGGGGTGCGCCAACGCCTGTCCAACGCGCAACTCGGCTTTGGCTATCGCCATTGCAGCCTGCCGCCGGAAGCGGTGGTGGTGCAGGCGCGGCTGCGGGCGCGGCCCGGAGACCGGCAACGCATTGCCGAGGACATGGCCGCGATCCGCGCGGCGCGGGAAGCGAGCCAGCCGGTGCGGGCGCGCACGGGTGGGTCCACCTTCCGCAACCCGCCGGATATGAAGGCGTGGGAGTTGATCGATGGCGCCGGCTGCCGTGGCTTGAGCCGCGGCGGGGCGCAGGTTTCAGAAAAGCACTGCAATTTTCTGATCAACACCGGCAGCGCGACCGCCGCCGATATCGAAGGTTTGGGTGAGGAGGTGCGCCGCCGGGTGATGGCCGGCACCGGGGTGGATCTGCATTGGGAGATCCGCCGCGTCGGCGTGCCGGGCGCGCGGCCGGAGGAGGTGGCATGACCACGGTTGCGGTGCTGTATGGCGGGATATCGGCCGAGCGCGAGGTGAGCCTGGCCAGTGGCGGCAAGGTGATCGCGGCGCTGCGTGAGGCGGGCTATGCGGTGACGCCGGTCCTGGTGGGCGACGATCTGGCGGCGCTGATCGCGGCGCTGACGCCACGGCCGGATGTGGTGTTCAACGCGCTGCATGGCCGCTTCGGCGAGGACGGGGCGATCCAGGGCGTGCTCGACTGGCTCGGCATTCCCTATACCCATTCCGGGGTGCGGGCGTCGGCCATCGCCATGGACAAAGCGGCGGCGCGGGCGGCGTTTCTGGCGGCGGGCCTGCCGGTGGCGGCGGGACGGGTGATTGAGGTGGCCGAGCTGGAACATGCCGATCCGTTGCCGCTGCCCTATGTGATCAAGCCGATCAACGAGGGGTCATCTGTCGGGGTGGAGATTGTGCGGGACGGCAGCAATCGCCGGGCGCAGATTGCAGCCCAGTGGAGCTATGGAGGCGCGGCGTTGGTGGAGGAGTTTATCCCCGGCCGGGAGCTGACCGTTGCGGTGATGCAGGACCGCGCGCTGGCGGTGACCGAGATTACCGCGGCGAGCGGGTTTTATGACTACGAGGCCAAATACGCCGAAGGTGGCTCGCGCCACGTGGTGCCGGCGGCGATCCATCCTGAGGCCTATGCCAAGGCGCTGGAGGTGGCGTTGGCGGCACATCGGGCGCTGGGCTGCCGGGGCGCGACGCGGTCGGATTTTCGCTATGACGATACCAAGGGCGAGCCGGGGCGGTTGGTGCTGCTGGAAGTGAATACCCAGCCTGGGTTGACCCCGACCTCATTGCTGCCCGAGCAGGCGGCGTATTTGGGCATGAGCTTCCCCGCGCTGTGCGCCTGGATGGTGGAGCACGCAACATGCCGCGGGTGAAACAAACCGGCGCGGATGCGCCCGCCCGCCAGGCGCCGCGCCGCAAGCCGGACCCGCTGGACGAGCCGCAGGCCGCCGCCGCCTGGGCCATGCCGGACCGGCCGAGCCGCGGGCGGCTGGTGTGGCGCCGGGTGCGGGCGCGGTTGCGGTCGGCGCTGGTGCTGCTGGTGCTGG
>CAITOL010000161.1 GCA_903893975.1 uncultured Rhodospirillales bacterium | reverse complement strand
GCGCAGCTGCTGCGATCAACAAAATCTTCAAAAATCCTTCCCTCCAAACGCTGCAGAGCCATGAGAGAAGCTTTAATGGCCTGCGCAAATCGTATGCGCGTGTCGATGCCGATGAGGATCGTGATCTCGATGATTACGACACTCTTTGATGGCAAGAGCGTCACTGCCGGGCATTAGGCCGGGTTCTGACAAAATTATCTTCATATCCTGAAGATAATTTCCGCCAATCGGAGCCGGCCATTTTCCGGATGACCATTTGGGCAGATGATGCTTACTGCATATGGGCCGCACAAGGAGGCGGCCCATATGACAGCAGCAGAATTCCGTTCCCAACTCGCTCATTTCACCGGCAGTGAAACCTTTACGCGTCACAGCCTACGTCGATCCCTGCTGATGACCGAGGGTGTGGTGTTCTTGGCCAGCGCAGCCGGTGCTTATTGGCTGCGGTAAGCGTGGGAAAAACTAAGCCCTTACCTTCTCCCAAGACGTAGACACGAAGTTTTTACATAGTCCCTGACGCACCGGGAGATGCCCGGGCATTGTGAAAGGGACTTACAAATGGGTATGACAGATGAAGACCGTCGGCGGCTAACGGGCAGCGGAACCAGCTTGGAGCCTCTGGCCGCCTCGATCTCGGACACGTCCAAAGTGGCCGGTTTGAGTCGCAGCGAGATTTACCGGCGCCTTGCCGCTGGCGACATTCGCGCCGTCAAGAGCGGAAACCGCACTCTGATCATCATGGACTCGGTGCGCGAATATCTGACGTCTTTGCCGGTCGCGACCTTCCGCGCGCCACCGAGCAAGTTTGCCGCCTGAAAAAACCCGCCGGCCAAGCGACGTACGCAGGACCGGCGGGGCAGGCTAGGTATTTGCTGGCGGACACCAGCACTTTACCAAACTTGCTTTGCTCCCTTCAAGCGTTTCGAAGTCGGCACTCAAATGGAGTGCCAAATGATTATTGTTCCGTCCGACGCCCGTATTGGGCTTTTCCGGGAAGGCGGTGCATGGTGTGTGTCCATCGCGCGTTTCGGTGCGCCTGCCTCACTGCCTGACTTCCTAAGCCGCCCTGGTTTATCCGGAATCCTCACGCACAATCCGGGCATGAGTTGGCCGGATCGCAAGGGTGAGAGGCTGGCATCCGCGACGCTCGCCGTAGAGGGAACTTCCGTGTTTCTGCTGTTCCACTCTCTCGCCGATGCAATGGGATGCCGGAAGCGGCTGGAAGGCGGTGCGGTATGATCGCCCTCGCCGCAGCCCTCGCCCTCGCCGACCTAGGGCTGACAAGCTTCCCCTGTACTCCGCGCCGGACAGGGAGGGGCAAGCTATGAACGGCCCAATGACCCCCGCGCTTCCAGTGACGCTCGAATCCCTCGCCGAGCGCCCGATTTGGGTGGCTTGGGCGCCCGGGAGGCGTGGACCCGGCGAGACCGTGACCAAGGTCCCCTATAGCCCACAAGGCGGTAAGGCCCGCGCTGACGATCCCGCGACATGGGGCACCCGCGCCGCCGCCGAGGCCTGCGCCGCGCGGCTGCCGAAACCATACGGGGCTGGTGGCGTTGGGCTCGAACTCACCGATCTCGGGAACGGCCTGACGCTGGGAGGTATCGACCTGGACACCTGCCGCACCGATGACGGCACCCTCGCGCCGTGGGCCTCCGAAGTGGTGGAGCGGTTCGCCACCTATACCGAGATATCCCCATCGGGAACTGGGGTGAAACTATTCCTTGCGTTTGACGCTGTGAATATAACGAGTTTCCGCACCGCCATGGGAACCCCGCACGGCAAGTCATGGAAGAACGGCACCGGTAAGCACCCTCCTGCCATCGAACTGCATCTGGGCAACAGATATTTTGCCGTCACAGGCATTCACCTCGCCGGCACTCCGACCGAGTTGGCGCAGGTTCCGCCCGAGACGATTTTGTGGCTGATCCGTGAGGCTGGCCCGCGCTTCGCCGCTACTGCCAAGACCATTGCCACAGGCCTCAAGAACCCGGCCGAACTGGAAGGCGATCTTGCCGGACGGATCGAGGCGAAGGCCACTCTGTGGCCGTCGCTGGCCCGCCGCTGGCGCGGGGATTGGGATGGCTTGGCGGACCAATCCCGTTCCGGGCGCGCCTTCTCGCTTGGGGCGATACTCAGGATCGCTGGTTTCAACCGGGACGATATCGTGGACGCACTGCAACTCCATCCCGATACCAGCGAGTGGGCCGCCACCGCAACGCAACGTGACTTCGACCGCATCTATGATCGGGCGGGGGAAGCGAAACGCAAGGAATCGCACAGGGGGAGGTTGTTTATCAACGCGGCTGATTTGCCGAAGACGGCCGTAGAACTGCGCGACCACCTGGCGAAGCTGCCGGAGGTGTTTGACCGTGGCGTGCCGGTCCGACTTGGTCACGATCATCGGGCCGGTGGGCTGGTCGCGTATCCTCTGAATGTCGATGGGGTGGTGCGGCTGACACATAGCGTGGTGCAACCTTGGAAATTCGTGAAGGCCGGGGACGGCCTGGAGCCGGTGAACATGACGTTGCCGGAGCGGGTGGCAAGGCTCTATCTCGACATGCGTGCGGAATGGAATCTTCGCCCACTAAATGGAATCGCCTGCGCCCCGCTGCTCCGGGCCGGGGGCGCGATCGCCGAGGCCGAGGGATACGACCCTGGCACCGGAATGTATTCCGAGAAGGTGCCGGACATGTCATGGCTCCCGGTCAGACCGACCGAGGCCGACGCAGCGGCGGCGCTGTTGGTGCTGCGGGAGCAGTTCAAGACATTCCCGTTCGCCGACGCCCACATGGTGAATGTTTCCGGCTCTGCCGTTCCCGTGGTGGATACATCGAGGCCGCCTGGTGCGGATGAAAGCGCCTTCCTCGCCGGGCTGCTGACCGCAATTTGCCGGCCGAGCTTGCCACTTGCGCCAGGGCTGTTGCTGCGGGCCGCGCCCATGTCGGGGGCTGGTGCCGGCAAGGGATTGCTCGCCCGCTGTATCTGCGCTGTTGCATTCGGACGCCCGCCCCATGCCGTGACCGGCGGCGCGACCCCGGAGGAATTGGAGAAGCGGATTGCCTCGGAGTTGATCGCTGGCGGCCCGGTGCTTTTTCTCGACAATCTGAACGCGCAAGCCTTCCGGTCCGACCTGCTCGCCAGCGCCATCACGGAAAGACCGGCGCGGGTGCGTATCCTCGGCAAGTCGGAAATGGTGCCGCTGAACGCAACCGCCTTCGTCGTGCTGACCGGTAACGGGTTGTCAGTGTCGGAGGACTTGGCGCGCCGGTTTCTGACCACCGAACTTGATCCCCGGAGCGAGGACCCCGAGGCCCGACCCTTCGATGGGGACATTCTCGCCGAGGTGATGACGCAACGCCCGGCGCTGCTGGCGGCGGCGCTGACCATATGGAGGTGGGGGCAAATACGCCCGCAATCCGGTGGCCGTCCGATGGGCTCGTTTATCGAGTGGTCAACCTGGGTGCGTGACCCGCTGCTTGGCCTCGGCTGCATTGATCCGGCCGCCCGTGTCAGTGAAGCCAAGGCACGCGACACCCGCCGCCAAGCCGTCGCCGACCTGTTCAATGCTTGGTGGGAGCATCACCACGACATGCCGGTTCCGGCTTCGCGGTTGCACGACGATGTGAAAGCCATCGCCGACCCACAGGGGCGGGGTCGGCAATTCCTCTCGGCTCATTTGGAGAAGCTGGCAGGAACCCGGATGGCGGGCTTCGTCCTGTCACGTCAGGCAGCCCCTGGGCAATGGGGCGCCGCTACATTCCGCCTGCAAAAGTCTGACGTCACCCCGGAAGGACATAGGGACCGCAAGGGAGCATAGGCTTCTATGGTCCCTATGATCCCCTATGTTTTTCACCAGAGAAGATCAGAAAATCCCGACGAGTGATGCCTGTAAGCTAGGCGGCTGGGGGGAGCGCTGGCGCTGGGGTCGGAAAAACATAGGGCATCATAGGGGGCATAGCCGCCCTTACCCTAGCAGGCATGAGGCGTTGTCCGATGGCGGGCACGACAACCCATTGGAGTCGCATCAGACCGGGATCATCCAACTCATTCCTCCAGCCCGGCAACGCTCAAATCTGTGATGTACGTGCTGTCTCCGACGGCAGAGGCCACGGAACCAATGTGCCGTGCCGAGGGCACGGACTGGCGCAATGAAAATCGAGCGCCCGAGGAACCCGGTTGCGGGTAAAGAGGATAGGTTTTTCTCCCGTGTATTAGCGGACTCGAAAATTTCATCAACAAGGGTTACCATAATTTTTATGCCCATCACCCAATCACTGCCCAACCTTGGCGCAGTTTCCAGTTGCGTTGTGGCCGCCGGCGCCATGCTGGCTGCCGAATTCGCGCGGCCCAAAGGCCCGCGCGGCAGCGGGGATAAGGCCACGATCGATACTGAGATCGAAACCTACCTGCGCGCGGCTTTGCTTGACCTGTGGCCGGCCCGATATGTTGGCGAAGAAACCGGCACCGGGGGCGATCTGACATCCCGCGATGTGTGGCTGGTCGATCCGCATGATGGCACCCGCGCATTCCTTCAGGGCCACCGAGGCACCGCGATATCGGTTGCCCTGCTGCGTGACGGAAAGCCGGTCCTGGGCGTTGTGTATGCTCCACTGCCGCCCGATCGCGGGCCTGACCTCATCGCCTGGGCCGAAGGATTGCCGGGCGTGCTGAGGAACGGCCAACCAGTTGCCTCAACCCTGGTCGTCCAAACACTGACGCCCGGCAGCATCGTGTTCCTGAATCACGACAGCGATAGCCACCCGATCACCAACGGCAAGCGCATCGCGCCGGCCCGGTTTGTTGCATTGCCCAGCATCGCCTACCGCCTGGCCCGTGTAGCAGCCGGTGATGGCGTGGCCGCGGTATCGCTCAGCGGCCCATGCGGATATGACTATGCGGCCGGCCACGCCTTGTTGATGGGCGCTGGTGGCGTATTCCTCAATGAACATGGCAAGCCCGTCACCTACGCCCGTGATGGCAGCAGCAACGTCAGCAGGTGTTTTGGCGGCGCGCCACAGGCAGCGCGCGCCCTCGCGGACCGGGATTGGGCTGCGTCGGTCACCGAAAAGCCCATGCCTCGCCGTGTTGCGCTGGAGTGGCCACGGCCGCCAGCGGATGGCGCGCTTGACCGGGCAATCGGCTGTTTGATGGGTCAGCTGATCGGCGACAGCCTGGGGTCGCTGGTTGAATTCAGGGACAGCCGATCGATCGCCGGGCAATACCCAAACGGCGTGCGCGATCTGGCCGATGGCGGCACGTGGAACACCCTCGCGGGGCAGGCCACCGATGATTCGGAGCTGGCGTTGGCACTGGCCCGCAGCTTGACCCGCCAGGATAGATTCGATGATGAGGCCCTTGCGGAAGCCTATGGTGCATGGATCACGTCCCACCCGTTCGACATCGGCAACACCACCCGACAGGGCTTGGGGGCCGCAAGCCGCGCCAAATCCGGCAAGGCCGACGCAGCCAGGAAGGCTGCCAACAGAACCAGCCAGGCGAATGGCTCGCTCATGCGGATTGCACCGATCGGCATCTGGGCTTCCTCGGCCAGCGAAGCCGCATCTGTGGCGGCGCTGGATTCAAGCCTGTCCCACCCCAACCCAGTTTGCCTTACCGCCTGCGCCGCCTTTGCTGCGGCAGTGCATGAGGGTGTGCGGTCTGGATCGCGGGCCGCAATGTTTGACGTGGCGATACAGATTGCCGAGGCGGCCGACGATGGGGGTGTGATAGCCCGAGCATTGCGGCAGGCCGGTGATGGGCAGTTTCCCGATAATTTTCAGAGCAACCAAGGCTGGGTCATCGTCGCATTTCAAAATGCCTTTGCCCATCTTGTCCGCGGCGACGCGCCCGAGGATGCTTTGATCTCAACTGTGGGCCGTGGTGGCGATACCGATACAAACGGCGCGATCGCGGGCGCCTTGTTGGGCGCCGCCTGGAGCCGAGATCGCTTGCCAGCCCGCTGGTGCCTGCCAGTGCTTGCGTGCCGACCAGCCGCCGCGCTGGGCGCGCCACAACCCCGGCCGGCAGTCTATTGGCCGGATGACGTGCCCCGGCTGGCGGAAGCCCTGCTGATCCGACGGCTGCGGCAAACCAATCCGGCCACCAGCGGCGGAGAATCAAAATGACGGACCACCATCATCCCAGGCCACATGACAACGGTACGGTCGTCAAGATAAGCAAACCGACGCAGCAAACGCCGCCCCTATCCTGGACCGATCGGATGGCAGTAGCGGTGTTTGTGCCGGATGGCCCAGCCCCCTCACAGCTTGCCGGCATCGCCGTGCAATCGGCTGGCTTGCCCGGGACCCTGGCGGGTTGGAACGCGTTGACCGGCCACTCCAATGTCGCCGATCCACCGCCACCAACTGTGCCGAGTGGCATGAAATTAAGTGCCGGCGCCGTCATCATCGAACCTGATGGCCGCGTTTGGCTGGTGGAGCCCACGAACCACTATGGCGGGTATCATCGTAGCTTCCCGAAGGGCACCATCGAAAGCGGTTTGTCGCTTCGGGCAACGGCGGTGAAGGAAGCGTTCGAGGAAACCGGGCTGTTGGTCCAGCTTGGGGCTTTCCTGACCGATGTGCCTCGCACGACCAGCATCACCCGATACTTCATCGCAAAGCGGATCGGCGGCACACCCGCGGATATGGGATGGGAAACCCAGGCCGTATGGCTTGTGCCGCCATCACAACTGGCGCTGTTGGCGTCCCACGCCAATGACACGCCAATTCGGGCCGCGATTTCCGCACTTTGATAATGGTCTGGCTGCTCCAAGCAAGATAATTGCGACGTGACACTTTCGATCCGCGCCCCCACGCGGGGGGCGATTACGCACGATCAGGCGCGTATACCATGCCTTCGGAGTTTCGATCCGCGCCCCCACGCGGGGGGCGATCGCAATCATCGCGGGCATCATAAACGCCATGACTGTTTCGATCCGCGCCCCCACGCGGGGGGCGATGCCTCGGCCGGTCCAGGCGGTTCAGTCGGTTCAGGTTTCGATCCGCGCCCCCACGCGGGGGGCGATGAGACAAAGAAACTAATCACTGAGGGATGGAGCGTTTCGATCCGCGCCCCCACGCGGGGGGCGATACTTGCTCGGGAGGGTGCCGGCGCGGTCGAACCAGTTTCGATCCGCGCCCCCACGCGGGGGGCGATGG
>CAITOL010000160.1 GCA_903893975.1 uncultured Rhodospirillales bacterium | reverse complement strand
GAGGCTCGCCCCCAGATGCCCGCCAGTGACCGAAACCGCGTCGATCGTCTCCTGCCGCAGCTCATCCGCCAGCTGACGCAGCTGGTCGAGAGAAAAGTTCCGCAAATCCGATGGGATGCGGACGCGGTCGAGCAGGGGGGTTGTCAAGCGCTTCGGCTGGGTCATGTTCTGCTCCAGGGCAGCGGTCGTGGGATGATCGGCACCTGTCTGTGACCCTACTCGCGCGTGGTGATTCATGCCATACGCGGTCAAATTCCGCAGTCTGGGGACGGTTTGGCATGTTGAAGGTGGTTCTTGCGCAGCCGCGTGGCTTTTGCGCCGGGGTGGAGCGGGCGATTGAAATCGTCGAACGCGCGCTGAAAAAGTTTGGGCCACCGATCTATGTGCGCCATGAAATTGTGCATAACCGCCACGTGGTGGAGGATTTGCGTACCCGTGGCGCGGTGTTCGTGGACGAGCTGGATGAAATTCCGCCGGGGGCGATGACGGTGTTCAGCGCGCATGGCGTGGCCAAGCGGGTGGAGGAGGTGGCGCGTGAGCGCGGGCTGCCGGTGATTGATGCGACCTGCCCGCTGGTGGCCAAGGTGCATAATGAAGGCCGTCGCTATGCCGGGGCCGGGCGCGAGATTGTGCTGGTGGGCCATGCTGGGCATGCCGAGGTGGAAGGCACGATCGGGCAGATCGACGGCGTGGTGCATCTGGTGCAGACGGTGGAGGATGTGGCGAAGTTGCAGCCGGGAACGCCGGACCGACTCGCCTATATCACCCAGACCACCCTGTCGGTGGACGACACGCGCGGCATTATCAATGCTCTGAAGGCGCGGTTTCCGGAGATTGTCGGGACGGATGTGCGGGATATCTGCTATGCAACCCAGAACCGGCAGCAGGCGGTGCGCGACCTGGCGCAGGTGGTGGACATGATCCTGGTGGTGGGCAGCCGCAATTCGTCCAACTCCAACCGGTTGAAGGAAATTGGCGATGAAATTGGCAAGCCGGCCTATCTGATTGACGATGCCGAGGCGCTGCGGCCCGAATGGTTCCGCGGAATCGCCACGGTTGGCCTGACCGCCGGGGCCTCGGCGCCGGAGATGCTGGTGCAGGGGGTGATCGACGGGCTGCGGCAGTTTGACGCGGTGGAGGTTACCACTTTGGCGGGGGTGGCCGAAAACGTGCGGTTTCGCTTCCCGGCGGAACTTGCCGACACCTAAAAGTACGCCCCGGCGTGTTGCGCAGTCCGGGGGCGCATGCTAGAGGCCCCGGCGCCGGTGTAATCCCGGTAATGAACAATCGGTCGCGCAAGCGACCCCAGATCATGGAACCGCAGCTTTGGCGTCTGGCGGCAATGTGAATTCAACGGGTGGCGGCCTGGCAGGTCGTTATGCCGCAGCTCTCTATGCACAGGCGAGCGAACTGGACGCGCTGGACGCGACGGTCGCGGAGCTGGAATCGCTTGGCGCGTTGATCGACGCGAGCGCCGACATGCGGCGTTTGCTCGATAGCCCGCTGGTGAATGTGCTGACCGCGCAGAAGGCGGCGGCAGCCGTGCTGGAAGCGCAGGGTTTCAGCACGTTGGTGCGGAACTTTGTCGGTGTGGTGGTGCAGAACCGCCGCATGCGCGCGCTGCGCGACATTGTTGCGGCCTTCGCCACCTTGGTCGCGGAAAAGCGTGGCGTGGTGGTGGCGCAGGTGGATAGTGCGCAGCCGCTGTCCGAAACGCAGGAACAGGCGTTGCGCGCCCGGTTGATCGAAGCCGGGTTTGGCAATGTCAACATCGTCAAGCGGGTTGATCCCGCTTTGCTGGGTGGTCTGGTCGTGAAGATCGGCGCCCGTCTGTTCGATTCAAGTCTGAAATCCCGGCTGCAACGTTTGCAGTACGCCATGAAGGGAGCCGCCTGATATGGAGATCCGCCCCGCCGAGATCTCGGAGATTCTCAAGAAGCAAATCGCTTCTTTTGATACCGAGGCCAATGTTGCCGAGACCGGCCAGGTTCTGAGCGTTGGTGACGGCATTGCCCGCATCTTCGGCCTGCAGAATGTGATGGCTGGCGAACTGGTCGAGTTCCCGGCCTCCGGCATGACCGGCATGGCGCTGAACCTCGAAACCGACAATGTCGGTTGCGTGATCTTCGGCGACGACCGGCAGATCCGTGAAGGCGACACCGTTGCCCGTACCGGCCGCATCGTCGACGTTCCCATCGGCAAGGGTCTGCTCGGCCGTGTGGTCGACGGCCTCGGCAACCCGATCGACGGCAAAGGCCCGATCGAGGGTCCGCGCAGCTTGGTTGAAGTGAAGGCGCCGGGCATCATCCCGCGCAAATCCGTGCATGAGCCGATGCAGACCGGCATCAAGGCGATCGACGCCCTGATCCCGATTGGTCGTGGCCAGCGCGAACTGATCATCGGTGACCGTCAGACCGGCAAGACCGCCGTGATTCTCGACACCATCATCAATCAGAAGGGCATCAACTCTCAGCCGGACGAGAGCAAGCGGCTCTATTGCATCTACGTCGCGATCGGCCAGAAGCGCTCGACCGTGGCGCAGCTGGTGCGCACGCTCGAAGAGCAGGGCGCGATGGAATACTCCATCGTTGTCGCCGCGACCGCGTCCGACCCGGCGCCGATGCAGTTCCTGGCGCCGTATACCGGCTGCACCATGGGCGAATACTTCCGCGATAACGGCATGCATGCTGTTATCTTCTACGACGATCTGTCCAAGCAGGCCGTGGCGTATCGCCAGATGTCGCTGCTGCTGCGCCGTCCGCCGGGCCGTGAAGCCTATCCGGGCGACGTGTTCTACCTGCATTCGCGTCTGCTGGAACGCGCCGCCAAGATGTCGGACGCCCTGGGCGCTGGCAGCCTGACCGCGCTGCCGGTGATTGAGACGCAGGCCGGTGACGTGTCGGCGTATATTCCGACCAACGTGATTTCGATCACCGATGGCCAGATCTTCTTGGAAACCGAACTGTTCTTCAAGGGCATCCGCCCGGCGGTGAACGTTGGTATTTCCGTGTCTCGCGTCGGCTCCGCCGCCCAGATCAAGGCGATGAAGCAGGTGGCCGGCCGCATTAAGCTGGAACTGGCGCAGTACCGCGAAATGGCGGCCTTCGCCCAGTTCGCATCTGACCTCGACGCTTCGACCCAGCAGCTGCTGGCGCGTGGCGCCCGGTTGACCGAGCTGCTGAAGCAGCCGCAGTTCAAGCCGGTGGCGGTGGAAGACCAGGTTGTGGCGCTGTTCGCTGGCGTTCGTGGCTATCTCGACAAGCTCGACCTCGGGCGGATCGGGCAGTTCGAAAGCCAGCTGTTGGTGGAGCTGAAGTCCAAGGAACCGGCGATCATCGACGCCATCCGCACCGATCGCGAGATCAAGCCGGACGTCGAAAAGAAGCTGGTCGCCTTCCTCGACAGCTTCGTCAAGACCTTTGCCTGATCCGGCCTAACGATCCATCGCCTAAAGCGGCACGGTAATAGAGGTCAGGTAGTTCATAATGGCCAGCCTAAAGACGCTCCGAATTCGCATCAACAGCGTCAAATCGACGCAGAAGATCACTTCGGCCATGAAGATGGTCGCAGCGTCCAAGCTGCGGCGCGCGCAGTTCCAGGCGGAAGCGGCACGTCCTTATGCCGTCCGCATGGAACGGATGCTCGCTTCGCTTGGCGCGTCGGCGGCGAACTCGCCGACGGCGCCGCGTTTGTTGGTCGGCACTGGCGGTGACAAGGTTCATCTGCTGGTGGCCGTAACCGGCGATCGTGGTTTGGCCGGTGCGTTCAACTCCAATATCGGGCGCATGACCCGCAATCTGGCGCGCAAGCTGGAGAGCGAAGGCAAGACGGTGAAGATCCTCACCGTTGGCCGCAAGGGGCGTGACTACCTGAAACGGGAAATGGCGAGCCGGCTGGTGGGCGAAGTGAACTTCGTCGG
>CAITOL010000159.1 GCA_903893975.1 uncultured Rhodospirillales bacterium | reverse complement strand
TGATTCGGCGGCCGGACTGGCGCCGCGCACCGGCGATCTGCGCCGCGTGCGCGCGCTGCGCTTCCAAAACCCGGGCTTCGACCCGGCGTTCTGGCAGCAAATCTGCGACATGGGCTGGCCCGGCCTGCTGGTCGGTGAAGACGATGGCGGCGCCGGCCTCGGCATGGCCGAATACTGCGCCCTAGCGGAAGAACTCGGCGCCGCTTTGGCCCCGGAACCGCTGATCTCTGCCGGAATCGCTGCCCGCGTACTGCGTGGCGAGGCGCTCTCGGCCCTGCTATCCGGCACCCGGCTGGTCCTGCCCGCCTGGCAGGAACGCGCCAACCGGTTCGAAATTGGCACCGCCACGCGTGTGGCCAATGGCCACGTCACCGGCCGCAAGCTGTTCATCCCGATGGCCGGCGGGGCCGCCGATTTCCTCGTCGCCACCGCCGACGGGCTGATGCTGGTCGCCGCAGACGCGCCCGGCGTCTCCCTCAGCCTGGAACAAACCCAGGATGGCGGCACCTTCGGCACGCTGGTGCTGGACAACGCCCTCGGTATCCCGGTGGCCGGAGACCTGACCGCGGCGCTGGACGAAGCGGCGCTGGCCACCGCCGCCTATCTGCTCGGCGTGATGGACCGCGCTTTCGCTATCACCCTCGATTATCTGAAAACCCGCCAGCAATTCGGCCGCGCCATCGGCAGCTTCCAAGCCTTGCAGCATCGCGCCGCCGATCTGAAAATCCAGGTAGCGCTAACCCGCGCCAGCGTCGAATCGGCCGCCGCCGTGCTCGATGCCGGCGCCACCGGCCCGGTGCGACAAGCGGCGGTCTCCCGGGCCAAAGTCCGCGCGTCGGAGGCCGCGATGGTGGTCTGCCGGCAGGCGATCCAACTGCATGGCGGCATCGGCTACACCGATGAGGCAGACCCCGGCCTGTTCCTCCGCAAGGCGATGGTGCTGGCCAATCTGTATGGCTCCGCCGCCCTGCATCGCGCCCGCTTCGCCAATCTGGCGATCGATGAGGATGAAGGCTGATGCTGATTGAACAGATGGATGGCGGCACCCTGGTTCTGACCATGAACCAGCCGGCCCGCCGCAACGCACTGGCGATGGAAATGCGCGAGCGTATGTTGGCCGCCTTCGACCGTATTGAGGCCGATGCCAGCGTGCGCGCCGTGGTGATCAACGGTGCCGGCGGGCATTTTTGCGCCGGCGGCGATATCAGCGGCATGGACGCCACCGAGTTCAGCGCCGGGCGCACCCGCTTCCGCATGACGCACCGGCTGGTGCGCGCGATCATCGAAAGCAGCAAGCCGGTGGTCGCCGCGGTGGATGGCTGGGCCGCCGGCGCTGGCGTCGGCCTGGCGCTGTGCTGCGACACGGTGGTGGCCGCCACCGACGCCCGCTTCGTCACCCCGTTCGGCCGCATTGGCCTGGTGGCGGATTTCGCCTTGTGGCACACGCTGCCGCGCCGCGTGGGGGAAGGCCGGGCCAGGCAGATGCTGCTCACCGCCGAGCCCGTCGATGCGGCCACGGCGGAGCGTTGGGGGCTGGTGGATCACCTGGTGCCCCCCGGCACCACGCTGGAAAAGGCGCTGGAACGGGCGGCGAAACTGGCGGAAGCCGCGCCCCTCACCACGGCGATGACCAAGGCGGTGCTGGCGCGTGGGCTGGCGGAAACGCTGGAATGGGAACGCACCGTGCAAGCCACGATGTTCACCACCGAAGACCACGCCGAAGGCAAGGCCGCCTTCCTCGGCAAACGCGCACCGCAGTTCAAGGGCGTTTAGACCATGACCGAACATCTCGACGCGCTGGATGACGAAGCCTTCCGCCAAACGGTCCGCACCTGGTTGGTGGCAAACTATCCAGAGGAATTGCGCAACCCGCCGAAGCGGCTGCACTGGCGCGATAACAAGGTGTGGTATTTCAAACTGGCCGAGCAAGGCTGGCTCTGCCCGGGCTGGCCGCAGCAATATGGCGGCATGGGTCTGTCGGCCGGCAAGCAGATCATCATGGTCGAGGAGTTTGAGCGTCACGGCGTGGCGCGCACCAACGATCACGGCATCATCATGGTCGGCCCGCTGCTGATCGCGCATGGTACGGAAGCGCAAAAGGCCGAGTTTCTGCCAAAGGTTTTGTCCGGCGAGCACATCTGGTGCCAAGGCTACAGCGAGCCCGGCGCCGGATCGGATCTCGCCGCCTTGCGCACCGAGGCGGTCGATGATGGCGACCATTGGATCGTCAACGGATCAAAAATCTGGACCACTTTGGCCAACGACGCCAACTGGATTTTCCTGCTGGTCCGCACCGACAAAAATGCCAGAAAGCAGCAAGGCATTTCCTTCCTGCTGGTGCCGATGGACAGCCCCGGCATCACCGTCCGGCCGATCTGGACGATCGACCTGCACGACGAATTCTGCGAAGTGTTTTTCGACAATGTGCGGGTGCCGAAAGCCTGGACCGTGGGCGCGGTCAACCAAGGCTGGACCATGGCCAAGGCGCTGCTGGGGCATGAACGCATTTACCTCGGCTCCCCCAAACTGTCCGGCTACGCGCTGGGCCGGCTGAAGGTGCTGGCGGACCGGATGGGCGTGGCGGATGATCCCGGCTTTGTAGACACCTACACCAAGCTGCGGCTGGAACTGGCCGACCTGAAGGCGCTGCACGCAACCTATGTCGATATCGTCCGGCGCGGCGACACGCTCGGCCCGGACGTGTCGATGCTGAAGGTGATCCAGACCGAATTGTTCCAGAAAATCACCGACGCCATGCTGGATGTGGCTGGTGAGAATGCGGGCCTGCTGGAACCGATGGAAGGCAACCGCGAACTCAACCCGAGCGGCCTGTTCCTGCAAGCCCGCCCGGCCACGATTTATGGCGGCTCCAACGAAATTCAGCGCAATATTCTGGCCAAAAATGTGCTGGAATTGCCGGGCTAGGCGAACGCTGCTGGATTAAACCGCATCATAATCCACCACCAGATGGGCGGCGGTTGGGTGGGCCTGGCAGGTCAGCACAAACCCCGCTTCCATCTCCCACGGCTCTAGCGAGAAATTCTGCGCCATCGCCGCCGTGCCTTCCACCAGCTTGGCCCGGCAGGTGGAACACATGCCGCCGCGGCAAGACCATGGCAGGTCCAGCCCGGCCCGCATCGCCGCATCCAGCACCGCCTCGCCCTCCGCGAGGGCAATCTCGCGGGTCTGGCCGTCATGGATGATGGTGGCGGTGGCAAAGGCCGGCGCATCGGCCGGCACCGCCGCGCGCGCGCGCGCCGCCCCGCTGGGGGTAAAGCGTTCGGTGTGCACATGCGCTGCCGGCACCCCCAACGCCACCAGCGCCTCCGGCAGTGCTTCGAGCATCGCCGCCGGGCCGCATAGGAAAGCCGCATCCACCTCCGCCGGTGTGATCAGCCCCGGCAGCACCGCGCGCAGGCAGGCCGCATCCACCCGCCCGTTCAGCACGCCGATATCCTGCGCCTCCCGCGACAGCACGTGGATGACCGTGAGGCGGCTGAGATAGCGGTCTTTCAAATCCTCCAGGGCCGCGCGGAAGATGATGCTGGCGGTGTTGCGGCTGCCGTAAATCAGCACCACCTCGCTCTGCGGCTCGCGCGCCAGCACGGATTTGACGATCGACAGGATCGGGGTAATGCCGGAGCCCGCTGCCAGCGCCAGAATGGTGCGGCGGGCGGCTGGGTCTGGCATCAGGCCAAAGCGCCCCTCCGGCGGCATCACCTCCAGCACATCGCCCACCGCAAGCGCGGTATTGGCCCATTCGGAAAACCCGCCCGGATCGCCGCGCTTAATCGCCACGCGCAATTCGCCATCATCCAGCCCGGCGCAGATGGAGTAGGCGCGGCGCAATTCCTCCCCCGCGCGCAGCGTGCGCAAGGTCAGATACTGGCCTGGCTGAAAGGCGAAGCTGGCGCGCAGGGCCGGGGGGACGGCGAAGACGAGGGAAACGCAGTCGCCGGTCTCCCGGGTCAGTTCGGTGATGGTGAGCGGGTGGAACTGGGTCATGGGGCCGGGTTATCCAGAACAAGACACGGAAGAATCTTCTTTTTGTGACCAAAAAGAAGCAAAAAAACTTTTTGAAACGGCCTGGCCTGCGGCGTGCCTCACCGGGAAGTGTACGGCGAAGCCAAAAAAGTGGTGACGTTTTTTTGGTTCTTTTTGTTCACAAAAAGAACAAATCTCGCCTGCCTTCACCATCAATGACACTTAAACAAATCAAACGGCTCACCACACCCCCGGCACCGCCACAGCGCCTTGCACGATGTCGAGCCAAACTCCGCCAGTTTTTCCGTATCGGTCGAAGAACAGCGCGGGCACGCCACCGTTTCATCGCCGAACAACGCCCGCCGCCCGCCGCGTGGCGGCGGGGCGATGCCGTAGTCCAGCAGCTTGCGCCGCCCGTCCTCGGTCAGCCAATCCGTCGTCCAGGCGGGCGACATCACCGTCACCACCCGCGCTGGCGCGATCCCGGCGCGCGACAGTGCCAGTTCAACCTCCAAGCCGATGACCCCCATTGCCGGGCAGCCGGAATAGGTTGGGGTAATCGCTACCTCCACCCGGTCGTCATGCACCGTCACGGCCCGCAGCACGCCCAGATCGGCGATGGTCAGCACCGGAATTTCCGGATCGACCACGCTGGCCGCCGCCGCCCAGGCCCGTTGTTGCAGATCGGCGTTCACCACACCGCGCCGGGGTGGCTACGCTGCAAATGCTGCATTTCCGCCAGCATATGGCCGAGATGTTCGGTGTGCTGGCCCTGCCGACCGCCGGTCTGCATCCAGCCATTCCGCGGCCGCTGCAACGTCGCCGCCGCCAGCACCGCATCCACGTCCTGGTTCCAGGCGGCGCGCAGGCTGGGCGGGTCCGCGCAGATCCCGGCGGCTACCAGGGCGGCGTCCTCGGGCTCGAACATTTCGCCGGTATAGGCCCATAGCCGATCCAGCGCGTGCTGGGCGCGGTCATGGCTTTCCGCCGTGCCATCCCCCAGCCGGATCAGCCATTCGGCGGCGTGGCGCACGTGATACGCGGTTTCCTTTTCCGCCTTGGCCGCAATCGCCGCCAGCCGCGCGTCGGTGGAGGCCACGCCCGCCCGCCACCAGCGATCCACAAAACTGGCGTAGAGAAACTGCCGCACGATGGTCACGGCAAAATCGCCGCGTGGCAGTTCCAACAGCAGCAGGTTGGAATATTCCCGCTCGGTGCGCAGATAGGCCAGCGCGTCCTCGTCCCGCCCCGCGCCTTCCAATTCCGCCGCCAGCGTGTACAGCGCCCGCGACTGCCCGATCAGGTCCAGCGCCAGATTGGCCAGCGCCATCTCCTCCTCCAGCATCGGGGCGTGGCCGGTCCATTCGGACAGCCGATGCCCCAGCACCAACGCATCATCGGCCCGCCGCAGCGCCAGCGCCTGCAAAGCCGGGTTCAGCCGGTCTGCCTGGCTCACATATGCCCCACTTCGTCGGGAATGTCGTAGAAGGTGGGGTGGCGATAGATTTTCGACGCCGTCGGCTCGAACAGCATCGCCTTATCTGCCGGGTCGGACGCGGTGATGGACGCCGACGGCACCACCCAGATCGAGAGGCCCTCGCCGCGCCGGGTGTAGACATCGCGCGCCGCCTGCAACGCCATCGTGGCGTCCGCCGCGTGGACCGAGCCGACATGGCGATGCGACAGCCCGTTGCGGCTGCGGATAAACACTTCCCAAAGCGGGATCGCGGGGGTGGTCATGCGGCCAGTTTCCTCTCTCGGCGTTTGGCAGCGAAGGCGGCGGCGGCCTCCCGCACCCAGGCGCCTTCGGCATGGGCTTGCTGGCGGGCTTCCAGCCGTTCGCGGTTGCACGGCCCGTCGCCAGCCAGCACGCGCTTGAATTCGTCCCAATCAATCGGCCCATGCTCCCAATGCCCGGTCTCCGCATTAAAGCGCAGGTCCGGGTCCGGCATGTGCAGCCCGATGAACTGCGCCTGCGGCACCGTGGCATCGATGAATTTCTGCCGCAGCCCGTCATTGGAAAACCGTTTGATCTTCCAGCGCATCGAGGTATCGGAATGGGTGGAGGCGGTATCCGGCGGGCCGAACATCATCAGACACGGCCACCACCAGCGGTTCAGCGCATCCTGCGCCATCGCCTTTTGCGCCGGCGTGCCGCGCGCCAGGGTCAGCATAATCTCGTAGCCCTGGCGTTGGTGGAAGCTTTCTTCCTTGCACACGCGGATCATCGCCCGTGCATAGGGGCCGTAGGAACAGCGGCAGAGCGGGATCTGGTTCATGATCGCCGCGCCATCCACCAGCCAGCCAATCGCGCCGATATCGGCCCAGGTCAGGGTCGGGTAATTGAAGATGGAGGAGTATTTCGCCCGGCCGGTGAGCAACTGATCCACCAGCTGCTCGCGTGACGTGCCCAGGGTTTCCGCGGCCGCGTAGAGATACAGCCCGTGCCCGCCCTCGTCCTGCACCTTGGCCAGCAAGGCGGCCTTGCGGCGCAGGCTTGGCGCGCGGGTGATCCAGTTGCCTTCGGGCAACATGCCGACGATTTCGGAATGGGCGTGCTGGCTGATCTGCCGGGTCAGGGTGCGGCGATACGCCTCGGGCATCCAGTCATTCGGTTCAATCCGCTCTTCCGCGTCGATCCGCGCCTGAAACTGCCGCTCGCGCGGATCGGTGCTGCCGTCATCGGCGTCGTGTTGGTTCAGCCCTTGCGTGTACATGCGCCACCTCGTCCCTGCCGCAGTCTAGCGCGGCAAAGCGGGTTTCTGCCAGGGGGACGTGAAATAAACGTCAGTTTTAATAACAACGTTTGCAGCGAAGTTTTTTTTGGCTGATCTGTATCGGCTCCTGTCGCACCGGAGCCCGCATGGTCCAAGCCCCTCCCCTCTCCCCGGCGATCGCCGCCGCCGTCGCCGTGTTTCTGCCGCCGCAGGGCCAGGCGCTGCTGGACCGGCCGGCCCACCCGGCACCACCGCAACCCGACGCGGCGCCAGACCCACGCCTGCTTGCCGCCCTGCGCGCCGCCGCGCCGGCGCTGCCGCCGCGCGATGCCGCCAGCTGGGCCGGCGTGCTCGCGGCCCCGATGCAGGCCGCCGCCATCACCACGCCGCGCCGCATCGCTGGCTTCATCGGCCAATGCGCGGTGGAAAGTGACGGCTTCACCCGCACGGCGGAAAACCTGCGCTACAGCCACGCCGCGCGCATCTGCGCCGTCTGGCCGTCCCGCTTTCCCAGCACGGATGCCGCCGCCGCCTATGTTGATGCGCCGGAACCGCTCGCCAACTGCGTCTACGCCAACCGCATGGGCAACGGCCCGCCGGCCAGCGGCGATGGCTGGCGCTTTCGCGGCCTCGGCCTGATCCAGATTACCGGCCGCGTGGAATACACCGCCTTCGCCCACGCGGTCGGCCGCACGGTCGATGCCGCGGCCGCCTGGGCCGCCACCCCGGAAGGCGCCGCGTCCAGCGCCACCTGGTTCTGGGCCTGGAAGGCGCTGAACCCGGCCGCCGATGCCTGGGACCTGCAAACCCTGACCAAACGGATCAACGGCGGCCTGATCGGCTGGCCGGATCGCCAACACGCCTGTAACGCCGCGCTTGCGGCTTTGGGAGACCACTGATGCTCGCAGCCTTGCTTCCCCTCATCCTCGGCATTGCCCCGCAGCTGGCGGAGCATTTATTTGGCAGCAAAGGCGGGGATATCGCCGCCCAGGTGGCCGGCGCCGTCACCGCCGTCACCGGCACCGACCTCGCCGCCCCCGGCGGGGCGGAGGCCGCTATTCTGGCCATTCAGGGCAAGTCTGACCTGGCCGCGCAGTTGCAAACCCAACTCGCCAGCATCGCCAGCGCCGCGCAGCAGGAACGTGACCGCGAGGCGGACGCGCAGCGCCTGGCAGATGCGGATCTGATGAAGGCCGCCTTGGCCAGCCAGGCGGATGCGCGCGCAACGGAAGTGGCGCTGGCCAAAGGCGGCAGCAAGCTCGCCTGGGGTGCGCCGGTGCTGTCCGCCATCATCCTGTGCGCGTTTGGCGGCATGTTGTGGGTTGTGCTCACCCGCGCCATTCCGGAAAACTCTACCGCCTTGGCCAATGTGCTGCTCGGCACACTCGCGGCGATGGCGACGCAGGTGGCGAATTTCTGGCTCGGCAGTTCCAACGGCTCGGCGAGCAAGAACGAATTGCTGGCCAGCGCGCAGACCGCCTTGGCCAATTCGGTTCCGGCAAGCCCGGCAGGGGGTGCGCCATGACGCTCGCCGCCCTGTTCGCGCTGCTGGTGCATCTGGGCGTGTGCACCCCGGTGCATTTCAAAGCGCCAGACCGCGCCATCACCGTGCTGGTCTGCGGCTATGCGGACCGTAAGGTGCCGCCGCCCGCGCCGCCGCGCCCGCTTTGGCCGCATTTTTAACCCCCTTCTGCCCGCGCGGCTTCGGTGCGAAGATCGTCGCAACGAAGACCGCGAGGGAACTCCAGAATGCAACGTCGCCATTTCATCGCCGGCGCCACGGCGCTGGCCATGCCGTCCATCGCGCGGGCTGAGGCCCGGCGGGTGCTGAAATTCATCCCGCAATCCGATGTCACCGTGGTCGATCCGATCTGGACCACCGCCTACAACACCCGCAACCACGCCTTCATGGTGTTCGACACGCTGTTCGGCATGGACAGCCTCTACCGCTTCCAGCCGCAAATGCTCGACGGCTACACGACGGAGGCGGACGGCAAATTATGGCGCCTGACCTTGCGCAGTGGGATGCGCTTCCATGACGGCAGCCCGGTGCTGGCGCGCGACTGCGTTGCCAGCATCCGCCGTTGGGCGGCGCGGGATGCGCTTGGCGCCACGCTGATGGCGGCAACGGCGGAACTATCCGCGCCGGATGATAGGGTGATCCAGTTTCGCCTGACCAAGCCGTTTCCGCTGCTGCCGATGGCGCTCGGCAAAACCTCCACCCCGATGTGCGCGATGATGCCGGAGCGGCTGGCGCTGACCGATCCGTTCCAGCAGATCACCGAAATGGTCGGCAGCGGCCCGTTCCGCTTCAAGGCGGATGAGCGTGTGTCCGGCGCCCGCGGCGTCTACGAACGTTTCGCCGATTACCGCCCGCGCGCGGGCGGCAGCCTCGGCTGGACCGATGGGCCGAAGGTCGCGCAGTTCGACCGGGTGGAATGGGTGGTTATCCCCGATGACGGCACCGCCGCCGCCGCGTTGCAATCGGGGGAGGTGGATTGGTGGGAACTGCCGCCGGCGGACCTGGTGCCGGCGCTGAAGCGCAACGGCAAAATCCGGGTGGAGATCAAAGACCCGACCGGGGTGATCGGCTTCCTGCGCTTCAACTGCCTGCTGCCGCCGTTCGATAATCCCGCCATCCGCCGCGCGTTGGTCGGCGCGGTGGACCAGGCCGATTACATGACCGCCATCGCCGGCGCCGACCCGGCGAACTGGCGCACCGGGGTGGGGATTTTCTGCCCGGGCACCGCCATGGCCTCCGACGCCGGCATGGCCGCGCTGATCGGCAAGCGCGACCTCAAGGCCGTGGCCGGCGCGATCAAGGCTGCCGGCTACAGCAACGAAAAAGTCGCGTTGATGGTCGCCACCGACACCAATTACCGCAAGGCCATGGGCGATGTCGGCGCGGCGATGCTGCGCGAAGCCGGCATGAACCTGGAGTATCAGGCGGTGGATTGGGGCACGATTTTGCGCCGCCGGGAAAATCGCGGCCCGCTGGACAAAGGCGGCTGGTCGGCGGTGTTCACCACGCTGTCGGGGCTCGATATGTCCAACCCCGCCGGCCATTCCTACCGCGGCACCGGGGAAAAGGCCTGGTTCGGCTGGCCCACCGCCCCGGCGCTGGAAACGCTGCGTAACGCCTGGCTGGATGCGACCGACGAGGCGACGCGGAGCAAACTCGGCGCCGATATTCAACGCCAATGGTTCGTCGATGTGCCGCATATCCCGATCGGCCAGTGGTTCCAGCCGGTGGCGTATCGGGATGATCTGGAGGGGATGGTGGACGGGTTCCCGATTTTCTGGAATGTGAAGCGGAAGGGGTAGGGTGTTCTTTTTGTGAACAAAAAGAACCAAAAGAACTTTTTGTCACGGCCTCGCTTCGCTGTACTTCCCCGAGGCCAGCAGCCTTACTGAACCAAGAGTCGAAAGTTTTTTGCTTCTTTTTTCCAAAAAAGAAGCGCTTCCCTTGCCTACCCTGCAAAGAAAAACCCCGGAGCCTGCGCCCCGGGGTTCCCCCAACCATCCCTGAGATCGGGATCAGCCAGCCATATGCGCCAGCGCTGCCAGCAGCAGCAAAGCGACGATGTTGGTGATTTTGATCATCGGGTTCACCGCCGGGCCGGCGGTGTCTTTGTACGGGTCGCCCACGGTATCGCCGGTGACGGCCGCTTTATGGGCGTCCGAGCCTTTGCCGCCGTGGTTGCCTTCTTCAATGTATTTCTTCGCGTTGTCCCACGCGCCGCCGCCCGAGGTCATCGAGATGGCAACGAACAGGCCGGTGACGATGGTGCCGAGCAGCATGGCGCCCAGCGCACTGAAGGCCGCGCCCTGGTTGGCGACGGCTTTGACGACGAAATACAGCACCAGCGGCGCTGCCACCGGCAGCAGGCTGGGCAGGATCATTTCGCGGATGGCGGCTTTGGTCAGCATGTCCACCGCGCGGCCGTATTCCGGCTTTTGCGTGCCCAGCATGATGCCGGGCATGGCGGCGAACTGGCGCCGCACTTCCACCACCACCGCGCCGGCCGCGCGGCCGACGGCGGTCATGCCCATGGCCGCGAACAGGTAGGGCAGCAGGCCGCCGATAAACAAGCCAACCACCACCCACGGGCTTTGCAGGGTGAAGTCCACCGCCACTTTCGGGAAGTAGAACTTCAGATCCTCGGTGTAGGCCGCGAACAGCACCAGGGAGGCCAGACCGGCGGAGCCGATGGCATAGCCCTTGGTGACCGCTTTGGTGGTGTTGCCGACCGCGTCGAGCGCGTCCGTCACCTTACGCACCTCGGGCGGCAGTTCGGACATTTCAGCGATGCCGCCGGCATTGTCGGTCACCGGGCCGTAGGCGTCGAGCGCCACGACCATGCCGGCGAGGGCGAGCATGGTGGTGGCCGCCACCGCGATGCCGAACAGGCCGGCAACGAGGAAGGACAGGATGATGCCAACGCAGATGACCAGCACCGGCAGCGCGGTGGCTTCCATCGAAATCGCCAGCCCCTGGATCACGTTGGTGCCGTGACCGGTGGTGGACGACTGGGCGATGGAGCGCACCGGGCGGTATTCGGTGGAGGTGTAATATTCGGTGATCCAGACCAGCAAGCCGGTGACGGCGAGGCCGACCAAGGCGCACTCAAACAAGCCCATGCCGGTGACGGTGGCGCCGGTGGACATTTTCAGGCTGCCGGCGAAGCCGGTGGTTTGGGAGATGACGCCGGCGATGGCGACGGCCGAGAGGATGCCGGTGACGATCAGCCCCTTATACAGCGCGCCCATGATGTTGTTGTTGGCGCTGAGTTTGACGAAGTAGGTGCCGATCACCGAGGTGACAATGCAGACGCCGCCGATCAGCAGCGGCAGCAGCATCATCGCATCCGCATCCGCGCCGGTGAAGAAAATGGCGCCGAGCAACATGGTGGCGACGATGGTCACCGCATAGGTTTCAAACAAGTCCGCCGCCATGCCGGCGCAGTCGCCGACATTGTCGCCCACGTTATCGGCGATGGTGGCGGGGTTGCGGGGGTCATCCTCGGGGATGCCGGCTTCAACCTTGCCGACGAGGTCCGCGCCGACATCCGCACCCTTGGTGAAGATACCACCGCCGAGGCGGGCGAAGATGGAGATGAGCGAGGCGCCGAAGGACAGGGCCACCATCGCTTCCAGCACCGGGCGCACCGGGGCGCCGGCGGCCATGCCGGAGCGGAGGAACATATAGTAGCCGGCGACGCCGAGCAGGCCGAGACCGACGACGAGCATGCCGGTGATGGCGCCGGATTTGAAGGCCACATCCAGCCCGGCGGCGAGGCCCTGGCGGGAGGCTTGCGCGGTGCGCACATTGGCGCGCACGGAGACGTTCATGCCGATATAGCCGGCAACGCCGGAGAGAATGGCGCCAATGGCGAAGCCGCCGGCGACATGGGCGCCCAGGGTGAGCGCGAGAATGACGAGGATGACCACACCCACGCCGCCAATGGTCATATACTGGCGGTTAAGATAGGCGGCGGCGCCTTCCTGCACGGCCGCCGCAATTTCCTGCATGCGCGCGTTGCCGGCATCCGCCGCCAATACCTGTCGCGTTGTCACCCAGCCGTACAGCAGGGCGACGACCCCGCAGGCGAGGATGAAATAATTGGCCAAAGCCATTCTGCTGCCTCCGTTTTTTTTGTTCGGTCGGTCTGGGCGCCGCGGGACGACGCGGCTTTCTTAAAGTTAACCCGACGCGGACTGTGGCAGACTTGACACAGGCAGGCAACCAGACCCGGCACTATAGGTGCCGGGCGACGGGGGTGATTACTATTGGCGGTTCAGTGGCAGCGTGGCGAAGTGCTGGGCGCGGTAAATATCGAGCACGCGCGCACGGGTGAGCGAGGTGATGAGGCGCGCGATTATGGTGCCTGCAACAACGGTTTTTCTGCGACGACGCAGGTGTTGAGATAGGCTTCGATGCTGTCCGGTGGTGGCAGTTCCGGGGCGTGCAGGCCGACCGGGTATTGGTAGGCGCTGCCGATGATGCGCAGCCCGGCATCGGCGCCGAAAATCGTTTCCAGCGCATCCCGTGTGTAGCGCCAGTAATCGCTGGGATAGCCGTGGATGGGGAAGGCGAAATGGGTTTGGATGAATACCTGCCCGCCAGGCCGCAGCACCTTGCCGATTTCCGCCGCCCCAATCCACGGGCGCTGCACGTGTTCGAACACCGAGCAGGCGATGACGGCATCGAGGCTGTTCGGCGCGACGACGGTGGAAAGGGTGTGAACGTCGGCCAGCAGGTCGACATCGAGCCCGTCCTCAAAATCCGAGCAGGTGTAGGTGGCATCGGCCGCCGCCCAGGCGCGGTGCACGGTGGAGCGGTCCGGATTGCTGCGCTTGGTGCCGAGTTCCAGCACCCGGGCGTTGCGGACGGCGTGCAGGCGGTGGATGAAATTGACCAGCAGCACGTTGGCCGGATGGTCTGCCGCGGCCTGATCGGGGCGGGGGGGCGCTGCCGGTGGGGCTGCGGGCGCGGCGGTGGGCGTGGTGGCGAAGAGCTTGCTGATCCAAGTGATGGCCATGGCGGGTCCCCCGAGCGATGCGGCGGGTATAGCGCGTTGCCTGGGGCACGGCGATGGTGGTGTGCGGGGTAGGCCGATGCGGCGGCAGGCGGTCAGGCGTTGCAGGCAAAAGCATGATGTGCGAACACAGGCGCGGTATGTGCCTGTAGCTCAGTTGGTTAGAGCGGGCCGCTCATAACGGCTTGGTCGCGGGTTCAAGTCCTGCCGGGCACAGACCGTCGCGCTGCTAGAGCATGATCGTACGAGGTTGCATCGGGCTCGGAGCCCGATCATGCTTTAGGTCATTGTTTAATCGTGCAATTTTATCGCTCGGTTGAAGCAACCTCAAGCGATATTGCACGAGTGCCACAAGCCCCACCATGAACAGCGCCATCGCCATCGGTTCTGGCAGGGTGGTGGTGGCGTTGCCGGTGATGGTGAGGCTGAAGGCCGGGTCTACCCCGCCATCCGGGGTGAGGTTGAGGGTGAGCACCATGGTGGCGGTGCCGGCGCTGGTGGGGGCGAAGACCAGGCCGAGATCCAGCGGTTGGCCGTCTTTGATGACATCGGTGGTGGCGAGGCCGAGCAGGGCGAAGGGGGCGGTGGTGCCGCTGACCGCGAAGCCGGAAATGCGTTCATTGGCATCGCCCGACGGCAGGCTGAGCTGGAGGGTGAGGGTGGCGAACTGGCCCACGGCCTCCGGCGTGAAGGTGAGGGTGCCGGCGTTGCCGGGGCTGGCCGGGTCGAGCGTGAGGCTTTGCGATATGGTGCCGAGCAGGATGCCGGCGGGGCAGGTGGTTTCCACCGGGCACGGGATCTGGTTGCCGGCGCCGGCGATGGAATAGTAGCCGGCGTCGTCCGCCGTGGGGGTGGCGCTGCCC
This sequence comes from uncultured Rhodospirillales bacterium, assembly GCA_903893975.1. Classification (GTDB taxonomy): domain Bacteria; phylum Pseudomonadota; class Alphaproteobacteria; order Acetobacterales; family Acetobacteraceae; genus CAITOL01. The sequence continues at coordinate 808 of CAITOL010000159.1, read as the reverse complement.
TTGGGGCAGTAGCTGCCGGCGGGGCAGCCGGAGGCGGCGGCGGCGCTGGTGGCGCCTTGGGTGGCGATATAGGTGCCGCCGGGGGCTTTGCTGGGGGCGGCAGCGCCGGTGAGGCAGTAATTGCCGGCGGGACAGGTGACCTCGGCCGCCGTGCTGCTGGCGCCGGAGGTGGCGATGTAGGTGCCGGCGGCGGCCTGGGTGGGGGTGGCGGCGCCGAGCGGACAGTAATTGCCGGCGGGGCAGGACGTGGCGGCGGCGGTGCTGCTGGCGCCGGTGGTGGCGATGTAGCTGCCGGCCGGCGCTTTGACCGGGGTGGCGGTGCCAGCGGGGCAGTAATGGCCGGCCGGGCAGGTGGTGGCGGCAGCCGTGCTGGTGGCGCCGGTGCTGGCGATGTAACTGCCGGCGGGGGCGGCGGTGGGGCCGGTGGCGCCGGCGAGACAGTAATTGCCGGCGGGACATTGGGTGGCGGCGGCCAGGCTGGTGGCGCCGGTAGTCGCGATATAGGTGCCGGCCGGCGCGGGCGTGGGCAAGGGGCTGACGGCGGGGCAGTAATGCCCGCTGGTGCAGGTGGTGGCAGCCCCGGAGGTGGCCGGGCAGTACGAGCCCGCCGGGCAGGCGACATAGGTTGGCGCGCCGGCGCTGCAATAATATCCGCCGGGGCAGGCGGTGTAGCTGGCGGAGGCGGCGGGGCAGTAATAGCCGGCCGGGCAAAGCGTGCCGGCGCCGGCACCGCTGGGGCAATAATCCCCGGCGGGGCAGGCGGTGGGGGTGGTGCTGGCGGTGGGGCAGTAGCTGCCGGCGGGGCAGG